>JAFTBM010000040.1 GCA_017455205.1 Bacteroidales bacterium
AAAACCATGTAGAATAATCAGAAATAACACCCAGTACAAGGTTCGCGGCTTTTTTTGCGCTTCCTTTAACTTTGCAAATGATGATAAAATCTGGCGAAGCGGCTAAATTAAGCTCTCCGTCAAAGCCAGAAAACGAAAAAATCAATTTTTAGAGCCTACCATATAGCATTCATCCCCTTAAACACTCAACAAGCGATTGACCTCACATTAGTCATTCCTCCACAGGCTTAAATATGGAATGGGGTTGTTGTGGAATGTAGGACAGGTCGGGGATGATCATTTCAAAAACTCGTACTTAAACAAGTACGGCACAATCTCTTTCAGATAATATTCTTTGACTTTCTGTTTTAGCGTGGTGATATGTGTGTGCAGTTGGGTGTAATTGTACTGCTTATCGCCGTTTGCGTCCTCATAGGTCGTATCCAATTCGTTTATTATCTGATATAATCCATAATTCCACCTTTTGTCATACTCTTTTGTCTTTTTTGCCTCCTTCAATATGTTATTCCACAAACCGACCAAAACCTTTTCTTCTACATTCATTTTCATCTTCTTTATGTCGGTTGCCGCAAGTGTATCGCCATTGGTTGTATCGAAGGTGAACTGATTGCGGTATGTCCTGCCATCACTTCCAACGAACTCACGGCAATGATTCTGCGTTTCGAGTACGGTAAAGAGCAGACATTTGTATAGGAAGTCGTCGCATTTGTGACTTTTGACATCTTTTTCGAACGCAACATATCCATCCGCCGACTTCATAATTCTCGCCCGTTCCGTCCAATAGCGATTGTATGTAACATACCTACTTGCGGCAAACATGGGAAGCTTCTCAAGGTAGTTGTCTTTGTGGATATAAAAACCGTTCCCATCATAACGTCCGGCAACTAATAAGCTGGACTTTGCATCAGGATTATCAAATCCAAAACTATGGGCCACCAAATATCCTGCCATATCATAAGAGTAAAGTGGTATTATTCTATTTCTTAGCTTTCCGATATATTCTTCACCATTCAAGCTAATCAATATTCCATCTTGTTCAGCAGAAGTAAAGGGTCGTTTGTCGTAATAACGTTTGCTAAACATTTCTTTAATGCGCCTCACCGCTAATGTCCCACACTCTGACAAAGATTCAATCTTTGCATTATCTTTCACTTCAACATCTATATCGTACGCATCCAATGTTAGTTCATCGATATTATCATCCTCATTGCTCCAATATATGCACGAAACACAGGCATCGATGTTGGTGTGGAAATGCTTTCGGTTAAAGGCAAATCCGCCCATAAATTTCTTGTCTATCATTTTTTGTGATTTCCAATATTTAACTGGAGAATACACAATATAGCTGTCTGTTTTTTGTCGCAAGTAGAATTTGAAAGCCGACCAAATGAACACATTGCCCAAATCATTAAGCGATGTGCCTTTTACCGAATTCCGCATTTTATTAACAACATAACTACGCTTCCACCCAGACGAAGCTCTGCCAACTCCATGTCTTTGGTGTTCGAGTGAGGTTGTCTCCGCGTATGGCGGATTTTCAAACAATATGATGGTATATTTGTTATTCTTCACGTACTGCTGAATGATTGGATTCTCCACATATTCTTGAGTCAACGAGTCCGCACCCAATACCATACCCCTATTGAATGTATCCGAGGTTTCTACTGGAGGAATAATATGCCTCACTTTGTCGCCGAGTCGCTCAACAAGAACACGATACTCGTAATATTCTATCGTTGAGAGTATCGTATGCGAGAGTTCTTCAGCGTTAAGGTGTAATTCAAGGTTGCCCGTGCCGGCACATCTATCAAGTATGATGTAGTCGTTTCCCTCCGGCACTCGTTTGATTGCCTCTCGCACAAGTTTCAATGATTTTTCGGCATAAAGTTCATGAGTATAGAATGTTCCAAGGTTCTTTTTCTGAATATTGTCGTTCAGTTTATCCATCAAGTATCCGAACGCTTCGTTGCTTTCACCTTCGTATGGATTGATATAGTCCTTGAACACGTTTGGCTTGCGTATCTCGCCGATTGTCGAATGAAGACCTGTTGCATCGCCGATAAAATCTTCCTTTCGCACGTTCAACGACTTGTTTATACGGTAGAAATGCTCAGCCCACCCGACAATGCAGTTCACATCTATATCAATCTTTGTGTACCTATTCTCACGAAGCAACTCAATAACCCTTGCTTGTCCCAAATGCGACTCCAAGTCGATAGTTTCCAGTGGAGGTTTTCCAACAAATGAGCCATTGTTCGAGCTCGCCCCACCGATGTAAACCTTCTGTATATTGTCCAGATAGTCACCGCTGTCATACCTGTAGCACTTGTCATCGTTCAGCGAAATGAGTAGGATATTCTTAGGCACTGGTTTGCCTTTTATTCTCATTACAGATAAATACTTGATTGCCTGAAACAACGTGCTGTTGAGATTTGATATTTGTAGTTTGAACTCCAAAATATTACCATTCACAACACCATCGGTGTAGTCGTTGAGAATCTGATCTTCTGTAAGGCTGGAATCAACGTTTGGAAGGTAAGCAAGATAGAAACTATCCTGTCCTTGTTTTTCATTGGGAAAACTTTTTTTCACAGTTTATATTGTTTGTATTTGTATCAATTTATTGGGTTGGCTGTTTTGAAAGATGCATATAAAAAAGAACCGCGAGCTTCTGTTCACACTTGAGGTTCTCGACTACCTATGCTACGAACAAGAAAGCTCACGGATACCCGCGAGCGTTTCCCTTTCTTGCGTAGCATAGTTGAAATTGTCGAGATTTCAAGTGTACAAAGAAAAGCAAAAACGCTTCTAATTTATGTATTTAAACTTCGTTTTATCTGTCTATATGTTGTTGTTTTCGTTTATATTTTTCAATTCGTTTTCGATTTGCAAAAAACTATGCCTTGTTTTCCGCCAGCCATTGGTCGACCTTCTCTTTGACGGCGGCGACCAGCTCCTTGGCTTTGGGATAGAGGTCCGCAGCCGACTCCTTGTCGTGGTTGAAAAGGTCTTCATAATCGCCCGTCTGACGCTCTCGAAAGAGTTGGCTGTAGTTCTTTCCGTAATGTGCAGGGAATATTCCTGGACGAATGAAATGCAAACCGAACATCTGTATCATGCCGTCGTGCGATTTGGTAATGATGCCATTGGCAATGAGCAATGCGCTTACTGCATAATAGCAGGCATAATACATCCTGTTAACCGCATTGTTGTAATATTTCAGGGCAAGAAGATTGTCAATCTCGCCCAAAGTATTTTCTGCGCACTCGATACGATAGGTAACAATGTCGTACCGTTCTTGTGGTGTTAGCTCCATTCTTTTTGTCATAATCGCCTCCCGTCGTTAATTACATTCAATCGAAATGGGGTCATACGCGACTCCCACTGTGCCTTTGAAAGAATAAATGGATGTATGAGTACCCCTGTCTCGAGTTCAATTGGGTACGTTACATCATATATTTTATCCTTGTCATCGATGTCGACCTTCGGCTTGTTGAAAAGCACCAGCAGGTCGATGTCGGAGTCAGGGCGCGCGTCGCCGCGGGCCTCGCTGCCGTAGAGCCACACCTCGATGTCAAGGGGCAGAGCGTCAAGTCCTTTCTTGATGGCGTCTGTTATGTTCGGTCGTCGCATGGAATGCAAATTTTTGATTTGCAAAATTACACAGAACTCATGAATTGACAAAAAAAATAATTTCCATGAGACAGAACGAGGCCGCAAACTACTACCTCTTCTCATTCCTTTCTCGCCTTTAGTCACGCGCCGATCGGATTCGGATAGGGCTTTTCCTCAATCGATGGTCAATCGTTCTTCAATCGTTCTTCAATAATTATTGAAGAACTATTGAAGAACGATTGAAGAACTATTGAAGAACAGACTATGAAGTGGCTGAAATATAAGAAGTTGTGGAAAAATTGAGTTATATTCGCCTGTTTTACTGATTATTAGGTGCTCTTTTGGGGGGTCAATTTCCCTTTTATGAGGCTCGGATAGACGTCAGCCGGGGCGTTAGTGGAAAAAAATGGAGGCTCGGGATGAAATTTGGGTGTGGCATGGCTTTTTTTGCTATATTTGCATTGCCAATGCCGAGGCATATCGACCGCAGCGTGGTGATTGTCAGCAGGCAGAGGGCAAACGGATACCAACCAACAAAACACATAGCATTATGGCCTACAATTTGAGAAACCGCCACTTTCTGAAGATGCTCGACTTCGAACCGAAGGAGATTAACTATCTGCTCGACCTCGCGCGCGAACTGAAGAGCGCCAAGCGAGCTGGCACCGAGCAGCCTCGTCTGCGGGGCAAGAATATCGCGCTGATATTCGAGAAGACCTCTACCCGCACACGCTGTGCTTTCGAGGTGGCGGCTCACGACCAGGGAGCACACGTCACCTACCTCGGCCCCACAGGGAGCCAAATTGGGGTGAAGGAAAGCATGGCCGACACCGCCCGGGTGCTGGGCAGGATGTTCGACGGCATCGAGTACCGCGGTTTCGACCAGGCGACGGTCGAGGAGCTGGCACAGTACGCCGGCGTGCCAGTATGGAACGGCCTGACCGCCGAGAGCCATCCCACGCAGATACTGGCCGATTTTCTGACCATGCAGGAGCATAGCGACAAGCCGCTGCACGAGGTGAGTTTTGCCTACGTGGGCGATGCGCGCTACAATATGGGCAACAGCCTCATGGTGGGCGGTGCCAAGATGGGCATGGACGTGCGCATTGTGGCTCCGAAGAAGCTCCAACCCGCCAAGGAGCTGGTGAAGCAATGCAAGGAAATCGCCAAGCAGACGGGGGCCACGGTAACGGTTACCGACGATGTGGCCAAAGGCGTCAAAGGGTGCGACTTCCTCTACACCGATGTGTGGGTCTCGATGGGCGAGCCGGAGAGCGTCTGGAAAGAGCGCATCGCTATGCTCAAGCCCTATCAGGTGAATGCCGCTATGATGAAGGCCACGGGCAACCCGAAGTGCAAGTTTATGCACTGCCTGCCGGCCTATCATGACCTGAAGACCAAGGTGGGGCGCGAGGTGTTTGAGAAATACGGCATGGACGGCGTGGAGGTTACGGAGGAGGTGTTTGAGAGCCCGGCCAGCATCGTCTTCGACGAGGCCGAGAACCGTATGCACACCATCAAGGCCGTCATGGTGGCCACATTGGGCGACTAAACGGCTGCCGTTTTGAGGTTATTGGTTAGAGGTTATAGAAGTTGTCGGGCTTCAAAAGTACGACAAGTTCTCTAACCTCTAATCTTCGACAGGCCCTCTATACCCCATAACCTATAAACTATAAACTATCAAGACAATGTGGTTTACTAATCTGCTCACCAGCGGAGGCGTAGGCACTACGGTGCTTATGCTTTCTGTTGCGATATTCGCTGGATTGCTGCTCGGCAGGCTGAAAATACGCGGCATCACGCTGGGCATCACGTGGGTGCTCTTTGTGGGCATCCTCATCAGTGCCCTCGGCGTCAGTTGCAACCACGACATGCTGCACATCATCAAGGAGTTCGGGCTGATACTCTTTGTAACGGCGGTGGGGTTGCAGGTGGGGCCAGGCTTCTTCCGCAGCTTTGCCAAAGGGGGCCTCGCGATGAACCTACTGGCGGTGGCCAACATAGCCCTCGGCGTGGGGCTGACGGTACTCGTGGCCAAGCTTGCCTCGCAGGATTTGACCGACATGGCCGGGGTCTACACCGGAGCCATCACCAACACCCCTGGCCTCTCGGCTGCGCAGCAGGCCGTGGGCGACCTCGGCATCGAGGGGGCATCCGACCGCCTGGCGGCGGGCTATGCCGTAGCCTACCCGCTGGCCGTGGTGGGTATGATTGCCTGCTGCCTGCTGTTGCGTCCGCTCTGCCGCATCGACCTTGCGAGCGAGCCTACAGCCGACGAGGGCAACGCAGCTGGCGGCGCAAAACAGGCCACCCCGACTTCGCAGCGCCACAAAATCAACCTCGTTCCCATCTTCATCTTCATCGCCCTCGGCATCGTGGTGGGCTCGATTCCCATCCCGGTGGGCATGAAGGCGCCAGTCAAGCTGGGGCTGGCGGGTGGCCCGCTGGTGGTGGCGCTGATAGGCAGCTGGCTGGGCATCAAGAAAGGCCGGTTCACCACCGAACTGACCGACAGCCACGGCGTGTGGATGCTGCGCGAGGTGGGCATTGCCCTCTTCCTCGCGGGTGTAGGGCTCGGCGCGGGTGCTGACTTTGTGGGGACGGTCAAGGTGCACTATATGTGGGTTGTCTACGGGGTGATTATCACCATGGTGCCGCCACTGGTGGTAGGTCTCTTCGCCCGCCTGGTGCTGAAGATGAACTATTACACGCTGATGGGCATGATTGGCGGTATGCACACCGACCCTCCGACGCTGGCCTTTGCCAACACCGTGGCTCCCGAAGGTTGCAAGTTGCCCAACACGGGTTATGCCACCGTCTACCCCCTGACGATGTTCCTGCGCATATTCACTGCACAGCTGCTGGTACTGATGGCATGAAGCGGACGGCGGTTATATTCCTCCTGCTGGCTGTGGCATCCGTGGCGGCAATGGCGCAGGATGGTGAGAAGGTGAAGGTAAAGCCCTACGGCTTTGTGCGCAACTACCTCAACTTCGACTCGCGGCAGACCTACACCGTCATCGGTGGCGAATACCACATGTTGCCCTACGACAGGGAGATACGCGACGGGGTGGACCTCAATGCAGTGCCTCACGCCCAGTTGCAGGCACTGACTTCGCGCATAGGTCTTGCCCTCACAGGGCCGCAGTGGCTCGGAATGCAGAGCAGCGGACGGGTGGAGGGCGACTTTGGCGGCTTCGGCAGCAACAACACAGTGCTTCGCCTGCGCCTGGCCTACGTCAAGCTCAGCAGGCAGACGGAGGGGCGATACGGCGAGGTGCTGCTGGGGCAGGACTGGCATCCGCTCAGCGGCGAGGTGATGCCCGAGGTGCTGGGCATGGCTGCTGGGGCACCGTTTCGACCCCATAGCCGCACCCCACAGCTGCGTGCTACGGCTTACTGGGGGAGCTTCGGCCTCACTGCGGCATTGCTCTACCAGCTGCAATATATGAACAATGGCCCTACCAGTGCCACCGATGCCACCAGCACGGCCAGCATCAGTTTTGCCAATAATGCCCTGCTGCCCGAGGCTTTCCTCGGCGTGAATTTCAAGAGCAGGGGTTGGTATGCACAGCTGGGAATCGATGGGCAGACACTGCGCCCTCGCACCCACGCGGTGGGGACAGACGGAAAGGTGCACAAGGTGGATGAGCACGTATGGTCGCTTACCCCGACGGCGTATGCGCAGTACGTCAGCGGAATGTGGAGCGTGAAGTGCCGCACATTACTGGCGGCAAACACCAGCCACCTCAACCAGCTGGTGGGCTATGCCGTGGTGGACGCAGATGCCGATGGCACGTGGCACTACTCCCCGTTGAGGGCCGCTATTGGCTACCTCAACCTTGCCTACGGCAAAAAGGTAAGGGGCAACCTCTTCCTCGGCTATATGCAGAACCTCGGCAGCCGTCGCGACCTGTGGCTTGACCCTACCACGGGCAGTTACCACATCTACATGAAGGGAGGCGAGACGTTCACCCACCTGCACTGCATCTGGCGCATTGCCCCCTCGGTCAGCTACAATGCACGGGCATTCAACCTCGGACTGGAATATGAGCTGACGGGGGCGGCCTACGGAAACATTGGACCCAACGGGAGAATCCGCCACGACGGCTACCGCCACACAGTGGTGGGGCACCGGGTGTGTGCATTGGTGAAGTATAACTTTTGATATAGCGAAAGGGGACTTAAACCAACGGCGGCACTCCCCGATGGAGGAATGCCGCCGTTGCATTTGGATTGGATATAGGATTTCACTGACGCTGCAGCCATTGGTCTACGTGGGAGAATACAATGTCGGCACGTGCGGCAAAGCTCTCCTCTGTGGCAAAGGCCACGTGGGGAGTGAGCAGACAGTTGGGGGCAGCGAGCAGCGGATGGTCAGCTGGCAATGGGGGTTCTTGTTCAAAGACGTCGAAGGCAGCCCCTGCAATAGTGCCATGCTTCAGGGCATCGGCCACGGCGGCAATGTCGCACACTGGCCCGCGGGCAGTATTGACAAGCAGGGCGGTGGGCTTCATCAGGGTGAGTTCGCGAGCGCCAATGAGGCTGCGTGTATCGGCGGTCAGTGGCGTGTGCAAGCTGACGATGTCAGCTTGGCGGAGCAGCTCGTCGAGGGGAAGATAGGCGATGCCGAGAGCCGCCACTTCGGGACGCTGCATGCGGCTGTAGGCCACCACCTTGCATCCGAAAGCCATCAGCAAACGAGCCGTGGCGGTGCCGATGGCTCCTGTACCCACTATGCCAACGGTCTTGCCTTGCAACTCGCGTCCAAGGAAGGTGCCTCGGGCTTTGCCTTGGCGTATCACCCCATCGAGGGTGGTGATGCCACGCATCAGGTCCAGCATCATGCCGAGGGCCAGTTCGCTCACAGCGGTGGTGGAATAGCCGGCGGCATTCTGCACTTCGATGCCATGCGCTTGGCAATAGCCGAGGTCGATATGGTCGAGCCCTGTGAAAGCCACGCTCAAATAGCGCAGCCTTGCGCAGGCGGAAAGTAGGCTGGCTGGCAGCTTGATATTGCTGACCACCACCACATCGGCGTCGCACATACGGGCAACGAGGGTCGGCTCATCCTCGCGGCGGTCGAGATAATAGGTCAGACGATGCCCTATCACTTGGTAGTGCTGTTGCAATTCCTTGAATTGAGCCTCGCCGATACCGAGGCTTTCTACACAGACGATATTCATATTGCATCAAGATTTCTACGTTAAACGCTCTTTCGGTCGGGAAAGTATGTGTAAGGTTTCCCCTCGAATAGAAAAAAACTCGCTGCAGGTTGGTAAAAAAAATGTAACTTTGCAACCTGATAAGACAACTGCAAACGAATTGCTATCACGCTATGAACATATCATTTGACTGGCTGAAAGAGTATGTCGATATTGCCGACTTGACCCCCGAAAACCTCAATGACCTGCTCACATTCAGTGGGCTTGAGGTGGACGGCATGGAGAAAGTGGAATCCATCCGCGGGGGGTTGGAACACGTGGTTATCGCACAGGTGCTCACCTGCGTTCCCCATCCCGATAGCGACCACCTGCACCTGACCACGGTGGACGTGGGTGGTGAACGCCCGCTCGACATCGTCTGCGGTGCGCCCAATGTGGCTGCTGGGCAGAAGGTGGTGTGTGCCCAAATTGGTACCCGCATCTACACCTCCGATACCGAATACTACGAGATAAAGAAAGGCAAACTGCGCGGTGCGGTGAGTGAAGGTATGCTCTGTGCAGCCGATGAGCTTCAGTTGGGTTCGAGCCATGAGGGCATCATGGTGTTGCCCGACGATGCCCCTGTGGGGATGCCAGCCAAAGAATACTTCCACCTGACCGACGACTACGTGCTGGAAGTGGCCATCACAGCCAACCGCATGGATGCCTGCTCACATATCGGCGTGGCCCGCGATGTGGTGGCAGTGCGCAACACCCGCGAGGGGTTGCAATTGAAGCTCCATTTCCCCGAAGTGCCCGAAATAGCCGAGACCCCCGACACGTCCGACACCATCAAGGTGAGTGTAGAAGAACCTGAGCTTTGCCCACGCTACACAGGCGTTACGCTGCGCGGCGTGGAGGTGAAGGATAGCCCCGAGTGGTTGCAGAAGCGGCTTCGCACTGTGGGTCTGCGGCCTATCAACAATGTGGTGGACGTTACCAACTACGTGCTTATGGAGGTTGGGCAACCCCTTCACGCATTCGATGCCGACAAGATTGAAGGCAACCACATCGTGGTGCGTCGCCTGCCACAAGGCACTCGGTTCACCACCCTTGACGGCGTGGAACGCACGCTCGACCAGCGCGACCTGATGATATGCAACGAGCGCGAAGGAATGTGCATCGCCGGGGTATTCGGAGGGCGGAAAAGTGGCGTCAGCCATCAGACCAAGAACATCTTCCTTGAGAGTGCCTACTTCAATCCAGTCAGCATCCGCAAGACCAGCCAACGACACACCCTAAAGACCGACGCCAGCTACCGCTACGAGCGTGGATGCGACCCAAATATCACCCTCTGGGCATTGCGACGTGCGGTGGCTCTCATCCGCGAACTTGCAGGCGGCGAAGTCTGTGGACACGTGGTAGACCTCTACCCTGCCCCTGTGGAACGCCCCGTGGTGGAGGTGAACTTCCGCCGCATGTTCAACCTTATCGGCAAAGACATCCCCCTCGACAAGGTTCGCACCGCCCTCACCTCGCTCGACATTGAGATTGCAAGCGAGAATGCCGAGGGCATGACCCTGCGCGTACCCACTATGAAATGCGATGTTACGCGCGAATGCGACATCGTGGAGGAAATCATGCGCATCTATGGCTACAACAACATCTCCTTCGATGAGCGGCTCAATAGTTGCCTCTCCTATAGCCGCAAGCCCAACCCGTTGAAACTGAAAAATGCCGTGAGCAACTACCTCACCAACAACGGCTTCAGCGAAATCATGAACAATTCGCTCACCAAGAGCGATTACTACGACTCCAACGCCGACTTCCCCGCTGCCCAAAGTGTGGCCATCATCAACCCCCTCTCAAAGGAGCTGAACGTCATGCGTCAGACGCTGCTATACAATGGCTTGGAGGTTATCGCACGCAATCTCAACTATAAAATCAAAGACCAAAAACTCTATGAATTTGGTCGCACCTACGTCAGAAATGAGGGTAAGGACGATGCTACGCTCCCAGTAACCAAACGCTTCACCGAGACCCAGCACCTCAGCCTCATGCTGACGGGTAACCTCCTGCCTGAATCGTGGAAGCAACGCAGCCCCGAAGCTGATGTCTACTGGCTCAAAGCCCACGTGATGTCCATTCTGCATCGGATGCGCGTCAATATGGGACGGGTGGAAACCGCCCCTACAAAGCAGCATTTCTACGCCGAAGGACTGGACTTCACTATGCGCGATAGCCACAAGCTGCTCGGCAGCCTCGGTGTCCTGAAGCGCGACCTCCTACAACGCTTCGACATCAAGCAGACGGTATGCTACGCTAATCTCAACTGGGACCTCCTGCTGGGGCTCTACCCCTCCAAGGAGATACTCTATCAGGAAATACCCCGCTTCCCCGAGGTGCGGCGCGACCTCGCGCTCCTCCTTCGCCAGTCGACCACCTTTGCCGAGGTTGAACAGGCAGCTCGCAGTGCAGAAAAACGGCTGCTCAAGGGCGTGGGGCTCTTCGATGTCTACGAGGGCAAGGGCATTGCCGAAGGCATGAAGTCCTACGCCGTCAGCTTCACCCTGCAAGATGCCGAGCGCACACTGACCGACAAGCAGATTGAGGCCACTATGGGCAAAATCCAGCATGCCCTTGAGACGCAGCTGGGTGCTGTGGTGCGCGGGTAAACACCTACGCAAACAGGGCACGGAAGGTCTCCTCAATCACCCCCACTGGCACTATCTGTAGGCCGTAACTGCGGGTGTTGAGACCGCGCATATTGTATTTGGAGACGAACACTTTTTCGAAACCCAAGCGGTCGGCCTCGGCGATACGCTGCTCCACGCGACTCACAGGGCGCACCTCGCCGCTGAGACCAAGCTCGGCTGCAAAGCACACTCGCGGGGAAATAGGCATATCCACATTGCTGCTGAGTATGGCGCAGGCCACCGCAAGGTCAATCGCAGGGTCGTTCACCCGCAGGCCACCCGCAATGTTGAGAAAGACATCTTTGGCACCGAGCTTGAAGCCGCACCGCTTCTCAAGTACCGCCAGCAGCATTGAGAGCCTCCTCATGTCGAAGCCGTTGGCGTTGCGCTGTGGCGTACCATAGACGGCACTGCTCACCAAGCTCTGCACCTCGATGAACATGGGCCTTGCCCCCTCGAGGGTGGCAGCCACGGCAGCACCACTCAACGTCTCATCTCGCTGCGAGAGCAGGAACTCACTCGGGTTGGGTACCTCCCTCAAGCCGCTGCCCTGCATCTCGAAGATGCCTATCTCGGCGGTGCTACCAAAGCGGTTCTTCAATGCCCGTAGCACACGGTAGCCATAGTTGCGGTCGCCTTCGAACTGCAGCACCGCATCGACGATATGCTCCATCACCTTGGGGCCAGCCAGTGTGCCATCCTTGGTGATGTGGCCAATCAGCAGCACTGGCACGCCGCTTTGCTTGGCGTAGTGCTGAAACTCGGTGGTGCACTGCCTAATCTGGCTGACGCTACCCGCTGGGCTGTCGGCATCCTCGGTGCTGACGGTCTGGATGGAATCCACTATCAGCAACTCGGGACGGACGGCCTCCACATGCTCGAAGATGCGCTGCGTAACCGTCTCGCTGACCACATAGCAGTTCTCCGAGCCGATGCCGATGCGGTCGGCCCTCATCTTGATTTGCTGCTCACTCTCTTCGCCGCTGACGTAGAGCAGGCGGCGGTCGGTGATGGCCAGTGCCGTCTGTAGCAGCAGAGTACTCTTGCCGATGCCAGGCTCACCACCGAGCAGCAGCAGGCTGCCCGGCACAATGCCACCGCCCAGCACGCGGTCGAACTCGCCGCAGTGGGTGGCAATACGTGGCATTTCGCCATAGGCTACCTCCTGTATCAGCTTGGGCATCGACTGCCCTTGCCTCTGTCCGCTCACTTTGCCCACTGCGGGTGCAGATGCCTTGACCACCTCCTCTTGGAATGTGCCAAACTTGCCACATTCTGGACACCGACCCAGCCACGATGCCGACTGGTAGCCACATTGCTGGCAGAAATAGTAGCTCTTTGCCTTAGCCATTTGCTCTCTTTTTTAGGTTATTCAATAGCCTTACCACACCTGCCATCAGCACTATCCCACCCGCAATGGCTATGGCCACCTTCAAGGCCGAGAAGCCAGTGTGGGCAGCAGCCCCAAGCTGATTGGTTACAATATAGTAGGCCGTCCAAAATATCCCACCTCCCGGTACCAGCGGAATGATGCCACAGACGAGAAACACCGTGGCTGGGCAGTGGCGAAGCACTGCCAGCACCTGTGCCGTGGCAGCCACAAGCAGAGCACCGCCGAGGGCAGCACCTGTGGTGCCAGCCCCTACGTGAAGCAGCGCAAGGTAGATAGCCCAGCCCACCATCCCAGTCAGTCCACAGGCAAAATAATACCTCCGCGGAGCCCCAAACAGCACCGAAAAGCCGACCGTCCCCAGCAAGGCTGCCGATAGTTGGATGACCCAATGGCCAGCTACTGCATCTGTGGCTGGTGCTCCCAGCGGTGCAATTCCCCCCAGCACCCATCCCTGCACAATCAAGGCCAACGCCACTCCAAGTGCTATACACAAGAAGGCCAAAAAGGCATCAAGCAGCCGAGTGGCACCGGCTATATAGTCCTCGTTGGCCAAATCGTGCACACCATTGGTAAACGGCACTCCTGGCACCAGCGCGATGATAGTGCCGATAATCATATTGGGCAAATGCTCACCCCACCCAGCCGCCACGCAGGCTATGCACAGCAGTCCACCCACAAGCCCACCCATAAGGTTGCCCATCAGCCGACTTAAATGAGGCGACACAAAGGCCATAAACGCCCCCAGCAGCAACCCCGCAGCGAATGTGGCAGCGGCATCCACCAAGCTACCACCAAAAAGGACACTGAACGAGGCCACCCCCACGGCAATGCCCACCACCTGCTCCCACCACGGCTTACTTCCCGAGGTGCGTATGGCCTGCAACCGTGCCTCCATCTCATCCAGTCCGCACCGCCCAGCAGCAGCATCACGGCTCAACTGGTTCACCTCCACCACCCGAGCCAACTGCGTCCCCTTGATGGGGATAAACTCGGCCCTCGCATAATGGTCGCCCGTGGCGATGATACCATTGCTGAGCACAAAAAAGCTCTCATTCTCCACGCCGTAGACCCGAGCCAGCCGCTCCATCGTCTCCTCCACACGCCCGATTTCCGCCCCATTCTCGAGGAGGATGTGTCCCGCATCGGTGGCCAGACGCAAAGCACGTTCCTGCTGCTCTGTCATACGTCAATCTGATTATCGGTCAAATTTCACCCACCCTAACGCAGCCGCAACGCAATTATTGCACCGCCCCTACCCTTTTCTTCAACCTAAATCAGCAAAAATATCAGCTTCCTTAGTTTGATGGCCTCTGCCAATCCAGCCCAGCCTCCAAGGTGCAACGTGGTGGCATAAATGACCAGCAATGCTGTCCACCACCAATACCGCTTTGCCACTGCCCATAGGCGTGCCATCGCAGTGCGGAACTCCTCCCTGCCGCTATGCCACTCTACAAGCATCATCATGGCCATACCCACAAAGTAGCACGACCAGAAACGGCCATTATCAAAGGCCATGAAGAATATGGGCAGGGTAAGTACCACATCGGCCACCACCATCAGCCAATAACGCCCGCGCACCACAGCCGTAGTCGACAGCTTTGCCGCTTTCATCCACGGCCACACCATCACCGTCAATATCGGAGAAAGCATTATCACCTCAATGATTCCCAACGTGGCAATCCACATGCCCATTCCCTCGAATGCCCAACGGCGGTTCTCCCACTGCGAATAGTAGTAGAGTACCTCTATCCCCATCCTATCCTGTAAAGCCCCTTCCACAGAGCCTCCACCTGCACGCACCTGTATCTGTTCCAGCAAGCTCTCTATATCGGTGTTCATCCCGCCACACAGCACTATGGCCACAAAGGCCACAGCCATTGGCAGCAGGCTAATCACGTAGGCCACCGCTTTGCGCCACCTGAAGCCTCCATCCATCACCTCACCAATCATCAGTGCCACCATCGGCGGCAGCAGAAGGCAGCAGAAGGTGTGGTGAACCAGGCAGCAGAAGAGGGCAACCACTGCCGTCAGCAGGTAGAACCAGAAGCCACGCCGCTTGTAGGTGAACGCCAGCATCCACGTCAGCACCGCCACCAGCATATATATCTCCATAAATATCAAACTGATTCCCTGCTGTCCATCCATCACCTTCAGCAGCGAAAATGGCGACAGCAGATAGAGTGCCAACATTGCCACCACCGGCATCGTCTGCTTGCTTATGGTGCGTATGCACCTCACCACCAACCACCAAAAGCCCACCGCCGTCAGTGCATTAGCCGTCAGCACCATCAGTGCTATCTGATTCGATCCAATGTGGTTGCCAAAAAGGAAATAGGCTATCGTGCCGATGAGCTTTCGCCCACCAAAGCCAGTCTCAAACCCCACGTAGTAATTAAGTGTGGGATAATGAACGTCATAATCATAGCCGAATCCTACCCACAAGCATGCCGCCAACGGCTCAAAAAGCAGCAAGGCCATGCACACCTGCACACTGTGGTGCTGCAACCATTCGCTTGCTGGACGACAAACGCTACGCCACGCTCTCTCGCTGTCCGCCCCCGACTTCTCTTGATAATTGTATTCGTTATTGGTGTTGTGTGTTTTTTTTGGGGGGGGGGTGGCTATATTGCTAATTTTCTGCACTTTAAGCATATTTAACTAAACTATCGCTTTATATACACTCTGCACCATACATCATTGCCTCCCTTACCCAATGCTGATATGCAGCACCGAGAAGACCAGCTTCTGCAGCTTGATGGCTTCCACCAGTCCGCTCACGCCCCCGAGGTGAAGTCCAGCCTCGTAGACCACCAGCACGGCTGCCCACCACCAATGCCGCTTCATCCATCCCCACCACTCGGCCAGTGCCTGTCGGTACTCCTCCCGACCGCTGTGCCACTCCACAAGGCTCATCGCTGCCAACCCAAAGAAGAAGCACGACCACCAGCGGCCATAGTCGTTGGCCATGAAGTAGATAGGTACCGTCAGCAGCACATCGGCAGCCAGCATCAGCCAGTAGCGCCACCGCACGGCAGAGGTGCTGCCGAGGCGTGCCGCCCGAAACCACGGCCACAGCATGGCAACGTAAATCGGTGCAAGCAGCAACAGCTCAAACCCCACCTGCATCGCCCGCTGCAACTCATGCTCCACGAATGCCCAATGGCGGTTCTCCCACTGCGAATAGTAGTACAGCACCTCTATCACCCTCTGGTCCTGCAGCAGGGCTATCTGTGGATTGCCGCCAGCACGCACGCGGATTTGCTCCATCAGGTTCTCCACATCGGTGTTCATCCCGCCCCATTGCACTATGCCCACAAAGGCAGCTGCCGTAGGCAAGAGGCTGACCACATAGGCCACCGCCCGCCGCCAATCCATCCGCTCGCCAACCACCTCGCCTATCATCAGTGCCACCATCGGCGGCAGCAGAAGGCAGCAGAAGGTGTGGTGCACCAGGCAGCAGAAGAGGGCAACCACCGCCGTCAGCAGGTAGAACCAGAAGCCGCGCCGCTTGTAGGTGAACGCCACCAGCCACAGCAGCACCGCCACCACCATATACGTCTCCATATATCCCATGCTGATGCCCCGCAGCCCGTCCATCACCTTCAGCAGCGAGAAAGGCGAGAGCAGATAGATGCCCAGCACCGCCGCCACTGGCAGCGTCCGACTGTCGAGCCGCGGCAGGCAACGCACCACCAGCCATAGGAAAAGCCCCGCCATCAGCACGTGGGCAGCCATCATCATCGTGGCTATCTGTGCCACTCCGATATGGTTGCCAAACAGCAGGTGGGCAATCGTGCCTATCAGCTTGCGCCCACCAAAGCCCGTCTCGAACCCTACATAGTAGTTCAGTGTGGGAAAGGCATTACCATATTCATAGTCGAAGGCCACCCAGAGGCAGGCCGAAAGTGGCTCCAAGAGGAGCAACGCCATCGCCAGTGGCACAAAATGACGCTGCACCCACTCGCTGACACGAGCTGCAACGCCCTTCCACTTCCCTACGCCTGCATCAGGCTGCGTCCTGCGCTTTGTAGGGGGGGGGTAAACATATTCATAATCAGTAAATTACAATTAACCTACACCAGATTTTCCTCCACCTTGTCAATCCTGTACACCTTGTCGCCTCGGTGCAGCGGCTGGGCAGTCTTGAGGCTGAAGCGGTCGCCCTGCTCCACCTCGGCTACTGCCCCGCGATCCACTCGCATCTCCTCCACCTTAGCACGGTAGACTCCCGTGGTGGCTCCGATGACCACCACCTCGTCGCCCACACGCAGCCGCTCGGCCGTCTGCAGCTCCACCTCTGCCACTCCGATGCGACTGAAATAGTTGCGCACTGGGCCGAGGTAGACCTTCTGCTCGGTGGCCTGGCTGCCATAGCGGTCGCTCCACTCGCCCAGCCGACGCCCCAAGTAGTAGCCATCCCAAAAGCCGCGATTGAAGACCGTGGCGAGTCTCTGTCTCCACTCCTCAATCCGCTCGGGCGTATAACTTCCCTCGCCTATTGCCTCCACCGCCTCGCGGTAGCACTCGGTCGCCGTCCGCACATAGTCGGCACTGCGCCCCCGCCCCTCAATCTTCAGCACCCGCACCCCAGCCGCTACCATTCGGTCGAGAAAACCTATGGTGCACAAGTCTTTGGGCGACATGATATACTCGTTGTCCACCTCCAACTCGAGGTCGCTCTCCTTGTCCTTCACAATATACCCCCGCCGGCAGAGCTGCAAGCATTCCCCACGGTTGGCACTATGGCCTGCATTGTCGAGGCTCAAGTAGCATTTGCCGCTGACGCTCATGCAGAGTGCCCCGTGGGCAAACATCTCCACCCGCACACGGTCGCCCTTCGGCCCCCGTATATCCTGCTCCTCAATCTGCCGCGTAATCTCCCCCACCTGCACAAGCGACAGCTCGCGTGCCAACACCACCACGTCGGCCCACTGCGCATAGTGCCGCACCGCCTCGATGTTGCTCACATTGCACTGCGTGGAGATATGCACCTCCAACCCCAACTCGCGTGCCACGCTGATTGCTGCCCAGTCGCTGGCAATCACTGCACTCACCCCCGCCTCACGAGCCGCACCGAGCAGGCGGCAAAGCTCGCCCAACTCGCTGTCGTAGACCACCGTGTTTGCCGTCAGGTAGCTTCGCATCCCAGCCCTCCGTGCCTCCTCCACAATCTGCGGCAACTCCTCCACCGAGAAGTTGGCCGCCGAGCGCGAGCGCATGTTCAACCTGCCCACTCCGAAATAGATGGCATCGGCTCCGCCCTGTGCCGCAGCACGCAGGCTCTCCCACGAGCCTACTGGACTCATAATCTCTACTCCCATTGCATTCATCATCCCCCCAAACGTTCTACCCTCGCAAATATTGCCCTACCCCACTCACTTTTTTTTCATCCCCTCCTTCAGCCGCCGCCAGACCACCGTCCGCTTCCTCTCGCCATTCCCACCCCACAGCCCTCATTTCCCCCACCCCCTTTTTCACTTCTCCCCTGACCTCTCCTCCCGTTTTTCCCCCTACCAATCACTCCTCATCAACTGCCTAAAACCTACCCATCTCCTACCCGAGAAAAGGATGGGTAGGAGATGGGTAGGAGATGATAAGGCGTTGGTAAGGAGATGGTCGCTTGAAGTAGCTGACAGCCAGCGAATTACAATCATCTCCTACTAAAATCATAAGCCTCTGTTATTCAACCACTTGCAAAATCGCCAAAAAAGCGGGTAAAAGCACCAAATCGGCAGGTTCAACTCCTGTTCTCGGCCGCCAATGGCGAGCAATCCAACGTGGGGAATTTTCTCCTCTGGAAGGTTTTTAGGCTAACACCTAATCAAGGTTAGTAAGAATAGTCACGCCGATGCCAGCTTAGCGAGGTTCTCATTAATCTTCTCGCGAACGGGTAGGAAAGAAAAATTTGGCTGTGTCGTGAAGAGTTTGTAATTTTGCAGTAACAAACAACCAGTGAACTATGGGCAAACTGGCGTTCAATCTCCGCTTCATCCTCTCGGTCTTCCTGGCCGACAAGGACGAATGACGTGGCCCGCGACCGAAGTGGAGCGAACCGCCGTCACGTACACGTTGTGCGGCGCGGCAGCAAGCCCTCGCACCGTGGCGATACGGTGGCCAAGATTTGGATATAGATATGTGCAAGTACAAAGACACCGATTTGGGCATCAAGAAGTTGGACTTCGGGCAGAAGCGCAGCATGATGGCCGTCTATCTGACCGACGGGCGCGTGGTGCTGGTACCCGTCAGTATGTTCCCCGACATCAAAAGTCTCAGCCGCAAGCAGCGCGAGGACTGGATGGTGCTCGACGACCAGGATTTCACCTTCGAGGCCGACAGCCGCATCTATTCCGTGAAGGACGTGCTTAAAGTGTGACCGATGTACAAAAAACCAAACGGAATATTATCGATTAGAATTGTCAATGAAACGTAGGCCATAGATTAGTATCCACATCGTAGAATAGAAAAAAGCGAAGAGTTGCAGAACATTGGAATCTAATTCCCTTTTATTTAACCATTTCTAATAGACTTTTGCACCCGAGAGTGCCTTCTTTGATGCAAACGCAGCACTTCGGGCAATCGGTGATGAAGAATGCTATCTTATCACCTGGGTGTAGTGGATGGTTGGAGTGGCAGAATAGTAGGCTTTGGCTACATCGCGGCAGGCGCTGATCAGTTGTCTTTCGGTGGCAACCGCATCGTTGTATTGCCTCATCTTGAATTCCCAGTCGCGTTTTTCCAGCCGTGCTACTTCTTTTTCTATCTTTCTGAATTGGTCGACGGCATACGTGTAGCACTGCGATGAGGGGTCGATTTCTGACAGGAGGGTGATGGCTGCTTCGTAGTCGTGGGTTGCCATCGCAGCTTCAACCTCCATCTTGATGCTGCTGCACAGCTGCGTCTGGTAGAGGGTGTAGTATTCCGACATTTTCCCGCTGACGCTTGCAAAGCAGGGGGCGATGGAGGGAATTTGGCAGAGCTTGGCGATAGCTGCACGGTAGTCGTGGGTGGCTGCGTGTTGGTCGGCCTGGGTCATAATGCGGTTGCACTGTGATTGATAGTAGCCGACGATTGCATTTTGGGCATCGGAGATAAAGCGGTCGAAGACTGGGTCAGCGATGTTGAGGTGCTGAATAAGTGATGTAGTTGCTTGGCTCTTGGAATAGCCCGAACCCGAAAGGGTCTTGCTCACGGTTGCCACGACATCGCCACCTATACGACGCACAGACAGTGTTACCTCGGCCTTCATGGTGTTTATGTTGCGCATACCGCCCTCGGCAACTTCGTCGCTGACTACCGCAATGGTTGGGTAGAGAAAGAACCCATCGGGAATATTCTCCACCGTGATGCCGTGGCTGGTACACAGCTTTTCCATACTGCTTTGCAGCATGTTGCTTTGGACGGGAGTGTAGCCTTGTTCTGTGCCTGGCACAAGCACACCGATAGAGACTTCCTGTGCCTGCATACGGAGGGTGGCAAGCACAATGGATGCGATTAAAAGGAGGCGTTTCATTTGATGGTGATGTATATAGTACTGCCTTTGATGTCGCGCTGAATTTGAATGCCGAGTGAGCGCATGAACTTAAAGATGTCGAGTGCAAACTTGTTGGAATTGTAGTTATTGCCCGTATTGGGGTCTTTCAGCGGGATACGCACGTCGTCGAACATCATTTGTCGGTCAGTCGTCCCCTGTATATGATAGTTGTTCTTGTAGGCATGCTCTTCCATCCACATCTCTATTTCGTCGGATAGTTGCAATCCCTGCGAGCCCACCTCCGACGACATGAGGAGTTGCGAATCATCCGCAAATCCGAAGACAACCATTACAGACTTGCCGTTAGCGACGATGTCTGTGAACTTCATCTGCATAGTGTTCAGAAAGTCTTCTGCAATAGATTCAATGGCCTTGCTCGCCAGTTTCCCAATGTCGTCGGTGTAGAATCGTCCGCTTTCGCCGACCTTATTGGATAGGCTGTTGCCAGTAGAGCACTCGTAACCAGTAACGATGATTTTCACAGAGTTGCCCGAGGAAGAGAGCTGCACATCCACTTCGGCCTCAACATAGATGTCTGCCCCCGACTGTTGCACAATCATTGTCTTCAGGTCGGTCTGATTGTCGCTCGTCATTGCGGCGTTGGTTGTTGTTGCCTTAAGTTTGGCAGCGAAATCAACGGTTGTAAAGCCTCGGTTGTCGAATGCCTCCTTGATTTTTGTGATGGCGATGCGCTTGTTCACATCGTTTTCCAGTACCGACCGCAGGTCTTCGCCCTGTTTCACGTAGGGAATGACCATAATTTTGGGCTGCACGGTGTTTTGCGCCAAGCTGCCCCATGCTGGTAGCAGTGCCAGCAGCATGGCTACCGTAAGTTTCATTATTTGCTTCATCTTACAATCCGAATTTGCGAATGACACCTGCCTGTTCCAAATCCATCCGCAGGGCACGGAGATTGATTGTTATATCGGCTACCGTCCAGTAAGTCCCACGTTCTTTGCCGCTATCAATGGGCGTGGTGAGGGTTAGGAACGACAGGTATCTTTCATTGTTGAACAAATCGTTCAGATAGGTTTCATAGTGGCGTTTTGCCGAGGCTTCATCAGTGCCGATGAGGGGGGTGCGCTGGTTGGAGTTTGGTATTCCACGGAACAGCAGCTGTTCCACAGCATACCGCCCAGCGTCCGCTATGGCATCGGCCTCCGTTTTGCCATAACCATTGCTGCGCAGGGTGATACTATTGGCATCATCGTGTATTCCCACAGCGTTGTATATCGGTTTCGGAGAGTGGCATCCTGCAAGGCACACGGCTGCAAGGACTGCCAAGAATAGGTATTGTTTCATTTCACTATCAATGTACATTGTATTCTATTGCCCGAGGCAAGTTGCGACGCGATTTGCTTTCCCCCTTTGGTAACCTTGCACTCTGCGAAGTTCTCACCAGCAAGGGAGGTTACCTTCAACTCGCCTATCTCTGTCGGATACGGCATCCCATCTATCATTTCGATGGCTTCCACACGCAAATTATCACCTTCTTTGATGCCGTAGGTTTTACCACCGCCAATGAGCACCTTGGTAGCAGCATCTTTCTTGTTTTCCAAAACTTTGACAATCTTCACTGACACAGGGAACGTCTTGGCAATGTAGGCACGCAAGGTTTCGTCAAGTGAAGCCAACGCTTGGTTTACGGCCTGCTCCTTGGATGCTGCCAGCGGACTTTCCGTTGTTTGGAAACTCTCCGCTTCCGTCACCATGCCTGTTTCCACATCGTTCACCTTTAACGTAAAGGCTGCACTTGCTTTGTACCCGCTAATTCCGCCACTGGTGTTTTTCATCGTGTAGATATTCATTTTCACCAAGTGTCCGACTATCATTCGTTGTGCGGCCACGGCCACATCCTGTTTGACGGTATTCTTGCTGTCAAGGAACGCCTCTGTCTTTTGGAATTCCAGTTCTTCCTTGATTTTATCGTAACTGGTACGGTCCACCACGATGAATCGGTGGGTGTTGGTAACAATCTGTACCACCTTTTCTGCCACGGCATCTGCAAACGGGCTGTCGACCTCCGACGTGAACTTTGCCACGCCGACCACCATACGCTCATCCGCTTGCGAGTGTGCAATATGCACACCCGCAAACAGCGTGAGCAAAAGAAGCATCTTTCTCATTTGTTTAGAGGTTCTTTGAGGCTTTGATGCTTTCGATAAGATTGGTGACAATGCGTGTCTGCAATGCAATTTCCTCGCTGGAGAGCTTCAGTGCATTAGTTGAAAAACTGACCGAGGAGAGGGCTGGTTTTGCCTGTAGAGGCGACAAATTCTTGGCATCATCTTTGGCCGACTCAAGTTTCTTTGCACCATCGGCAGCGAGAATACCAGCCTGCGCCAGGTCTGCGGCAAGTTTTACATAGTCGTCAAGTTTTGCCGAATACTTGGCAATCTCAACCTCGCCGTTACCATTGTCGGTGATTTCCGTGCGGTACTGCTGGAGCAAGTCATTGGTTGACATCACAGTTTTCAGCACACTTGTGGATGTTTCTGCAAGGCCATCGATGCTGCCAAGGCCAGTCTGTTGAACCTTTGCAGCCTTTGCTTGCAGCTTCACCAGCTCTTTTTGACGTTTTACAACGTCCTTCGATTTGAGTTCAGAGGCAATCTGCTCGCGTTCTGCTTTCAATTCTGCCTCGGTTTTCTGCTGGGCGTTCACAGAGAATGCCGTTACCAGCATGAGCATCAGACCTAAAAGAGTCTTCTTCATTTTTTCTATACCCTAATACGTGTCGGGCACAACTTTTGTACCTAAGGCTCGTTGGATTATTGCATTGAAATAATACCATAAAGAAAGTGGAGCCATCCATTTCCCTAATCTCTATCGGTAGGGCTTGGACTCCCTTTATTTTGGTACAAAGTAGATAAGGTCTGCTGATGTAACTCCACTTGGCGTATACCGATAGTAATAGTATACAACACAAGTGAGAAATCATTTGCCTTATTCCGACTCTGTACCTTCGTGAAAGTGTCCAAGTTTCACCGATAGCGGAATAGAGAAAACGCGCTTTCTCTCGGTCTTTCTACCTGTCGAAAGACGCTGCAAAGTTACGAAGAATATTTGAATTGGCAAATATTATCTTCATTATGCCACAGAAAATATCAATAGCTCCCTCAACGTTTTATTAGAAATATTGCACTGGGAAAGAAAAATGGAATTGCATTTAACTAAATGAAAATAATTCATTTAGCAAATGTATACAACAACAACTCCCCTGCCAAAGATAACTCTTCCCGCACAATTATTGCAGCATCTTCCCCAAGGATAAGATAAAAAGGTCATCCGCAAACACTGCACGGACAAGCATTCCAAGGTCTACGGCACGTGGACAAAAATGATATTCTTCCAATTCGCCGACCGTGTGCCTCCACGCGAGATTGCAAACGGAATGCAGTCGGCATTGAGAACCTAAGAAACTGTTTTGATTTTATACAATAAATCTGTTAAGCATAAGCCTGATGAAAGCCAGTTGTACCATAGCCTGTAGAGAATTAGAGAAGAACTCGAAATCCGATGTGAGTCTTCTGCACTTCTCAAGCCAGGAGAAAG
>JAFTBM010000041.1 GCA_017455205.1 Bacteroidales bacterium
ATTGATGGTGAGGTGGAGGGTATCCACTTGAGTGCAGCCGTTAGCGTCGGTGTGGCTGTACTGGTAGTTGCCCGAGGTGGTGTAGGAGGAGCCGTTGCCGCTGGACCAAGTGTAGCTGTCGCAGGCGGTGGCTGTGGTAGCAGAGTTGTCAGAGGTGTTGATGGTGAGGTGGAGGTGAACCACACTATCGCAACCGTATTGGCCTGTGAGAACAGCACGATAAGTGCCAGAGGTGGTGTAGGTATTGCCATCACCATCGCCCCAGGTGTAGCTGCCGCAGCTGCTTGCTATGGCATCGGTGCTGTCTGTCCAGCAGCGTATCATAACGTTGTCAAGCGACCCGTTGCCGATGCTGGTGCCATTGATGCCGTTCATACGGAATGCGAGGTAGAAGGGCTCAACAGGCAGCGTAGCATGGGTGTGCAGTGAGTCAACTACCGAGACAAAACTGGTGCTGGTGGTGCTGCCGAAGCTGACGAAGGTGGCGGGGTCGGACGGGTCGGTTACCACGCCATATTCAAACGAGCCGTTGCTGCTATTGTGTACGAGGTAGGAGAAGGAGTAGACCAGACGGCTTGCTGGAACTGGCGGAAGCGAAACGGCCACCACGGCTACTGGGCTGGTCTCGGTGCCTTTGCTTCGCATACAGAGACCATAACCGCTGGTGCCGACTCGGTAGGGTGGGTTGGACGTGCCACCAGTTCTCCCGTCGGACAAGAACGCACGTGGTGTTGTCGTGTTTGATGCGGGGCTTGCTGCTGGCTTGAGGCGTAGGTTGTAAAATGTCCAGCAGGAAGGCATGGTGTGGTAGGGGTAGTTATTGGGGTCGCACCACATGGTGGAGTAGTTGCCCGCAGTGAGTGGGGTGTTGAAGTCTTCGCTATAAGGGAGGGTGGTGGGGCAGGGGGGATTGATGGTGAGGTGTAGGGTATCCACCTGTGAGCATCCGTTGGCATCGATGGTGGAATAGGTGTAGGTATAGTCGCCTGATGCGGTGTAGGTAACGCCAAATGGGTAGTTGCTTTCCCAGTAGTGGGAATGGGCAACAACTGACGTCTGGGTAACGGAGGTGTTGGAAGGGCTGGGAATCACGGTCAGGTGTAGGGTAACAATGCTGTCGCAGTTGCCCACGGGTGTCTTGTAGGTGTGTGTGGGGGCAGTGGCGGGTGTCTCGGTGTAGGTGGTGCCGTGCCAAGTGAAGTTGCCACAGCCAGTGGCGGTTGTGTCGCCCGTGGCAGGTGTGGCGGGGCAGGTCATTACCGAGGTGATTTGCACATTGTCCAGTGCACCATAGTAGTAGGTGGTACTTCCCGACCGGCGGTCGGAGAAGCGGAAGGCGAGCATAGCGGTGGCAGGTACGCCAGTGTGGTTGGAGAAGGTGTCTACCACGGCTGTCCAACTGGTGCTGGTGGTGGAACCGAGTGCTACAAAGGTGGTGGTGTCGGCAGGGTTGGTCATGTACCCGTAGGACATTTTGCCGTAGGAGGCATTATTGACCCTGTAGGAGAAGGAGAAAGCGAGGTTGTTGGCCGAGGTGCCAAAGTCCTTGTTCACCACAGCGTAGACGTTGGGAATGTAGCTATGGGTTTTGAAGATAAGTCCCTTGCCTGTTACGTAGTATCCCGAGTAGGAGGTCAGGTAGGACGCTGCATATCCAGGTGCTTTGCTCTCTATCATGTTGGGCATGAACCAGCAGGTGGGCATGTAGTGGTTGGGGTATTGTGTGGGCAAGGAGGAATATGAGGTGGAGTAGTAGCCCGAGGTGGAGCCATAGCTGTCGAAGTTCTCGGTGTAGGGCAGAGTCCCCGCACAGCGGGAGTAGACATCCATCCTAACATCGTCAATAGAGCTGTACCCCAGCGAGGAACTTCCGCCTGCCGAGAGCTTGAATGCGAGGTAAACTTTGGCCGTGGCGGTGTCGAGTCCTGCCGAGGTTATGGCCGATAGGAAGGCAGCATTGTATTTGAAGATGTAGGAGACGGCGTGCCAGTAGGCGTTCTCATTGGGCAAGGCCGCTATGGCGTGGAAGGTGGCCGCATCGTTGGGGTCGGTCATGAAGCCGAGGGTGAGCTGCCCTGCGTAGGTTGTGTTGCTGTACTTGTAGGAGAACTTGAGGTAGAGGCGAGCAGTGTTGATGCTGGTGGATTTGGGCATGACGGCGTACATCTCGCCTTGCCCACTCTTGGTCTTGAGCACCAGGCCTTGTCCATCGGTGCGGTAGGAGCTGCTGCTGGTGATGAATGCCTGAGGATAGGTGGAGGTGGAGGCACTGAGGCCAGTGAAGGTCCAGCAGTTGGGCAGTGTGTGGGTGGTGGGGTAGCCAGAGGGAGCAGAGGTGCTGGAGGCAATGCGTCCTCCATAGTAGTCGAAGTTCTCCTTGTAGGGCATATCAATCCCCTCGCCGCAAAGTGTGGTGGCATAGAGCGTGCGTGTGGTGCTGTACCCGTTAGCGTCGCAGTCGGCCTTGATGGTGAATTTGCAAGCCTGTCCGCGGCTGAGACCCGTGAAGTCGCGATAGGTGGTGCCAGCCGAGCAGGTGTAGTCTGTGCCGTTGAGGTTGATGATGTAGGGAGTGGTGCCACCGCTGTGGTCAACCCAGTTCAACCGCATGCTGTTGGCCGTGATGTTGGTTACTTGCACGTCGGTTGGGGGCAGACAGCTGATGTAGGTAATCTTTACGTCGTCGATGGCCGTCCATTCCCCGTGGAATGTACCACCGCTGTAGCGGAACGCGAGGTAGCGCGGAGTGGCATCCAGGCCATAGAAGCCAAGCGTGTCCCTCACCGTAGTCCAACTTGTCTTGCGTTCCAATGTTCGCAATGATGCGAATGTGGAGGGATTGCCTGGGTCGGTCATAGTGCCGATTTCCAGTTCACCTACCATTGAGGAAGTGCTGCTCTGGCGGTAGCTGAGGTTGAATATAAGGTGGTGCAGGTCATCGCCACTGACCATCGGCAGGGCGATGTGCTGCACGTCCTCTGCCCTGCCGTTGACCAGCATCAGTGCGTTGTCGCCCTCCGAGCAGGCTCCGCCGCTTTTGCCGACAGCCGAGCCACTGACGAGGAATGCCTGTGGATAACCGAATGTGGTGGGCGTCCACTGGTACCAGCGGCCTGCGGCAGGCCAACTATACAAGTATGAGCCGCTGCCGTTGCCACTGAGGGTGGAACTCACCCCGTCGCTCCCAACCGACCACACGTAGGATGCGTCGGTGCAGAACCCCACCTGGAACGAAGGATCCCAGGCCGTGCCCGACAGGGCTTTGTAGGTCATCAGTATCCGCCCACTCTTGTAGAGCTGCACTTGATAGGGCATGTACACTATGCCAGGGTCAGATGTGGTATAGCCGTAGGGGCACATCTTGTATTGGACTATTAGGCACGTGTCCCCCACGCCTTTCCACGCACCATAGGTGGCAGTGCCGCTGCTGGTCTTCTGCCCATCGCAACCTGCCCCCACCACTTTCGGATTGTTGTAGTTGGCTCCACCGCTCGAAAGCGGATTGCCGTAGTAGGAATTGGCCACCACCTCTGTCCCACCGAGCCTAATCTGCCCGTCCTCGTTGAACGAGAACTGCGTGTAGGTGTTGCCGCCCAGCGGGAAGGCGAAGGGTATAGTCTTCAACCCCGACACTATGCCGTCGCCGTTGTTGTCGCTGCTGTAGGTCAGGCTCTTGTTGGAGGTGCAGTCGTTCCACTTGCTTGCATCAATGCCCGTGGTGAACTTGTAGCCTGCGGTAGACCAAGTGTTGCGCCCGCTGAACGTCCAGCAGACGGGCAGCGTGTTGTTCGGGAATGTGGCAGGGGCTTGCCCAGTGGTGGAGACATCGGTGCCGTAGGCATCAAAATCCTCCTCGTAGGGTGTGGCGAGGCTGCCGCCACAAGCCGTGCGTGCCACTATGGTGTTGCGCAGGCTGCTGTGCTGTGTCCCGTTGTTGGAGCAGACTGCCAGCTTATATTCCGTCATCGGCGTGAGACCTGTCAGGTCGTAGTAGGTAGCCCCAGCACTGGTGGTCGCCACCAGCGAGCCGTTGGCATAGATGGTGTAGGTGTAGGAAGCGTTGGGTGCAGTCCAGTTGAGCCGCATCGAGGTGGAGGTTACGTTGCTCACCGCCAGGTCGGTCGGTGCTGCAATCCCGCTCTTGGGGTAGACATGCACATCGTCGATGTGCAGCCTGTAGCCCAAGCCACTCATCGGGTTGTCGTAGAGGATAGCAATGCGGTAGGTCTGGGCAGCACAATTGTTGGTGAGCGAGACCGTAGCCGTGCGCCACACCCCTATGCTGTCGCCATCGTAGGCGTTGGCGTAGATGATCTGCACATTGGTGAAGTTGGCTATCATCATAGAGTCGTTGGCCACGTTGGTTATCACCCCCAACCGAAGCTTCAGGTCGTCGGTATTAGCCGTCCCATCGTAGTCCTCAAACAGATAGCGGAACGAGATGGCCAGCGTGTTGCAATTGACGTTGAACAGGGGCAGCGCAGCGTAGGCAATCTTGCGGCGGTCGGCTGTGATGGCAGCTGTCGGGTAGCAAGATTCCGTCTTCAAAAGCAGGTCGTTGCTGCTCTGCGGCAATGTGCACGAGGCATAGCCCGTCTCCACCGAGCTCAACCAGGCGTTGGGATTGGTATAGTCTCCAGGCCAGTCGCCGTTATATATCCCCGGGAAGCGCCATCCGTTGGGCATCGTCCGTTCCGACCAGCTCACTCCCGCTCCCGCATCGCCCATGTCCGCCGTCCAAGCCACCCCCGTGGTGTAGCTCTCGAAACCCTCGTAGTAGGGCAAGTCAAACGGCATGGCAACATCGATATAGGGCAAAGCACTGGTATCGCCCGCACCGCATATCGACCCCACATACACGCGGTGGTCGCCACCCGTGAGGCCAGTGAAGGTGTAGCTCGTGCCACTGACCACATGCTCCGAGCCATCGCAGCGCACCACATAGCTGCTCACCCCCGCCGCCGCCGTCCACTGCACGGTGAAGCCTGTGGTGCTGATGCTCGTGGCTTTCAGGGCCGTCGGCGCTTTGCAGGTGGAAGCTGGTGGCGTGAAGAGGAAGTAGCGGTAGTCAGTAGCCGTACCCCCAGGCCACGCCTCAACCCAAGGCTCATCCCAGTAGCCATTGGTAATGCGCCGAGCTGTGGTGTTGGTACCCGTCGGGTCGCCGTAGGGGTCGTCGGGTTCCACCTGCCAGCCATCGGTGCGACTGATGCACATGTACACCGAGCCGTACAGCAAGTTCATCGCCGCTGCCGAGGGGGCTTTCTTGTAGACCATCTCCACCCTGCCGCTGGCATAGAGGTGCACCTG
The DNA here is from genome assembly GCA_017455205.1 of Bacteroidales bacterium. GTDB lineage: Bacteria > Bacteroidota > Bacteroidia > Bacteroidales > P3 > Colimorpha. The sequence goes on from JAFTBM010000041.1 coordinate 5,311, forward strand.
CCAGTTGTAGTAGGTGGTGTTCAAATCGCTGCGGGCTACCTTGAACTCAACGCACAACAGCGTGTCGCCCAGCGTCGAATACTTGATGTAGGTGTTGGTGTTAGCCGTCTTCCATGCATAGGCCGACCCTCCAGTTCCAATGCCCCAACCCACTATCATCGGGGCGTTGTCATCAAGGTAGTAATAGGACGCATTGTAGTAGTTCAAATCGCGCGAATCCTCGCAATAGCGAGGGCCGAGGTGAATGGTGCCGTCCAGCGAGGCCGAAAACTGCGTGTAGTATTTCCCACCAAACGGGAAGGCAAAGCCGATATTGTAGACGTGCGATCGCGCAGCCAACCCAGCCCTCGCATAGAGGATGTTGGTGCTGGCTGTGCGCCAATAAGTCGATGTGGTAGTGCCATAACTGTAAGTGTAGCCACCGAGCCCAGTGGCCTGTGCATGAGCCGCCTGCGGCAGCACCGCCGCCACCATCACCACGACCCATCCTATCCATTGCTTCATACGATTACCCATATTCCTGTGCGTATATCTATCCCTTACTATCTGACCCACAATCATTTATTGCGGCCAGTGGAAAAGCGGCTGTTTCGGCAAATATATAAATAATTTTCCAAACGAACAACTATTGTTGATAAGAAAATATAAATCACTGATTAATATGGGAATAGAATGCAGCGCATTCCAATCCACGGCTGTGCCGTGTAGGCCGTGTCCCTATCCTTTCTGTAGTTCCGCACAGTTGTTCCAAGTCCCCTCTCGGCTGCCCCGTTTTCGGGTTGCGAACACCCTCCTGCCACCCTCCCTGCACACTCCCCCTATCCGCCCCGTATTTCAACCGCCCGGATACGGACTTGATACGGAGCGGATACGGAGTGGATACGGAGCGGATACGGAGCGGATACGGAGCGGGTCGCTATGGATGACGCACCGAGAACGTGGGGAATAGAAGCCAAAAACGGAAAGTAAAATAATGCCAAAGGAAGTGGAAAATATGTCAAGTTGGGGATGCATTATAGCCGCTCCGTCAATTGCAGAAATGGCCTTGTGCGTGTCTCCTATAAGGTAGTTACAAAAGAAAAGCGGAGGCCGTTTTGGCCTCCGTTCAGTACCCCAAGAAGGTATAATATGCCTTTTGATTATTAATTAATCACAATGTTTTATAGTAGCATTGTGGTAGTGCATCAAGAAATATATGGCTCTTCCGGCAAATGCGTAGATGAGATGCAATAAAAGAAGCTGGCATTTCGTATTGTAAATGCTAAAAAAAAGTACGGAATGGAAACCAGCTTCATGTATCATTGCCTCGGAATCCGGGAACAGGAATGCACACG
>JAFTBM010000002.1 GCA_017455205.1 Bacteroidales bacterium
GAAGGCAAGCCTGCCAGAGCCGACATCGAATGGCTTAGCCACGCAGGCATAGGCCGAAGGCCCGTAAGTCTTGTGGGCGCGGAGGTGGAGGCTGTAGCGGGAGTCAGAGGGATATTTGTAGGTGGAATTGGCGGTCAGGAAGACCCACGGATAGTCTGTGGAATTGCCAACCATGGCCATGTTCGGGAAGCTCCAGCCAGTAGGTAGGTAGTGGTTGGGGTAGCTGGTGGGGACTGGGGTGTAGGTGGCGGAATATTTGTCGGCATCTGTGCCGTAGGTGTCGAAGGTCTCGACATAGGGAAGTGGAGCAGAGGCAGCAAGCGTCCAAGCGTAGCGCTCGAGGCGGCTGCTGCGGAGCAGGTCGTAGCAGACGCACTCCACGCTTATCTTGTAGCGCGTGCCAGCAGTGAGGCCAGTGAAGGCGTAGGAACTGGTGCCAGCGGCCACATCGTCCACCTTCACTCCGTCCTTGTAGATGGTGTGGGCTTTGGTGCCACCGCTGTTGTCGGTCCAGGAGACGGTGAAACCCGTGGTGGAGGTGGATCGGATAACCATGTCGGTGGGGGCTGTGGTGCAGTTCACCTCGGTAACAGAGATGTCGTCGATGCCTGCGTTATAGCCCAAGCCAGAGGAAGAGTAGGTGTAGCGGAAGGCCACGCGGTAGCTGCCGGCGGCATAGTCGGTGGAGAGGAGCGAGGCGAGGTCGGCGGTATAACGAGTCCACGAAGTGGTGCGGGTAAGTTGGTGGAGTTTGACGAAGGTGGAGGTGTCGGTAGTGTCGGTGATGATGCCGAGGGCAAGGGTGTAGTTATTGCCAGAACTTTGTTGCATATACCAGAAATCCACATTGAGGTGGGCCGCCGAGACGCTGAACTCGGGCAAGCAGACGATGGCTGCTCGGTTGCTGACCGATTTCAGGACAAGGCACTTTCCACTATGCCCCCCTGTGGAGAGGTAGACTCGGGGAATGGTGGTGGACTCGCAGGAGGTGGCAGTACGCCCGCAGGGAATGGTGCCACGGTGCATTCTCGGATAAGCGAGGCAGGGAGGCAGCACATGGCGCGGATAGACGTAGGGGGTGTTGAAGTCGGTAGGGATGCCGAGGCCATCGGCATTGTCGTTGTAGGACTCGAAGTTCTCCGAGTAGGGCAGCGAGGGAGTGGGTGCAATGCGGATATTGAGGGTGTCCACCTGTGTGCAGCCGTTGGCATCGAGGTGGGAGTAGGTGGTGTAGCCGTTGTCGGAGGCGGTGTAGGTGTTGCCGTCGCCGCTGCTCCAAGTGTAGCTGCCACCGCAAACGCTGGCATAGGTAGTGGTATGGACTGGCTTGTTGATGGTAAGGCGCAGGCGGATGGTGGAGTCGCAGCCACCGACGGCAGCGCCGGAAAGCACGTGGTCGTAGTTGCCCGAGGCGGTGTAGGTATTGCCGCGCCAAGTGTAGCTTTCGCAGGCGGTGACGGTGGTGGAATCCCAGGTGTAGATGCTATCGGTGCAGATATAGAGGTTGTCTATGGCACCGTAATACATAGTGGTATTCCCCGACCGCTTGTCATCGAAGCGGAAAGCCAGTTTCACGCCGCTATGTCCTGAAAGGTTGCCAGAGACGGTGGTAAAGGTCGTAGAGGTGGTATTGCCAAGAGGGATGAAAGTGGAGGTGTCGGAAGGGTCGGTCATGTAGCCATAGGAAAGTTTGCCGTATGTGGCATTGCTGACCTTGTAGTCGAACTTGAACTTGAGGCGATTCGATGGGCCGAAGTCCTTATTGACGATAGCATACAGGCGAGGGGGGTAACTGTGCGTTTTGAAAAGGAGTCCGCGTCCTGAGGAATAGTAGCCGCTGGCATTGGTAAGGTAGGTGGCGGCATAGGCAGGAGTTCTACCATCAATAGAGGTGGGAAAGAGCCATCCCGTGGGCAAGTAGTGGTTCGGGTATTGGGTGGGAAGAGTTGCAAGTGTGCCAGAAATATAGCCCGAAGTTGTTCCATAGGAATCAAAATCTTCCTTGTAGGGAAGCGTGGACGCGGCAGCAGTTGCATCAATGAGGCTTACATCATCAATGCAGGTGTAGCGGATTGTGCTGCTGCCTCCAGCGGCAATCTTGAAGGCCACGTAGACTTTGGCCGTGGCAGGGTTAAGCCCATCGCTGGTCATGGCCGTGGTGAAGGCAGACCGATTACCGAAGATACACGAATGGGCATGCCAGTAGGAGTTCAGGTAGGAGACTGTTCCTACTGGGCGGAAAGTGGAAGCATCAGAGGGGTCGGTCATGTAGCCATAGGAGATGAGACCTGGATTTGTTCCGTTGTACTTGTAGGAGAACTTGAGCATAAGGTTGGCCGTGGGTGTAGTGGAGATGAGAGGCAGTGCGATATACATCTCACCACCAGTGTTGTTTGTCTTGACCACGAGGCCACGGTTGTCGGTGCGATAAGTGCTATTGGAACAAAGAAACGCCTGGGGGTAGGTAGAGGTGGTAGCTGCCATACCCGTGAAAGTCCAGCAAGGGGGCAGGTAGTGGTTGGGGTACTTGGAGGGTGCAGTAGTACCTGTGGTGTAATATCCCGAAGTGGTGGGGTAGCTGTCGAAGTTCTCCTTGTAGGGCAGCGAAGTGGGCGAAGAGGTGATGGTAAGGTTGAGCTGGAATGTAGAGTCGCACCCACCGTGACCTGTATAAGTCTTGGTGTAGGTCCCCGAGGAAGTATAGGTGGAGCCTGTCTGACTCCAAGTGTAGGAATCGCAGGCCACCTGATAGTCGGCGGATAACTTGTCCTTGCAGATGATAACATTGTCCACTGCACCGTAGTATAGTGTTGTGTTGGTAGGTGCTGCTTTCTTGTAGAACCGGAAAGCGAGGTAGGCGTTTTCAATATCATCGGTTACGCCGTGGGCTGCAAAGTTGTCGGAGACAGCGGTGAACGAGGTGGCTGCGGCTGTCCCGAAGGTAACGAAGGTGTTGGTGTCGGCTGGGTTGGTCATATAGCCGTACTCCAGTTTACCATAGGTAGTGTTGGAAGTCTTGTAGGAGAAAGAGAACTTAAGGTCGGTGGGATATTCATCGTTAAGGTCGTAGGCCACCACGGCGTAAGCGCGCCGCGTGGAATGGTTGGTGCGGAAGATAAGCCCGTTGGTGGTTACGCAATAGGATGCGTTGGAGGTGAGAAAGACTTGGGGGGAGGTATTGGAGTTGTGGCCGAGGTTGGGGAAATACCAGCAGGAGGGGCGCTCGTGGTCTGTGGGGAAGGCATAACCCGATGCGGTGGGGACGGTAGTACCCGTGGCGACTCCACTCCCTGTATACGAGTCGAAATACTCGCTATAGGGCAGAGACGAATTGTAGCAAGGGATGTGCGTCTTCACGTGGGTGGCTGCCGTATTGGTGTCGCTAATGAGGAAGTTGTAGCCGCTGCATTGGGCGGCAACGGTGAAGAGATAGTCTTCACCCTCGCTTACGGAGCAACGGTATGATGTGGTGCCGGCGGTAACGGTCGCTTTTTTCACGCCGTTGGCGTAGACGACATGGTCGAGTACACCACTGCTGTTGTCGGTCCAACCCACAGTTACAGCCTCGTCATCAACAATGGTGGCGGTAACGCCAGAAGGGGCAGCACAGGCGAGGTCGGTTACCGACACATCGTCAATATAGCCGCGGTATCCCAAGCCACTGAGATTTATATAGCGTATGGCCACACGGTAGGTGCCGGCAGCGAGGTCGGAGGTGTAGCCGTTGTTGGCAAGGAGGGTGTCGAGGTCAATCGTAACCTGTGTGTATGTCGTGGTGCGGGCAAGTGTGCGGAGTGGCACAAAGGTGGTGGTATCGGAAGCATCGGTAATGATTCCGAAATAGAAAGTGTAGCTGGTACCCGATTGGTCCTGCTTGTATCGGAACGAGACGCGGAGGCGTGAGGCAGGAACTTGGAAGTCGGGGAGAACAGCCACTGCAGGGTGGGTTTTCCCCGATACGGAAGACGATTTAAAGGCAAAACCATTCCCTGAATAGCGAGCAGTGGAGTAGGAGGATATAAAGTAGTTGGGGTTGTAGTTGTCTCCTGTATTGGCACTGGTGGAATAGTTCGGCGCCATGCTCGGAAAGTCCCAACAGTCGGGCAGAGCGTTGTTTGGGTATGCGGTAGGTGGTTCAGTATTGGTGGCAATGCAGTTGCTCCCGTTGGGGCAGGTGGTGGCGGAGTAGGAGTCAAAGTTCTCGGTGTAGGGAAGCGTACAGGCGGCCCCCTTGACACTTACCTCGTCGATATAACCCCTATAACCTGAACTTGCATTGGTATTGGTATACTCGATAACAATGCGGTATTTGCCTGGTGCGGTAGAACCGCCGTAGGAGGCAGAGGCAAGAAGCGTACCCAAGTCTTCGCTGACAGAAGTCCACGTATTGACTGTGGAATAGGTCTTGAGGCGTGTATAGTCGGCATAGGTGCCCGCTTCGATGGTGGCCTGCGAGCAGATGCCAAGGCGGAAGGTATTAACAGAGGATTCCAGCAGGTAGGAGAATGCTACTTTAGCATTGTTGGCATCAATGGCAAGCAACGGCAGGCAGGCGAAACCGCTGCCAAAATCTCCGCCGTTCTTGTTCACCACCTTGAACTCTAAATGTGTAACACTTCCAGGGTAGCAACCGCCGCCATAGTTGCCGCTCACCTGCTGGCTGAGCCAGATGTCGGCTTCGGAGTCGTCGGTGGGGCTGTTCCCCTCGTAGGCAAGGGGGAAAATCCAGCCAGTGGGCTTCTGCCGGCTGGAGAAAGGAGAGACGTATGTGCTACCAGTGGCTACACCCGTGCCCGTATAAGAATCGAAGTTTTCATAGTATGGGACTGATACAGCCGAGACCCTTTGTGCTGCTGACGGCTGAGCCGTCAGCAGCAGTGCGGCGGCGGCCAGAAGGCCGCCGCCCATTATACGGGCAACCACCGCCAGCAGGGAAAACACCCCACCGCCCGACAACACCGCCCAGCTTCTCCCATATCGTCTTGCACTATCGCCAGTTATGCACACACACCTGTCGCCCTCACGTCCGCCACCAGTACTCGTCTGCTCCATATTCTTGCCTTTTATTTCTTTTTTTGCCTTTACTTATAGACTGCACATCGCCCGCCTTTTCGCTCCCAGCCTCAAACTCCTCTATCCGAACAACATCTAAACGCAGATGCAAACCTACAAATAATTACTATAAAAAGCAAATTTATTTTTCAAATCAACTATAACTTGCTGATTTCCAGCCCCCC
>JAFTBM010000042.1 GCA_017455205.1 Bacteroidales bacterium
CAAACAACACAATAAGGACAAAAAACAAGCTTTTGCCCTTTTAGGGCGTAGCTACTGCACGTTCTATACCCAGGGCAGCGCCCTGGGCTGTTTGCTTTTTGGCCTTTCAGGCCGCTTTTGTGACAAATGCGGATAATCATACACGAATTATCACGAATTTTCCATTAATTAGTTCTTGGTCAATTCATGGCAATTCATGTATTTTCCAGAGAGAGCTAAACATACCCCAGCATCCCTCTATAACCTATAACCTATAACCCAATTTTCAATTCTCAATTCTCAAGTCTCAATTCTCAATTCTCAATTACCCACTTGGTCCGTGTCATCTCCGTGTCAACTCCGTGTCAGGTCCGTGTCACCTCCGAGTAGAGTCGGACTTGACACGGACTATGCACGAACTATGCACGAACTAAACACGTGCCATCTACCTACCCACCACAAAGAAAAAAGGGAAATGTAAAAAGCGAAACGGCACTTTGCCTTTCACCTCTCACCATTCTTTTTCAAGGACGCAATTCAACACGTCGGCACAGCTAACGGGATGCCTCCTCGGTTTTCAATTCTCAATTTCCAATACCCAATGCCGCAGACATCAAGCAGGAGCAGTGTCGGTAGTCGGGTGCGAGGGAAAGGAGGGTGTTTGCGATGGTCAGGCAGTCGGCGAGGGTATATCTGCTGCTGATGATAAATACAGAAAGGTGAGGAAGAGATTTGGTATCGGAAGAGGATGCTTTTCCGAGGGCACAATGAGGGGGAAGAGAGCCTGCGTTGGGGAAATAAATAAGGGCAAGCCTTGCAGCCTGCCCTTGTCGGTAGCGGGGGAAGGATTCGAACCAACGACCTCCGGGTTATGAGCCCGACGAGCTACCTCTGCTCTACCCCGCACTCTCGGTTTTCCCTCTTTGGGCTTTCGCCCCGCTGGAAAACAGGTGCAAAGGTACGCTTTTTGTGCGTTCCGACCAAATATTTTTTTGAATTATTTTCTTATTGCTTGATTATACAACGGTTGATTGTATGCTCACCATCGTCAATCCGCAGCAGATAGATGCCCCGTGGCAGGCCTTCGAGGTTGATTTTTCCGCTTCCGCCCTCAATAGTAAATTGGCCAATGTATCGCCCTACAGCATCGTGCAGAGTACACCGCACTGGGTCGGCAGTGCCAGTGTGGATTTCCACCTCTTTGGTGGTGGGGTTGGGATGGAGGGCGATGGTGGTGCCGAGGCTGTCGGTCTGGGAGGCTGTGGTGTCGGGCGGTGGGGTGGGTTGTGGCACTTGCCAGATGGCAAAGAGGAAGCATGAGCGGTTGATGTACAGGGTGTCGCCAGGGTGGTAGAGGTTGGCGCGGTCGGTTTCAGAAAGGCTCCAACCTGCGAACTCTAAACCCGCACGTGCGAAGGGGCATTCGGGCATTCGGGCACCAGTGAGGTAGCAGTAGGTCTCTTGGAAGACTTCACCTTCGCCGCCGTTTGGGTCGAAGTAGAGGATGCGGCGGGGTGCCATGGCCACGTGGACGCGGTAGAAGGTGTCGAGGTGGTGGAGCAGGAGGTCGCCAGTGCGGGGAGCGAGGGTGTAGTCGTGGAACTGGTAGACTGTGGTGGTGCTGCAGATGGTGTCGTAGTAGTCAACGGTGTCGTAGTGCTGGGGGAGGGGTTGGATGCCGAAGATGGCTGATTGGGAGAGGTTGAAGGTGTTGGATGCGTTGGTGCCAGTGCCTCGACGGGTGGGTGCGAGGTTGTCGAGGGCGAAGTAGCCGTCGCCGTAGCCACCCCATCCCCAGTTGAAGTGGTAGCGGCCCGAGGTGTCGGCTCCATCAAGGACGAAGGCGTGGCCGCCGGTGGAGTCGCGCCCAGTGTAGTAGATGGGCCGACGGGCGTTGAGGTCGGCCAGTATCATCGTGGTCCAGGTGCTGTCGGTAAAGTCTTCGCGTTCGCGGAGGACCAGGTTGGGGTCGTATTTGAAGTAGCGTGTGAGGGCGGTGGGCACCTTGTTGGAGTAGGCACCGCTGCCGCCAGTAGAGGCTGGGCCATACATCATTTCGACGGCCACGCCACAGTGGTAGCTGAGGGTCTGCAGTGTGCGGAGCGAGGTGGATTCCGAGGCAGTGGTGAGCTCCATGGGCATGTATTCCCAGAGGTAGGAGGTGGATGCAAAGTCGGCATTGAGGGTGCCGTAGGGACGGTAGCGATAGGAGTGGCTGCCGCTGCCGCAGAGGGGATGCCCCCAGTATTTCATGATTTGCGCCATAGCGGTGGCCACACAGCCCACCACGGTGCGCTCGCGGCGGTCGGAATTGTAGGGGCAGAGGCCGTTGTAGGGGGCTGTCTGGTTCCAGAAGGTGTTCATCAGGGGGCCGATGTGCTGGCTGGCGCGGGGCGTATCGTAGTCAGGTGCAGATTCTGTCGTTTCCCAGCTGGGGGCGGACGGGAGGTCGAGGTCGGCAAGAGCATCAAGCTGCGCCTCGCAGCCTGCAAGCCACCAGCGCAGCGGAGGGTGCGGAGTGGTGGGGAATGGATGGTCGGGCGAGTAGGCCAAGATGGGGCGGACACAATCGTCGGCAGCCACGACGACGAATCCGCCGCTGCAGCTGTAGACGTGGAGGTGGGGGTAATCAGATAGTTCAATGCGTCGCAGCATGAGGGTGTCCACTGGCTTTGCATTCTGTCGGCAGTGGCTGTTCCAAAAGGCCGCGGCTGCACGCTTGCTCTGCGTGGGGGCTACGGGTCTTGCCCCGCACGGCAGGAGGGGAAGGCAGAGGAGCATGAGGAGGGGAAGAATGCGTTTCATGGCCGATAGTTGGAGAGTCCTTCACCAAGCCACGCAAGGAATTGGCCAATGTCGCGGTTGTAGCGATAGTTTTCGCCTGTCAGCGGCTGGCCGTCGGAGCCAAGAAGCACGTAGTAGGGTTGGGCATTCATGTGGTAGGTCTGGCGCTGGTAGTAGCTGTTGCGGCGGCCGAGGGTCTTCAGCGTGCGCCCGCGGTCGTCGGTTGTCCACTCGCTTTGGGGCAGGATGATGCCGTTCTCATCGGTGAAGAGTGAGCATATCACATAGTGCTCGTTGAGTACTTGGCGGACGTTCTCATTGCTCCACACGTAGTGTTCCATCTCGCGGCAGTTGGCGCAGTTCTTGCCCGTGAACTCCACAAATAGGGGCTTGCCTACGCGGCGAGCATAGGCCGCGGCCTCATCGAGGTCGTAGAATGCCTCGTAGCCATGGGGGGTGAACTTCCGAAGCTGGTCGATGTAACGACGGTCGGTCGGCAAGGCTTGACCCTCGCCAGCGGGGAAGGCAGCGGGTTGCACTCGGAGGGTGAATTGCTGGCTCGACATCGGGGGGAGAAATCCCGAGAGCCCCTTCAGCTCCGCTCCCCATAGGCCAGGCAGCATGTAGGCCACAAAAGCCAGGTCTATGATGGCCACCATCAATCGTCCCACTCCGATGCCCTTCGATTCTGCCTCGCCTTTTAGCCGCAGCCCTCCCAGCAGGTAGACTCCCCACAGGGCGAAGATAGCTATCCACAGAGCCAAGTAGACATCGCGCGGAAGCAGCCCCCAACCGGCATCAATGTCGGCCATTTGGAGGAATTTGAGGCCAAAGGCCAGCTCAAGGAAGGCGAAGGAGACTTTCACTGTCTGCAGCCAAGCCCCCGAGTGCATGCCTTTGAGCAGCTGCGGAAAGAGAGCCAAGAGGGTAAACGGCAGGGCAAATCCCACGCCGAACCCAATCATCGACACCAGCGAGACCCATCGCCCTGCGTGGTCGGCTCCAGCCGCACTGGTCAGCCCAGCCAGCGCACCGCCGATGATGGGGCCTGTGCAGCTGAAAGAGACCAGCACCGTGGTGAGTGCGATGAAGAATGGTGCCAGCCAACCACCACGTTCCGACTGGCTATCGGCTCGGTTTACCCACCGAGCGGGCAGCCGTAGCTCGAAGAGGCCAAAGAAGCTCAACGCGAAGAGCATGAAGATGGCAAAAAAGAGGAGGTTGGGTAGCCAGTGGGTAGCAATGATGCCCAGCACTTCAGGGCCGAACAAAGCAGCCAGGACCACACCAATCACTGCGAAGATGGCCACTATCGAAAGACCGAACAGCCACGCTTGGCGGCGGCCTTTGCGGTGGCTTTCGCTGCTGCGCAGAAAGTAGTTCACCGTCATCGGTATCATGGGGAAGACGCAGGGGGTGAACATTGTCAGCACCCCAGCACCAAGAGCCAGCAGGAAATAGGCGAGCCAGCTGCGATGCTTGGGTGCAGAGGGTGCAGCCGAAGCGGGAAGGTCTATGCCGGTGGTAATGGAGTCAGCATCTTCTTGGCTGGAAAGAAGGATTGAGTCCGAATCAGCAACGTCTGCTGTTTCGACCGCCCTTGAACCTGCCACTTGCTCCGCCACCTTCGGCTTGCCTGCAAGGCTGACGCGGAACTCATATTCATCGGGAGCGATGCACATGCCCGCCCCGCAGAGCTGGTAGCCGATGCTCCCTTCGAGTACGAATGGCTCCGCAGAGAGGGCGGAGACATTTTGGCGGAACTCGGCTTTGCCTACAAACGATTTCACCACGCAGCCAAACATCTCGTCGTACTCGGCTGCTGGGGTAGTCCGTTCCTCCACCTTGCCGCGCAGTTCATAGTTCGCATTTGGACGGAAGGTGAATACGGTGGGTTGAGGTCCCGAAGGGTCGGTGTGCTGCGAGTAGAGGTGCCAGCCTGCATCAAGCGTGGCTGTGAAGACCACCTCGGCCTCTCCCCCACCCTGCTCTTCGACCTTTACCTGCCAAGCGATGGGCGAAAGCACCTGTGCTGCCGCCAAGCAGCAGCAGAGCAGCAGCGCGACTATCGCACAGGGCCTTTTCATCGCTTTATTTGAGGTTGAATTTCACCCGCCTCTCACCCCTGACCGTGGTGATAGAGACTTGGTACATTCCCTTGGCCATACGACTGACGTTGATGCGCTGACCTTTCTTGTAGTTGTTCACCGTGCGCGCGGCTTTTCCTTTGCGGTTGTAGAAGACGACCGTGGCTTCAGGACTCTCAAAGTCGATGGTGACGTAGCCATCGGAGAGGTAGGCGTTGATGAGTACGTTCTCGTCGCTAACCTTTGGCGTGGCTGGCTCAGCGGCTTTCTTTTCGTCGGCGGCCTTCTTTTCGTCGACCACCGTTACCCGAGCAGGCATGCGGAAGTCGGTGAGGCGAGCCAAGCCTTTGCTGTCGCTCCCGAACCAGACTGTGCCTTCACCGTCAGTGGCCACGGTGTAGATATTGCCAGCGGGCAGTTGGCTGTTGCGAGAGGTGAAGACCACCCAGCGGTCGATGCCATCGAACACTGCCGCCCCATCGCCAGTGGCTATCCAAAGCAGACCGTGGTGGTCAATGGCGATATCGTTAATCTGGTTGCTGGGCAGTGGACTATTGGCCGTGTTCCAAGTCTGCCACGCGGTGCCGTTGTAGGAGCATAGACCCCCGAGGGTTCCGAACCATTTGACCCCGTTTGCATCGATGGCCACGGCGGGGACTATATTGTCGGGCAGACCCGAATTGTCGACCGTGTAGAGTGCCCAAGTGCGGTCATTGTAGACGCAGACGCCCTCATTGGTGGTAACCCATTTGCGGTTAGCCTTGTCCACGGCCAAGTCGAGCACGAAGTCGCTCAGCAGTTCACTGTCGTCGTAGGCGTATTTTTCCCATTCATAGCCGTCGTAGCTTATCAGTCCACCGAGCGTTACGCCTATCCAGTAGGTGCCGTCTTTGTCCTGCACCATTTCTTTGACAAACTTCATCCGCATGCGGCGGGTCTCGGTGGTGTACTCCGTCCAGTTACGTCCGTCGTAGGCTATCACGCCGTAGTCGTCGGTACCTATCCAAAGGGTTCCCCGCTGGTCGGTCAGCAGGCAGTTGATGGATTGGCCGCCCAGCTTGCTGTTGAATTGGGAGTAGTCCGTCCACTCGTTGTTTTTCAACCGCTGAAGTCCTTTGTAGGTACCCACCCAAAGGCCATCGGCAGTGGCCGAGAGAGCCGAGATGCTGTTGCTTCCGAGGCCAGAGTTGTCGGCACGATAGACTTGCCAAAAGCCGTTCTGTGCCGAAGCCGCCTGCGGCGAAAGCCAGGCAAGCCCCATCAGGAGGGCGTATGCCAGTAGGAGGCGTGGGGCAGGGCGACTGTGGCGATTGTATATGACGCGTGTTCTGTTCATGGCGATGTGTTGCTTGATGGGTGTAGGGGTTAGGTTTTATGCTTTTCTTTCCGCGCTGCGGGAAAGAGTATGTTGTTTAATATCAACCTGTATCCAGACGAGTTGGGGTAGAGTGATAGGTCGGTGGGAGGGTCGCCCACGAAGTGGCGGTAGTCCTCGGGGTCGTGCCCGCCGAGGAATGTCCACGTCCCGCGACCGAAGTCGCCGTGGAGGTAGCGCACCTCGCCTAGCTCTTTGTTCTCGCCCAGCACCACGCACGAGGTCTTCACCGTCTCGCTGCGGAAAGCAGTGGTCTGCCCCATGAAGCCGTGTACCAGCCGCGTGTGGTTCTGCGTGAGCATGGTGGGTATCCAATCCCACTTGGCCGAGAAGTCGAATAGGACGAAGAAGTCCGTCTTCTCACCGACTGCCCGCTGACGGGCGCGGTCGTCAATGTCGATGGTCGAAATCTCGTATTCCGCAGGATTGGTGCTGATGCGAAAATCCTTGAAAGCGAAGCAGCGGCTGAAGTCGAGCCGTTGCTGTGCGTCGGGTTGCATCGCATCGCCGTCGAACATCTCGGCACAGATGTCGACCCCTTCGGCTGCCAGCGCCACATCGAAGCTGTCGGGTGCCGAACACATAGCGAAGAGGAAGCCACCACCAGCCACGAAGTCCCTTATCTTTCGAGCCACAGCCAGCTTCAGTTGGCTCACTTTGGCGTAGCCCAGCTTGCGAGCCATTGCCTCCTGCGTCCGCACATCATCGATATACCACTGCTGGTTGCGGTAGCTGCCCCAGAATTTGCCATACTGGCCTGTGAAGTCCTCATGGTGCAGGTGAAGCCAGTCGTACTGCGGAAGGGTGCCAGCCATCACCTCCTCGTCGTAGACCACGTCGTAGGGGATTTCGGCGAAGGTCAGCACGAGCGTAACAGCATCGTCCCACGGGAGCTTGCTTTTGGGCGAGTAGACGGCAATGCGTGGTGCCTTCTGCAGCCGCACAGCATCCATATTCACCTCGGGAGCAGCTATCTGGCTCAATATCGCCGAGCTCTGTCCGTCGGCTATCACCTCACAACTCACCCCCCGCAGCTTGCACTCCCGCTCCGCTGCCTCGGCATATTTGAGCATAAAGGCTCCACCACGATAGTTGAGCAGCCACGTAACCTCCACCTCGCGCTGCAACGCCCAGTAGGCCACGCCGTAGGCTTTCAGGTGGTTGCGCTGCACCTCATCCATCGGCAGCAATAAATAACTCGCACGCGCTTGCGCGAATAAAAAAAATGCAACTGCCAACGCTGCCCAGCCTTTCAGCCGAACACTACGCAACCCAGTATGTCCTGTCCACCTGCCCAATGCTCCATCCTCCGTTCTCAATTCTCCTTTCAATAGTGCGGATAGGGGGACTCGAACCCCCACTCCTCTCGGAACCAGATCCTAAGTCTGGCGCGGCTACCGATTACGCCATATCCGCATTGCACTCTACCTATTCGTTTTCAATCATATAAGTCATTCACATACGCTATGCCAAGCACCGTCAGCAGCACCAGCGCCACGTAGAGCAACAGCACCAGTGCACCCAGCACGATGCCCACTATCGACGTAATCCTCCCCACACGCAGCAGCGCATCGTCGGTATACCGCTCGGGGTGCGCATCACATTCCTTCTGCCCACGATTGGCCTCCACAAGCCCAATAATGCCCAGCACGAGGCTTATCCCAAGCCCACTGAGCACCACCGACAGCAGCCCCATCACCATCGCCTCCACCGAGTGCGGTGCAGAAGTCTTCACTGCCAGTTTTTCATCATATTGCTGATTCTCGCACATTTGCTGTAATATTTCCGTTGCTTAACGCTCTGCAAATATACACATATTTTGCAAACTTTGCTCACTCGGCCAAAAATATTTTCCCACTGCCGTCTCAACACCCCAATTCCAGCCCCCCATTTCCGCAGAGCCACCCACCTCACACCCTCGCCGCACCCCATGCGTAAAAAAGACGTATGGACACGGACTTGATACGGAGCGGATACGGAGTGGATACGGAGCGGATACGGAGCGGGTGGCTCGCGGAAATTGAGAATTGAGAGAGTTGAGAACGACGAAAGGAACCCCGGAGTGCTGCGGAGAGTGATTTAAGCCTCACTTTGTGGGCAAGAAAATGGAAAGGATAGGCAATAAAAGAGGAATGCTGACGTTGTGGAGAAAAACGAGAGAAAGTGCCTCGATGCTTGTCCGCACTATCGGACTGTGGGCGGAGGCTATAAACGATTACCGCAATGACCATGAAACGAACACTACTACTACCCTTGTTGATGCTGACACTGGCAGCTTCGGCCAAGACGGCCTACAGAATTGAGTTCCGAGCCAACGGCAATGCCGACTCGATGCTCATCCTGGGGCACTACTATGCGCAGCACCGCTACGTGGACGACACGGCCTACAACAACGGGCGCGGACGCTTTGTGTTCAAGGGGACCAGGGAGCTTGGTCCTGGACTCTATTTCATCACCAACCCTGACAACAGCCACTACATTGAGTTGGCCATCTACCACGAGCAGCCACGGTTCAAATTCCACACCGACAATCGGAACTGGGTGGCCAATATGCAGGTGAAAGGGTCGGTACAGAACGAGGTGTTTTTCAACTATCAGCGGGCCAGCAACGCACTCTACGAAGAGATGATGGAGGCCAAGCAGACGATGGATTCGGCAGCGTTTGCAGAGTTTCGGCATGCGCAGTACGGACGTGCCGATTCGCTGAAGAGGGCACTCTACGCCGAACACCCCGAGGCGATGATTGCCAAGATGATACATGCCACCAAGAACGTGGAGGAGGAGGTGCCCGTGGTGAATCAATGGGGCGACAGCTTAAGCCGCGAACAGCGCTACCGCTACTTTATCGGCCACTACTTCGACTATCTGCCCCTCGACGATGAGTTTATCATTCGCACGCCGAAAGAGATTTTCTACCAGCGCGTGATGGATTACACCGACCGCCACCTGCACGGGCTGCCGCCCGAGGAGATATGCCCGATGCTCGACAGCCTGATCGACCGAGCGGAGGCCGCCCCCGAAGTCTATCAATGGCTCATCAAGCAACTGACGGAAAAATACTTGCAGAGCCACGTGATGGTCTACGACGAGGTGTATGTCCACCTCGTGCAACGCTACTTTGCCACGGGGAAAGTGTTGGGGCTGGCACCGAGCACAGTGGACGAGCAGGTGGAGCGGGCAGCCAAGTGGGAGCGGCTGCTGGTGGGCCGCGTGGCACCCGAACTGATGCTCTTCGACACCCTGCGCTACACCCATAGCCTACACCGCATGCCTGGCCGCTACACGTTGCTTCTCTTCTGGAGCCCCACTTGCGGCCACTGCCGCGAAATTGTACCTGCACTCTACGAAGAGTTTCTCCGCGTAGCCGACAGCCTCGATATGACAGCTTTCGCGGTGCTGACCGAGTTTGACGAGGCAACACAGGGAAAGTGGCGACAGTTCTTGCGGGACTACAGCATCGACAGCCCCCGCTGGCTGAACATGAGCGGTGGCGAAGCTAATATCGACTGGCACGAGGTCTACGACATCGTCTCCACCCCGCAGGTCTACCTCATCGACAACCGCGACCACAAAATCATAGCCAAAAAACTCAACGCCAAGCTTTTCGCTGACGTTGCTCGCCACTTGAAATAGACTTAAAAGCTGCCTGGATGGACTTCACTGCCCACTACCAGTCGCCCTTGGGGGGTATCACGATGGCATCCGATGGCGAAGCACTCGTCGGCCTCTGGTTCGACGGACAGCGATACTTCGCCGATACACTCGCAGCTCAACATAAGGCGAAGAGCGACCTCCCCGTCTTCGACGACACACGCTGCTGGCTCGATACCTACTTCAGTGGCCATGCACCTGGTTTCACGCCCAAACTCGCTATGCGTACCAGCGACTTTCGAAGGCGAGTGTGGGAGATTATGCTCACCATCCCCTTCGGGCACACGATGACCTATGGCGACATCGCTCGGCAGATAGCCCGCGAACACGGCCTCGCCACGATGGCTGCTCAAGCCGTCGGCAACGCTGTGGGGCACAATAGCATCTCGCTCATCATCCCCTGCCACCGCGTGGTAGGCCGAGGCGGCTCGCTCACAGGCTACGCTGGCGGCATCATCAAGAAACTGCACCTGCTTCGGATGGAAAGCACACAGATATTTGCGACAGCCGACAAAATAATTTGTTGAAGAAATGAGAAATCCCGATGGGACTTTTGAAAATCTCATCGGGATTTTATATGTGCCTCTTCGGAGGGCTCGGAACTCACATCAACACCTGTGCCCACTGCGGGATGGCGTCGGAGTATCGTTTAATCATGCTTTGCCTGTCGGCCAGACACCGCTCACGCCATTCGGCACAGTAGACGGCGGCTTGCCTGACGGCCTCCGAGGAGTTCCAGTCGCCAAAACGCTCCTGTGCCACATGGTTGGGATTGATATAGACCGTATTATCCAGCCTCTCGTGGTGCAGGATTTGCGATGTGATGGTGGTTTTCCCCGAGCCGTTAGGGCCAGCGATGACTATCAAGACAGGGTGATGAAGGGTTTCGGTCATAAGACTGCTATCTTCTTCTGCAACATGGTGCTGATTTCATTGAAGTAGACGGCAACAGCCTTGGCGGTAGACGTCTGGGCTTCGGCGGCAGCCTCCTTCATAATGGCAGAGAGCATCTCGTCCGACGGCTCATCCATCGAGGTGAGGCGATAGGCATTCAATTCCTTCTCTGACATTGTCTTCTGACTTACTGTATTAACCAACAATGCTACTCTTCTGGGGCAAACATCGGGTCCCAAGCGGGGAGCATGATGGGCTTCTGGTCCATCATCTTCAGGATGTTGGCGGGAATATACTTCTCCTCCAGCACAACGCGGAACATATACTCGTTGAACCAATCGTTGGTCATGATGAGGTTGCCTTGCCATCCGTAGGTGGGTCCCCAGCTATTCTCTACCATCCACTTGATGGGCTTGCCGTCCTTGTCAAGGTCTACGGCACATAGGGTCATAGCGTGGCTCGAGCCGCTGGCGAAGGTGCTCACGCGCTGCTTTTTGTCCATGCCAAAAGTAGTCCCCATAAGTGAGGCGTAGTCGTAGTTGTTCATGTCCATGAAGCCCTTGTCGCGGTTAAGGAATTTGCCCACGTCGCAGGAGAAGTACATCATTGTACTATCCTTGATAGAGGCAATGCACATCGGGGCAATATCCTCCATCGGAAGGTTGAGATAGCGCCAATTCTGACCATCGTAGACGTGCCGGTCGTATTCGATTTCGTACACCTTGTAGTATTCGCGTGTGGGGTCGTTCATGACCATGTAGTACTTTGAGAAGTCTGTTTTAGCGAATTTCTCGTAGAACTCCTTGGGGGTGTAGGTGGCGGTCTCCACAATCTCGCCCTTGGCGTTCTTCTGTTCCCAAGTGAACTCTGCGGGAGGCTCACCAAAGGTTAGGGCAAGCATACGGTAGATGGTGCCGAGCATCTCGGTCTTCTTGGCCTGCATCTTTTGCGGGGTCATACCTTTCTGCGCGGCCATCTCGCGCAATTGGAGGCCGTCCTCGCGGAGCTTAAGGGCGATGAGGCTACTGATGCTGGAGGTGTTGTTGGTGTTGAAGGTCTCGGGCATCACGTCGCTGGGGACAAGGCCATACTTGTCAATCAGGTTGGCCACACCAGTGAACTGCCCACCGTCGCCGATGGGGTTTTTGAAGAGCCATTGCACCTTCTGGTCATCCATCGGGAGCTTAGCATTGTCGATGGTGGCTTGCAGGAAGAGGTTGGCCTTCTCCAACTGGTCGTAGAAGAAGAGGTAGGCCTGCGAGAATTGGAATTCGGCTGGCAGGTTGTGGTGGCGAATGGCTTGGTTACGAAGCACATTGAGACCAGTGAACATCCAGCAGCGTCCGCTGCTCTTCTGGTCGGTTACAGCTTTACTCACCACGCGGTTGCTGAAATGGGAGTTGAACTTGGTAGCATTCTCATGGTTGAGGGCGAGCTTGGCAGGGGCATTGTTCACCATGATGTTGCGTAGAGCCTTGTCGGTAGCCGAAGTGCCGTAGCTTTTTTTCATCTGCTGCATCATCTCGGGACTGATGCCACCTTTGTCCTGCTGCTGTGCAGCTTTCTTTCCCTGCGCCATAGCACCCGAGCTAACAAGCAGGATGCCGAGAGCCAAGGTAATGTGCTTTACTTTCATGCTTTATGCGTTTTATTTAATCAAGGAGGGTTCTTTTGATTCACCTTTTGGATGCCAAGACAGACAGAACCCATTAATCTGCCAGACAAACGTTGTTTAATCTTCGGTTTACGTGTGCAAAGATACGGCTATTTTCCCATTTGACAATGGATTATTTGCCATATTTTTACAGGATGTGAGGGGTACTGGTTGATATTCCGTCTATTGTATTGAGATTATATTTGGTTGGCATTTTCTATCTTTACACCAGTCAGCATATGATATAGACGGGGTTTGTCATTGCAATGCTGGCCTTTGCTCTTATCAGCAGGAATAGCCCCTTGAACATAAACACAGGATCAATTGGCTTGCAGCCAGCGTTGCACTTCCGCCCTCCTGCTCTCGAATACGAAACTGCTCGAAGTTGATAGTTGTAGACTCTGCCTCAAAATGTCATCATGTGATTTCTACGTGAAGACTAAGAAAAATGGCACTCACCCTCGTCTGCCTAACATAACGTTCCGCTATTGCGGGGTTATCATCTTAAGCCCCACGATTGAGGCTACGAGGGTAGTGAGGAAAAACAAGCGCCAAAATGTGGCTGGCTCGTGGAAGATAAATATTCCCACCAGCACCGACCCAACCGCTCCGATGCCTGTCCACACAGGATAGGCCGTTCCTATCGGCAACGCCTCGGTGGCTTTGGCCAATAGCACAGCACTGAGCACGTAGAACAGGGCAAAGCCTCCCATCCACGCCCAGTAGGTTGTGCCGTCAAGTCCTTTGCTCTTGCCGAGGCAGAAAGCAAATCCCACCTCGCAAAGACCCGCCAGTATCAGTATCAACCAGTGCATCTCCTTTCGTTTTTCAAAAAGCAGGGTGGCCTACTCCAAGGAGTGTGGCTACCCTGCTACTATCCCAATCCAATAATTACCCTATCTTTGGAGTATGACATCGCCGTGGTCGCCCACTATCATGCGATACCATTCCTGCCTATATTCAGGCATCATCGGCGAAACGGCCATACCGGTCGCCGTACGTTCAAATTTGCCGTCTTTCTCGCGCTTGATATTGCCATCGAGATACTTAACCAAGAGGTATTTGTCAAGCTTGTTCCACTCGTGCATCATCTTCTCGGCCTGGCGATTGCTGAAGTCATTGAGCTGTCGGGTAAGTGCCTCGCCAACGTTATCACGAGCACGCTCATCGAGCTTGGCCACGTCGGCTATAAAGCCTTCTTCCAGCTCGTTCTGCACCTTCTGCAGGTCTACAATCATATCGCTATAGCGGCTATAGACGAAGTTGGTTACTCGGTTGAAGAGCCAGAAGGCGGCACTCTCGCTGTAGGTCAGCATGTCGCCATTGCCTTGCTTGAAGCAGAGGGGGATTTCGGTAATGCCACAATACATAGGGCAGTAGACCGTGCTGTAGGTATCGTCCACTCCGAACCAAAGTATGCCGCCCACTTTGCTGGGAAGCCAGCCGCGACATTGTGCCACAAACGAGAATCCAGTCTGCTGGGTGCTGGTAGCACGCTCGTGGATGTAGTTCTCACCATCCACTTTGAAGGCCATCGGGCGCCAACGGTAAGGGCAGTTGAAGGGGCCACCACCGAGGTCTTGACTCATATCCATAGCCGTTCCCTCATAATGGTCGCGCATGAGGTTCATCGCCTCGCGGACGCTGATTTTGTGGTCGGGGATAATCCAAAGCGGCAACCGTTCGGCGGTAGCATCGCCCATGGCGTAGCGCTCGTAGGGCTTCATCTCCTTGCTCACGCGGTTAAACATGGCATACACGCGAGCATCGCATCCGCGGATACCACTGAAGGTCAGCGGGCAATAGGTATCGGCGAAGGAGAAGTCTGCATCGTTGCCATTGAACCAGCCACAGGCACGTGCATAGTCAATCACGTCGCTGCTGTAGACGCACTCCACCTCGCGCTCGTTGATGTAGTCCATGTGGAGGCTGCTGATTGCCTTATGCTTACCGCGCCCTTTCACTTTGCTCCAGCGGTTGCTTTCCTGCGGGAACTGGGTGATGCGCGCTTGATTAGCGTGGCCGCAAACCATCCCATCGGGGATGCGGCGAGCCACCCAGACGGCACCTTCGCTATACTGGTAGTTCATCTTCTGTGCCACATCGCTCTTCACCGGTGCACTGCGCTTGCCGATAAGCTCCATGATCCACACCTCCTTGGGGTCGGCTATCGAGAAGCTTTCGCCACTGCTGCTGTAGCCGTAGTCGGCCACCAGTTGAGCCATCGTGGCGATGGCCTCACGAGCATTCTTGGCACGTTGCAAGGTAACGTATATCAGCGAGCCGTAGTCTATGCCCTTCACCTTGCCTTTGTGGCACTCGCTACGCCCACCGTAGGTGGTCTCGCCGATGGCCAGCTGGTGCTCGTTCATGTTGCCCACCACGCTGTAAGTATGCGCCACCTGGGGGATGGCAAACAGCGGCGTACCACTATCCCAATCCACCAGCATAAAGGTCTCACCCTCGGCATAATTGGCTGCCTTGCGGTAGTAGAGCTCTCCGTAGAGCGTGTGGCTATCGGCCGCATAGGTAATCATCGTGCTTCCGTCGGTGGTTGCCCCTCTGGTAAACAGGAAGTTGGTGCAAGCCTCGGCGTGTACGCCCACAAGCAGGGCTGCCCCCATAAGTGCTGCCCCAAGAATTCGTTTTGGTCTCATATTGCTTCCAAGATATTGATGCGGGGGGCAGCCACCCACGTGCCTGCACCCCGCATTGAATTTACAGCAGTTTTTTCTTCAGGTTGAGAATCATGTCGTCGGTCATACGCTCAAGGTCGTACTGCGGATTCCATCCCCACTCCTGGCGTGCACAACTGTCGTCCATGTTGTTGGGCCAGCTGTCGGCTATGGCCTGCTTGATGGGCTCTGGCTCATATACCATCTCAAACGCTGGGTAGCGTTTCTTGATGGCATTGTAGATGATTTCGGGGTCGAAGCTCATGGCCGTTACGTTGAACGAGTTGCGGTGCACCAGCTTCGAGGGGTCTGCCTCCATGATGTCAATCATCGCCTTCTGTGCGTCGGGCATGTACATCATGTCCATATAGGTGCCTTTCTTCAGCGGACAGGTGAATTTCTCTCCTTTGACGGCTGCGTAGTAGATTTCCACAGCGTAGTCGGTAGTGCCACCGCCTGGGAGCGTCAAGTAGCTAATCAAGCCTGGGAAACGCACCGACCGAGTATCCACGCCGAAGCGGGTGTAGTAGTAGTCGCTCAACAGCTCACCCGTCACTTTGGTAACACCGTAGATGGTGTTGGGACGCTGGATGGTGTCCTGCGGAGTGTTATCGTGCGGAGTTGAAGGCCCAAATGCTCCGATAGAACTCGGCGTGAAGACCGCACAGCCGAACAGGCGAGCCACCTCCAAGCAGTTCACCAAGCTGCCAATTCCCACGTTCCAACCCAACATCGGGTTGAGCTCGGCCGTGGCCGAAAGAATGGCCGCAAGGTTATAGATAGTGTCGATGTTGTATTGCTTCACAGCAGCCGCTATCTGCATAATCTGTGTGCTGTCAATCCGCTCCACGGGGCCACGCTCGTAAGGGTCGCCTTTGAGTGGACGCAAATCGCTGCAAACCACGTTGCTGTCGCCATACACATCCCGAAGGTTGCGCGTGAGCTCGCTACCTATTTGGCCGCCAGCTCCAACAATCAAAATCTTTTTCATCGTTATTAGTTGTTGTTTTAATATCTTTTGTTTCGTTCAATATGCAATCTATCACTCACTTGCACTGCTTCCACCTCTTCCCTCATCAGCAGCAAATTTACGCATTTTTCCCGAATAAATTGCCACCATCTCAAAATATTCACCTTTTTATTTTTTCTTCCCCTCACATCCCCCTCGCAACTATGAGCCAGACGGCACTTGCGAGCAACGTTCTTTTCCGCCCTCGAAAAAGAGAGCAGACGGACACCCGATTCCGAGCACCCGCCTGCATCCAATTCCTATCTTCAAAGAGCCTTCGGCTTGCCTCAGACGCGTTTTTCCTTAATACGCGCCTTCTTACCCGTGAGGTTGCGCAGGTAGAATATGCGAGCGCGGCGCACTGCACCGTGCTTATTGACGTCTATCTGCTCAATAAACGGGCTGCTGAAAGGGAAGATACGTTCCACTCCCACGCCGTTGGTTACCTTGCGAACAGTAAAGGTCTCGGTTGCTCCGCTTCCGCGGCGTTGCAGCACAACACCTTGGAAGTTCTGTATCCTTTCCTTGTTTCCTTCCTTAATCTTGTAGTGAACCGTAATGGTATCGCCAGCCTTAAACTCGGGGAACTCCTTGCGAGCGGACATATCCTCGACAAACTGCATCAATTCGTTTTTTCCCATGACTTTTGTTCTCTTTAGCGTTTATACACTCCAATTTCTTTTACTTGACCATCTTCACCACGGCGGCAAATGCCTCGGGATGATTCATCGCGAGGTCAGCCAGCACCTTGCGGTTAAGCTCGATACCCGACTTGTGAAGTCCGCCCATGAAAACAGAATAAGAAATCCCGTTGATGCGGCAACCGGCATTGATACGGTTGATCCACAGCGAGCGGAACTCGCGCTTCTTGTTCTTGCGGTCACGGTAGGCGTAGGTCTGTCCCTTCTCCCACTTGTTCTTGGCTACTGTCCATACGTTTTTTCCTCTGCCCCAATAACCCTTGGTGCGATTGAGGATCTTCTTCCTGCGAGCCCTGGAGGCTACTGCATTGACTGATCTTGGCATAGTTTTAATTGTTTTTTTCGTTTAGGCGGCAGCCCGGTACCTTGCTGCTTCGTTTGGTTTCTACCTGCTGCACTTTCCGGCCCTAAACAATGGTTAATAACTCCTGTGTCTCTACCAGTTGAATTAATCAGACTTCTCCCACTAATTCAACTAAGCTAAAAGCATGCGTTTCACGCGTGCCTCGTCGTCGCGACTGACAAGGGTCGTGTGGTCGAGGTTGCGCTTCTGAGTCGTCTCCTTTTTGGTCAGGATGTGGCTGTGGTAAGCATGCTTTCTCTTGATCTTGCCGGTGCCAGTGAAGGTGAAACGCTTCTTGGCAGCGGACTTGGTTTTCATCGTTGGCATTACTTTACTGTTTTTTTGTTGGTTTGACTTCGGCAGGCGTTGCCTCCTGCCTCTCTTATCGATAGGTTTTGGATTTCACTGTTTCTTCGGTGCAATAATCATCAGCATCCGCTTGCCCTCGAGTCGCGGCATCTGCTCGGGCTTTCCGTATTCGAGCAATGCCTCGGCGAACTTGAGCAGCTGCTGCTCACCTTGCTCTTTGTAGACGATTGAACGCCCACGGAAGAAGACATCCACCTTCACCTTGTTGCCCTCTTTGAGGAAGCGAATGGCGTGGTTGAGCTTGAACTCGAAGTCGTGGTCGT
Organism: Bacteroidales bacterium; assembly: GCA_017455205.1. Classification (GTDB taxonomy): domain Bacteria; phylum Bacteroidota; class Bacteroidia; order Bacteroidales; family P3; genus Colimorpha. The sequence continues at coordinate 17,785 of JAFTBM010000042.1, forward strand.
CGGTCTGCGGCGAAAGGCGTATCTCCTTGATCACTATCTTGGTCGAGTTGGCCTTGCGCTCTTTTTCGCGCTTTTTCTGCTCATAGAGGAACTTCTGGTACTCTATGATTTTGCACACGGGCGGATTGGCCGCAGGCGAAATCATCACCAAGTCAAGTCCGCGGTCGTAGGCACGCCGCAAGGCTTCCTTGGTGTTCATAATGGTGGGCTCCATACCTTCGCCTACCACACGCACCATCGGCACGTCAATGCGCTCATTGATCAAGTGCTCGGGCTCTTTTTTCACCGGGCCGCGCCCTCTCTGGGGCATCCTCGGGCCACTGGGTCTGAAAGGTGTTGCTATAATTTGGTTCTCCTATGTTTTGCTTTCCGCAGCCTCGGCATCGCCTGCCCGTCTGGCCAGCGCCAGCCTTGTCCTGCTTCCAGCTGTTTACTATTATTTCATCACTTCTGCTATCTCATCCTCAATGATCTTGGCAAACGCCTCGGGCTGCATAGCTCCCAAATCGCCTGCCCCCTGACGGCGGACGCTGACCGTCCCATCGGCCACCTCTTTCTCGCCCATTATCAGCATAAAGGGCACTTTGGCCAACTCGGCATCGCGTATCTTCCGACCGATCTTCTCGCTCCGCCCATCGATGCTGCCGCGCAGCCCCATCTCCTCGAGCCGTACCTTCATCTCTTGCGCCTGGTCGAGGTATTTCTCGCTGACGGGCAGGATGATAAACTGCTCGGGCGCCAGCCACAGTGGGAATTTGCCCGCCGTGTGCTCTATCAGCACCGCGCAGAAACGCTCCATCGAGCCAAACGGCGCACGGTGGATCATCACCGGGCGGTGCTTTTGGCCATCGCTACCTATGTATTCCAGCTCGAAACGTTCGGGCAGGTTGTAGTCCACCTGGATGGTACCCAGCTGCCAGCGCCGCCCGAGGGCATCCTTGACCATGAAGTCGAGCTTCGGCCCGTAGAAGGCTGCTTCGCCCAGCTCCACCTTTGCCTCGAGCCCTTTCTCCTGGCAGGCTTCGACTATGGCTCGCTCGGCTTTCTCCCAGTTCTCCTCGGTGCCGACATACTTGGCCGTGTCCTGTGGGTCGCGCAGCGAGATTTGAGCCTCCACCTTCTCGAAGTTCAATGCCTTGAAGATGATTTCGATAATCTCCATCACCTTGATAAACTCCTCCTTCACTTGGTCGGGGCGGCAGAAGATGTGAGCATCGTCTTGCGTAAAGGAACGCACGCGCGTCAGCCCGTGCAACTCTCCGCTCTGCTCGTAGCGATAGACCGTGCCGAACTCGGCCACACGCAACGGCAGGTCGCGGTAGCTCATCGGCTCGTTCTTATATATCATGCAGTGGTGCGGGCAGTTCATCGGCTTGAGCAGGTATTCCTCGCCCTCCTCGGGGGTGGTGATGGGGCGGAAACTATCGGCCCCGTAGTGATCCCAATGGCCACTGGTTACGTAGAGCTGCTTGCCCCCGATATGCGGCGTCATCACCTGCTTGTAGCCATAGCGCTTCTGGATTTTGGTCAGGAACTCCTGCAGGCGAAGCCTGACGGCGGCCCCCTTCGGAAGCCATATCGGCAAGCCTTTACCCACCATGTCGCTGAACATGAAAAGCCCCATCTCGCGGCCTATCTTGCGGTGGTCGCGCTTCTTGGCCTCTTCGAGCAGCGCCAGGTAGTCGTCGAGCTCTTTCTTCTTGGGGAAGCTGACGGCGTAGAGCCTCGTCAGCTGCGGGCGATGCTCGTCGCCACGCCAGTAGGCTCCTGCTAGGCTGATGAGCTTCACGGCCTTGATTGGGCTGAAGTCCACCAAGTGCGGCCCGCGGCAGAGGTCGGTGAAGCGCCCGCTCTCGTAGAACGAGATGGTGCCATCCTCAAGCCCCTGGATGAGCTCCACTTTGTAGACCTCTCCCCTACCCTCAAACTCGGCCAGCGCTTCGGCTTTGCTCACCTCGCGGCGGCGAATCGGGGTCCGCGCACTGACCAGCTCCTGCATCTTCTTCTCTATCTTGGCAAAATCGTCGCTGCTCACCTGATAGGTGCCGAAGTCGATGTCGTAGTAGAAGCCGTTTTCGATGGCAGGCCCTATGCCAAATTTGATGCCGGGATAAAGCTCCTGCAAGGCCGTGGCCAGCAGGTGCGCCGAGGTGTGCCAGAAGGTACTCTTTCCCTCCTCGTCGTTCCACGTCAGCAGTTGCACCGTAGCATCAGCCTCTATCGGGCGGTAAAGTTCCACCACTTTCCCGTTCACTTTGGCCGCCAAAACATTGCGAGCCAACCCCTCGCTGATGCTTTTTGCTACATCCAAGGGGGTGGTGCCGAGCTCATACTGCCGCACAGAACCATCTGGCAACGTGATATTTATCATCTTTCTTGCTATCTAATTGGCCTTATAATTCAGACTGCAAATATACAACTTTTTCGCAATACCAAGAAATTATTTTTCTTTCATCCCCAGCAGTATTACCCCACCACTGCGGGCTGTAAGCTACCGCTCTTTCAGCCCTCCGTAGCTCGCCAAAGCCTCGCGGTAGGCCGCCTCGGTGGTGTACTCCTTGTAGAGCTCGCAGCGGCTCAAGGCTCGCTGCGTGGAACAACGCTCGCCCTGCACCATCACCAGTGCCCAGCCAGTCATCGCATCGGCGAACTGGCTGCCCACCAGTGCCAATCCGCCCTCCACCTGCTGGAAATCGGCCTTCGTTGGGTGGCTCACGCCAATGCGGAGCACAGGCCAGCGACCCTCCATCCGCTGCATCAGCTGGTAGAGCCGCAGCTCAACACGGCGGGGAATCTCTTGCAGGCCAGTCAGCAGCGCCGCCTCGCCCTCCACCTCGCCCAGCCACTGCTTGACCTCGGGCAGTGTGCCTTCGCTGACGGGCATATCGGGCAGCAGCAGCGAGGCACCCTGTGCTTTGGCATCGGCGGGTAGGTAGACCGTCGGCAGAGCCATAGCCAGCGAGCGGAAACGGGCGTAGGCGTTGATGCCAGCGTTGAACATAGGCTTTACGCCGCAATCCAGCATCTGCCAAAGCACGATGCTGTGGCCCAGCCGCTGCCGGAGGTCGAACTGTGCCCTCGTCCGCCGTTCGGGTTGCCGACTGATGCTGGGCCGCGCAATGGTTCTATCCTTCCAACGATAGACCGTCAATCCAGCTTTTTTGATTCTTCCAGTGAACACAAGGCCATTGGGTTTGTTTTTGCTCATAGCTTTTACATTTTTGATGGTTAAACAACAGGTTTATCTCTTGCATTGGTTTTCAATCGAATGCCAATCGAAATTCAATCGTTCTTCAATCGGCAATTGAAGAACGATTGAAGAACGATTGAAGAACGATTGAGGAAAATGCTTAATGTTAGCGGTTTGCATAATGATTAGATTTTTGTTCGACAGGGCAAAGATACGCAGGCGGTGGCAGCGGGGCAAGTCCCGTCGGCAAGTGGCGGACATGGTCGGCGATTGTCGCATGGTAGGCTGTTTCCATCCTGCGGCAGGTGGCTTTCGAAGCGTTTTTGGAGGCGAGGGGCAATAAACGGGGACCGACTCCGTTTTATAGCGGAAGAAAGTCTTCGCCCCGAAGGGTGGAGACGGCACAGAGAGACACACAGCATACCGACCGAACGATGAGCAGCAACTTTGTGGATTACGTGAAGATTATGGTGCGCAGCGGCAAGGGTGGCGCGGGGAGCGCACACCTGCTGCGGGTGAAATACAACGCCAAGGCAGGCCCCGACGGGGGCGACGGCGGGCGAGGGGGACACGTGGTGCTTCGGGGCAATGCGCAGCGGTGGACGCTGCTGCACTTGAAGTATACCAAGCATGTCTTTGCCGAGGATGGGCAGGCCGGTGGGGAGAACCTTCGGACGGGGCGCATGGGGAGGGACGAGGTGCTGGAGGTGCCGCTGGGTTGCGTGTGCCGCGATGCCGAGTCGGGCGAATGGCTGGGCGAGGTGACGGAGGATGGGCAGGAGCTGATTATCGCCCGCGGCGGGCGTGGGGGCTTGGGCAACGACCACTTCAAGAGTGCCACCAACCAGACGCCGCGCTACGCGCAGCCGGGCGAGCCGGCGGAGGAGCGGTGGGTGGTGATCGAGCTCAAAGTGCTGGCCGATGTGGGGCTGGTGGGCTTCCCCAATGCAGGCAAGAGCACGCTGCTGAGTGCCATCAGTGCGGCGCGGCCCGAGATAGCCGACTACCCGTTCACCACGATGACGCCCAACCTGGGGATCGTGAAGTATCGCGACGAGCGCTCGTTCTGCGTGGCCGACATACCGGGCATCATCGAGGGAGCATCGGAGGGCAAGGGGCTGGGCCTACGCTTCCTGCGCCACATCGAGCGCAACTCGATACTGCTCTTTATGGTCAGCTGCGAGCAGCTGGAGGTGGAGCGTGAGTATCGGGTGCTGCTGGGCGAGCTGGAGAAGTACAATCCCGAGCTGCTCGACAAGCGGCGGCTGCTGGCCGTCAGCAAGTGCGACCTGATGGACGAGGCGATGCAGGAGCAGCTCCGAGCCCACCTGCCCGATGGGGTGGAGGCACTGTTTATCAGTGCGGTGAGCGGACAGAACATCCAGCAGCTGAAAGACAAGATCTACCAATACCTGACCGAAGATGATAGCGACGCTCAATGAGTGGGATACGTGGTGCTTCCGCTGGGTCAATGGCCACCACTGCGAGGCGATGGACTGGCTGATGTGGGGTGTGAGCCAGCATTGGTCGTGGGCGGTGGTGCTGGTGCTAGCCTTCAGCCTGCTCACCATGCGCCGCGAACCGAGGCGGTGGTGGGTCGTGGTGGTGGGCGTTGTGCTATGCTTCCTGCTGGCCGACCAGGGGAGCGTGCAGCTGTTTAAGAACACGGTGTGCCGCCTGCGGCCATGCCATGCGCTGGAGGGGGTGAGGATGTTTCGCACGGGTTGCGGTGGGCAGTACGGCTTTGTCAGCTCGCATGCGGCCAATGCCTTTGCGATAGCTACGCTGCTGTGGATGCGCTATCGGCGGTGGGAGGGGCACAGCCGTGGGCGTGCGCTGCTGGGGCCAGGGTTTCTGCTGCTTTGGGCGGTAGCCACCAGCTATAGCCGTGCCTACCTGGGCAAGCACTATCCGGGCGACCTGCTGTGTGGGGCACTTTTTGGAGTGATTATTGGGTTGATTATCTGGCAGTTGATGAGTTGGATAGAAAAAAAGTGCCTCCGAAGTGAAACAAAATGAGGCCGACGGCGTTATATGAGGTGTGCTTGCTTAGTTTTGCCCTAATGGGCGAACTGGGAAAATGTGTTTTCAGGCGCTTTGCCAGGGGTGGCAAGGCGCTTTTTTGATGCTGGGAGTCAAAAGTGAATGCGATAGACATAGTGCTGCTGCTGCCGATGGCCTACCTGACGTATAAGGGATGGCGGCGGGGATTGGTGCGCGAGGTAGCCACGCTGGCGGGGGTGGTGGCTGGGATATGGGCGGCGGTGCACCTCTCGCAGCAGGTGGCACAGTGGCTGCAGCTGGGGGACGAGACCTCGGTGCTGGTGGCCTTCCTGGTGTGCTTCGTCGGGGCAATGGTGCTGGCCTATTTGGCTGGAAGGATGGTGGAGGGAATGATGAAGGCCATACATATCGGGGTAGCCAACCGCATAGCTGGTGCGGCGCTGGGGCTGGTCAAGGCAGTGTGTGTGCTGGCGGTTCTGCTCAACTACCTGGTGCTGCTCGACAGCCGCGGGGAGCTGCTCAAAGCCGAGACGCGGCAGGAGAGCAGGCTCTACGCCCCCGTCTACCACACAGGCAATCGGCTGACGGCCTCGCTCAAAAGCTATATCGAAGACCACCGCCAAGCGTGGGGAAAGGAGCTCGGACGATGATACTGGCACCGATGCAGGGGCTGACGGAGCTGCTCTTCCGCCGCACGTATGAGGAATGCTTCCCAGGAGCTATACGGTTGGCCATCAGCCCGTTTCTCTCGCTGACGCATGGCATCACGCAGCGGCGCGAGTTCAGCCTCGAGGCCGTACGCTTTGCCGACGTTTGGCCTGCGGCCAATCGGGGGAGCATACCCGTGGTGCCGCAGATACTGGGCAAAGAGCCCGAGGAATTTGTAGCCTTGGCCAACGCACTGGCCGACGCGGGCTACAGCGAGGTGAACTGGAACATCGGTTGCCCCATGCGAGCCATCACAGCCAAGCACCGCGGCAGCGGTATCCTCCCCTACCCCGACGAGGTACGGGCGTTGCTGGAGGCCGTGATGCCGCGAATGCGGGCCAAGCTGAGCGTCAAAATGCGTCTGGGACTGAAAGATAAGGGCGAGATACTGGCACTGGTGCCCGTGCTCAACGACTTTCCCTTGGCCTCGGTGGCCATTCATCCCCGCTTGGGTCGGCAGCAATACACGGGGCAGTGCGACCTCGATGCCTTCTGCCAGGCAGCCGATAGGCTACGCCACAGAGTGATCTACAACGGCGACATCACCAGCGCGGCTGACGCACAGCGGGTGCACGAGAGGTGGCCACAGGTGGCCGAGCTGATGGTGGGGCGCGGAGTGCTATCCAACCCCACGTTGCCGCTGGAGCTCGCAGGGGTTTCCTTTTCCGAAGCCGAGCGGCACACTGCTGCTTGCCGCCTCATCCGCCGACTGATGGAGGCCATCGGGGAGCGGTACGGGACGAGCGAAAGTGCGGTTCGCAAAGCGAAGGAATACTGGTGCCTGCTGTGGCACTCGCTGCCCGTCAGCGAAGTGCAGGCACGGCAGGTGCTGCGGGCTGGGGAGTGGGAGGCTGTTGATAAAATGGTGAAAGAAATGACACAATAAAAGACGCCGCCGAGCGTAATTAAGAGCGTATGGGAAGAAAAAACATATCTGCACTGCTGCTGCTGGCGTTGGCACTGATGGCCACTGCCTGCGGCACGAAGAAAGTCTCCCCCACCGAGAGCGATGCTACCCGCCTTGAAGCACTCGACCTGCAGATACAGCGCCACCCTCGGCGGGCCGAGTTGCTTGCCGAGCGAGGGCAACTGCTGGTCAAGATGGGGCGTGCAAAAGAGGGACTCGACGACCTGCGGCAGGCCGTAAAGCTCAAGCCCGAAGAGGTGGACTACCTGATGGCGTTGGCCGATGCCTACTTTGCCAACGGCAATACCGACCAGAGCTACAGCACCCTGTCGCAGGCCGAGCAACTGGCTCCCAACCGCACCGACGTACACTTGAAGATGGGGGAAATCACCTATGTCCGCCGCGATTTTGACCGGTCGCTACGCAGCTTGAGCCGCGTTACCGAGGTAGAACCCAACAATCGCGTCGCCCTCTACATGAAAGCCTCCATCTACAAGGAAAAAGGCGACACCGCCGAGGCGGTTACCCTCTTCCGCCGAGTGAGCGACCTCTATCCCGACTACGCTCCCGCCTACGAAGAACTGGGGACTCTCTACGCCACACGCGACATAGACCTCGCCACCGACTACCTCACCACCGCCTTGCGGCTCGACTCGACCAACACCAACACCATGTACGCCCTCGCCCTCTGCCACCAGACGGCTGGCCGCATGGAGGATGCCGAGGCACTCTACCATCGGCTGCTTGAACGCAACCCCAAGAGTGCCGATGCACTGCACAACCTGGGCTACATCGAGCTCTTCCACTATAAGGACTATCCACGTGCCATCGACTACTTCACCCAAGCGCTTGAGGCCGATGGTGGACACACGGCGGCATGGGTGAACCGTGGCATCGCCCACGAACTGGCAGGCCACACCACCGAGGCACGGCGCGACTACCAAGCGGCTCTTGACCTCGACCCCGACTTTACCCCCGCTATCGAGGGGCTCAACCGAACGAAATAAACACCCCATCATAACACAACATAAACCACAAATCTATGAGTACCCTAAAAGGTCGCAACCTGATTTCCATCACCGACTTCAGCCGCGAGGAGTACCTCGAGGTGCTGGACATAGCCGAAGGCTTTGAGGCCAATCCCAAGCAGCCCATCTTGACCGACAAGGTGGTGGCAACGCTCTTCTTCGAGCCCTCCACGCGGACGCGGTTGAGCTTCGAGAGTGCTGCCAACCAGCTGGGTGCACGCATCATAGGCTTCAGCGACCCTGGTGCTACCAGCCTGCAGAAAGGCGAGTCGCTCCACGACACCATCACTATGGTTTCCTCCTACAGCGACCTGATAGTGATGCGCAATCCCAAGGAGGGGTCGGCACGCTACGCCTCGGAGGTGGCCACGGTGCCAGTGATTAACGCCGGCGATGGTGCCAACCAGCATCCCACACAGTGCATGCTCGACCTCTACAGCATCCGCAAGACGCAGGGAACGCTGGAGAACCTCGACATCGCCATGGTAGGCGACCTCAAATACGGCCGCACCGTGCACTCGCTGGTGCAGGCCATGTGCAACTTCAATGCCACCTTCCACCTCGTCTCGCCCCAAGAGCTGAAGCTTCCCTCGTCGGTGAAGATGAGCATCAAAAACGCTGGCCTCAAATACTACCAGTACACCGAATTGCGCGATATTATTGGCACAGCCGACATCATCTACATGACCCGCGTGCAGCGCGAGCGCTTCCCCGACCAGATGGAATACGAGCGCGTGAAAGACAGCTGCATCCTCACGGCCGATATGCTCAAAGGGTGCAAGGAAAATATGCGCATCCTGCATCCGCTGCCGCGCGTCAATGAAATCACCACCGATGTGGACAACACCCCCTATGCCTACTACTTCCAACAGGCACAAAACGGAGTGTATGTGCGCCAAGCACTGATGGCAGCCATACTTGGTGTGAAATAACCTCGTCGGCCACTCCAAACATTAACCCCAAACAGACACAGAGCAATGGAAAACAAGAAAGAAATGGTGGTCTCGGCCATTGAGAATGGTACGGTCATCGACCATATCCCCACCGATGCCGTCTACCAGGCGATACGCATCCTCGGCTTGGAAAACTATAAGGACGAACTCCTAATAGGCAACTACTTGGCCAGTGGCAAGCTGGGACGCAAAGGCATCATCAAAATCAAGAACAAGCATTTCACCAAAGAGGAGATCAACAAGATAGCCCTTGTTGCCCCCTTCGTAACCATCATCAACATAGAGAACTTCAAGGTGGTGGACAAGTTCAGTGCCGACATTCCCGACCACGTGGACAACATCGTGCGGTGTGCCAACCCCAAGTGCATCACCAACGCCGAGGCAGTCGCCACACGGTTTGAGATGGTGGACAAAGAGACACTCAAAATGCGTTGCCACTACTGCGAGAAGTTCACCACCCGAGAGACGATGAAATTTATAGAATAGGAGGAAGAAGTGTGATGAGGGCAAGGTCTATGGCTTTGCCCCTACCCTACTCCACCACCCCCACAAACAATCCATGTCATTATGCGCCGTTATTTCGCCTGCTTGCTGTCTATGAGTTTGCTGCTCGTTGTGGCCGCATTCGTTGTCCTGTGGGTTGCCCCGCAGCACTTCTTGTCGGCCATGCCGCTACTAGTGCTTTACTTCACCGTGGTTACTGCCGCACAGCATTACCTCGTGCTGCGTGCTATGCAACGCTCACCCCGTACCTTCGTGCAGGTCTTTTTGGGTAGCACCATCGGGGTACTGATGCTCCACTTGGTGCTTATCGTGGCCTACCTGCTCGGCAGTGGTCTCCGTCCGAAGCTCTTCCTTATCGCCTTCTGCATAGGCTATGTGTGCTACCTCGCCTTTGAGACCATTGCGCTGGTGCGCTACGTTGATAGCGAGAAGAAACGTCGTGCGGAGCAGAAGCAAGTGTCAGCCGAAGCCTCCCCTTTGGCGGTTGAACCCTAATGCCGCGATGCTGGGGTAGACAGAATGCCTTTACACCACTGGGAGCTGCATCCGCCGCGTAGCATCAGAAATCACCTGCTGGACAAGGAGGGCAGTCTGCTGCTTCAGTTCATTGATAAACTGGGCTGCATCGTACTTGTGCGCCTCAATATCCCGCAACTTCTTTTCCCACTGCCCAGTCAGCTCGGCACTCTTGAGCAAGTCCTCCTGTATTACGCCTATCAGGGCGATGCCAATCTGTGTAGGTTCTAAACTCTTACGAACCTTGCGGATGTATTGTCGCTTGAAGAGGGTCTCAATGATAGCCGCCCGCGTGGAAGGGCGACCGATGCCATTGGCCTTCAATGCCTCGCGCAGTTCTTCATTCTCCACGGTCTTGCCCGCAGTCTCCATAGCTCGCAATAGTGTAGCTTCGGTGTAGGGCTTCGGCGGGGTGGTCTGCTTGGCTGCCAGCTGTGGCTCATGTGGGCCATGCTCACCTTTCTCGAACCTGGGGAGCGTCTGCTCCTTCTCGTCCTTGTCGTCTCCCTCTTCTGGCCTTTCTTGCGCTCCGCCGAACACATCGCGCCAGCCCGATTCCAGTATCTGCCGCCCTGTGGCCTTAAACTCAACCTTCTCCACCTCGCCAAGCACCGTGGTGGTGCTGACCTTGCAGTCGGGGTAGAAGACGGCAATGAAACGCCGCGCCACCATATCGTAGACCCGTTTTTCGTCGAGCGAAAGACTGGCTTGTTGGGGGTCGGCCCCTGTGGGAATGATGGCGTGATGGTCGGTTACCTTCGAGGAATCAAATACCTTCTTGCTCTTACGCAGTTTCGTACCCATCAGCGGTTGCACTATCGGTGCGTAGGGCTTGATACCCATCAGGATTTGTGGACACTTGGCATAGACATCGTCGCTGAGGTAGGTGGTGTCTACACGGGGGTAGGTGGTGAGTTTCTTCTCGTAGAGGCTTTGGATGAGCTTCAGCGTATCGTCGGCGGAGAGGGAATACTTCTTGTTGCATTCCACCTGCAAGCTGGTCAGGTCGAGCAGGCGGGGCGGTGCCTCTGTGGACGCTTTCTGTTCCACACCTGTTACCACGAAATCCTTTCCTTTGACGGCTTCGATGGCTGCCTTTCCATCGGCCTCATTCTTTATCCGCCCTTTGGTGGAGGCGAACACCACGCCACGGTAGAGCGTGCTGAGCACCCAATAAGGCTCTGGCTTGAAGTTCTTGATCTCGAAATAGCGGTTCACAATCATAGCCAGCGTGGGGGTCTGGACGCGACCGATGCTGAGCACCTGCCCCTTGTGGTTGGAAAAGCGCAGGGTGTAGAGCCGCGTGGCGTTCATTCCGAGCAGCCAATCGCCTATGGCACGGCAGAGACCCGCCTCGTAGAGGCTCTGGTAGTCGCTTTGTGGACGCAGCGAGGCGAATGCTTCGCGAATAGCCTCCTCGGTGAGCGACGACACCCACAGCCGCTGCACTGGGCACTTTGCCTGTGCCTTCTGCATCACCCACCGCTGTATCAGTTCTCCCTCCTGCCCCGCATCGCCACAGTTGATGATGCCGTCGGCAGCCTGCATCAGCCGCTCGATGATGGCGAACTGGTGCATATAATGCTCGTTGGGTATCAGCTTGATGCCAAAACGCGGAGGTATCATCGGCAGCGAGCCTATGCTCCACCGCTTCCACTGGTCGCCATAATCCTGGGGCTCTTTGAGCGTGCAGAGGTGGCCGTAGGTCCATGTTACTTGGTAGCCGTTGCCCTCCAAGTAGCCAAGGTGCTTGGCATTAGCACCCAGCACCTTGGCAATCTCGCGGGCCACACTCGGCTTTTCGGCTATGCAGACTATCATTGCCGTGCCTCCATTAACTCTTCCGTCGGACGAGTTCCACCGCTGCCCAGCCCTCTCGCTCCTTGCGGCTGGCAAGTCGCAACCCGAGTGCCTCCCCCCTACGCACAATAGCCTCCACATCGGCCTCATAAAATCCGCTCATCACCAGCCGCCCCCCTTCGGCGAGCACGGCCACATAGCGCTCCATATCAGCGAGCAATATGTTGCGGTTGATATTGGCCAGCACTATGTCGAAACTCCCCTGCAGCTGCTCGGCTCCGCCCAGGCGGAGTTCAAGCCGCACGCCATTGACCTGGGCATTCTCGCGTGCGTTGTTGAACGCCCAATCGTCGATGTCTACCCCCTCCACGTAGGCAGCACCTCGCTTGCCAGCCAGGATGGCCAACACCGCCGTGCCGCACCCCATATCCAGCACCCTTCGCCCAGCCACTGGCAACTCGGCCACGTAGGAGAGCATCATGTAGGTGGTGGGGTGGTGGGCGGTGCCGAAGCTCATCTTGGGTTCAATCACCAACTCATAGTCCACATCGCTTCTGTGGGGATGGAAGGGGGCTCGCACCCATACCGCACCTCCATTATACTTCACCAGCACCGCCTCATGCTCACGTTCCCACTCGGCGTTCCAATCCTTATCTTCCATCTCCGCTACCTCGTAGCGTAGCGGCAGCGGAAACGACTCGGCCACCACCGCCAAGTAGTGTGCATCGTACTCCGATGCCCTCACGTATGCCTTCAGTCCGTCGCTGGTCTCCACAAAGCTCTCATACGGGCCTTCATTGCCCAGCGCGTCGACCAGCATATCGCGCATGACGCCCGTCTCGTCCATGTGGAACGTAACCTCTACGTATTTCATCTTTCGCTGTCTTTATTGTTGCCTGCAATCGTCCACTCATCATCGGGATATTCCACGCGGGTCAGGAAGAGGCCGCAGGCGGGCATACTCACTCCCGCCGCTGAGCGGTCGCGCCTCTCCACTATGGCCTTCAAGCCCTCCAGCGTCAGCCGTCCGCGTCCCACCTCAAGCAATGTCCCCACCACACTCCGCACCATGTTGCGCAGAAAGCGGTTGCTCCGAATGGTGAACACCCACCCATCGTCCTCCTCCGTCCACTCGGCCTGGCTGAGGTGGCAGATGTTGGTCTTGACCTGTGTGTGGAGCTTAGCAAAACTGGTAAAATCCTCGTAGGTGGTCAGCAGCTTCGCTGCCTCGTTCATGGCGGCAATATCGGGCGTGTAGTATAGGCGACAATACTGCCCTTGGCGAAACGGCAAACGGCTTCGGCTGACATGATACTGGTAGGTCCGCGCTATCGCATCAAACCGTGCATGGGCATTGCTGTGCACAGCCACGATGCCAAACACTGCAATACCGGCCGGCAATACCGAGTTGAGCTTAAAGGCCACCGCCTCGGTATCCACCTCCCCGAGGCAGTCGAAATGGGCATAGAAGTCGCTGGCATGCACCCCCGTATCGGTCCGCCCACAGCCCACCACCGACACCTCCTGCCGAAGCAGCATCGAGAGGGCATCCTCCAGTGCCTGCTGCACTGTGGGTAGCCCTGGCTGCCGCTGCCAGCCATTGTAACTGCCGCCATGATAGGCCAGATGGATGAAATAGCGCCCCATAATAACCGAGTGCAAATGTACGAAAAAATCTCGTTTCCTCCGCCCGAAAAGTTCCAGTCCCATACTTTATATCTTCTCCACGAGTGGAAAACCTACCGTGGGAAGATACCATAGACCGCAGCACCCGACCCGCTCATCGATGCGTAGGCTGCACCGTGCCGATACATCTCCTCCTTGAGCTGGGCGATGGCGGGATGGGCAGGGAATACCGATGCCTCAAAATCATTGACTATCAACCCTCGCCACTGCTCGACAGGTAGCCTTGCGGCCTGCCGCAAGTCGGGCCTTGGCTGCCCAAACCGCCCTCTATCCAAGCCCGCGTAGGCTTCGCGAGTGCTCACATGCTCTTCGGGCGGCAAGGCCACCTCGGTGCGGAAGCCCTCGAGGTCGAGGTCGAATGGATCAAGCCGCTCGCCAATACCCGTGGCATAGGCCGGACGGTTGCGGACGAAGAAGGCACAATCGGCTCCCAGACGGGCAGCCAGCTGCTCAAGCCTCCCTTCCGTGAGGCAGAGCGAAAACATCTCGTTGAGCATCTTCAGCGTGAAGGCTGCATCGCTGCTTCCGCCACCCAGCCCTGCCCCGAAGGGGATGCCTTTTTTGAGGCGGATACTGACCGCTGGAATGGCAAACTCCTCGTGCAACAACTGCCAGGCACGCAGACAGAGGTTGTCGGCCGGTGCACTGTCGAGTGCAATCCCCTCCTGCTGCATCTGCAGCTCGCTGCTTTCGCTGATTTCCAGCTCATCGCGTAGCGAGTGGACTGGCAGGAAGAGGGTCTCGATGTCGTGGTAGCCGTCGGGTCGCTGCCCGACGACGTGCAGGCCGAGGTTTATCTTGCAGTTAGGAAATGCTATCATGGCTATACTACTCTTGAGCGATCTCCGCCTCGCGCTCGTAGGCACGGACAATGGCCGAGACCAAGCGGTGGCGCACCACATCGGTGTGGTCGAGGCGCACAATGCCGATGCCCTCAATGCCCTCGAGCAGCCGCAGAGCCGTCGGCAAGCCGCTCTGCTGCCGCCGCGGGAGGTCTACCTGCGTCAGGTCGCCCGTCACCACAAACTTGGCGTGCCGCCCCATGCGGGTGAGGAACATCCGCAGCTGGGTGGAGGTGGCGTTCTGCGCCTCATCGAGGATGACGAAAGCATTGTCCAACGTGCGGCCACGCATATAGGCCAGCGGGGCGATCTCGATAGTGCCATCCTCCCAGTGGGAGAGGAGCTTCTGCTGCGGAATCATATCGCGCAGGGCATCGTAGAGCGGTTGCAGGTAGGGGTCGAGCTTGTCGCGCATATCGCCTGGCAGGAAGCCGAGACTTTCGCCCGCCTCCACCGCTGGGCGCGTCAGCACGATGCGGCGCACCTCCTTATTCTTCAATGCTCTGACGGCCATAGCCACCGCCGTGTAAGTCTTACCTGTGCCCGCAGGACCTACGGCGAAGACGAGGTCGCCCGACGCGATAGCCTCCACCAGGCGTTGCTGCCCCGCCGTGCGAGCCTTCACCAGCAGTCCATTTCGCCCGTGCACCAGCACCCCCGCGTCCACCTCTGCCCCAGGCGCGTCGCTCCCGCTCTCCATAATCTGCATCACAGCGTTCTCGGTCAGCCGCCCCATGCGGTCGTAGTGAGCCAACATAGCCTGCAGCTTTTCGCCAAACCAGTCCAGCTCCTCCTCTGGTCCCACGGCCTTCAGCATCTCGCCCCGCACCATCAGCCGCAGCTTCGGAAACAGACGCTTGACGAAAGGCCACAAGCGGTCGTTCTCGCCCCAAAGGCGCATATAGTCCACCTCGGCCAGCGAATAGACGCGTTCTACGGCAGGAGTCTCGCTCATGGCTGCTCCTCCTTTGCGTTGAAGAGGCGCTTATGGCAGGTGCAGTGCGTGCAACGCCCCGTGGTGGGGTCGGCATTGGCGCAGGGTCGGCGGTACTCCTGCTCCTCGTGCAGAAGCATCTTCGCCCCCAAAGCCAGCATCAGCAACGCTACCGCCACGATGGCCGCCACGAGCACCACTATCAACGAGCTCATAAAGTCCTAATTTTCATAGCCAATATCCGCAGAGGCAGCCACTTGGGCAAAGCCTCAAATCGGCAGCAAAGATACGCAAATAATCGCACACCGCAGCATGAAATCGTGCAACAGACTTATACATAGCCTTTTACTGGGCAGTTCTTCAATAGTTCTTCAATAGTTCTTCAATCGATGTTCAATAATTTATTGAAGAACGATTGAAGAACGATTGAAGAACGATAGGCGAAAATAGGGCGAAAACGGCAGGCCGTGCGAGTGGTGCAGAAAAAAATATGGCTCTTCCGGCAAATGCGTAGATGAGATGCAATAAAAGAAGCTGGCATTTCGTATTGTAAATGCTAAAAAAAAGTACGGAATGGAAACCAGCTTCATGTATCATTGCCTCGGAATCCGGGAACAGGAATGCACACG
>JAFTBM010000043.1 GCA_017455205.1 Bacteroidales bacterium
ATTTTATTATGCATAAAAGCGAGCAGATTTTTCTTCTTTTTGATGGCGCAATGGGGTTCCATTGTAACGGAAAAAAGAAGGGAAAGATGCCGTTTTTATGCTTTAAGAAAAACATTGAATTAAATTTAAACAGCTTCTAATTTTACTTGCTACACAATATATTGCCTCACTATCTCGTAATTACAAAAAAAAGCAAACTAATATGCGACAAGTAGTTATAAACATAGAAAATCCAAGCATCCTGCCACGTTTACGCAAAGTGCATTCGGCCATTGACAGTATTAGCATTGCGCGCTACCCCCGCCACAGGTCAAGGATGGACAACGCCGACAAAGACATTCGTAAAGGGCGAGTCTACAAGGCGGCCAACGTGGACGATATGTTCAAGCAAATACTGGGTAACTGATGTACAGCATAGAGTATACCAACCGCTTCCGAAAAGACCTACTGCGATGCAAGAAGCAGGGGAAAGACCTCGAACTGCTGAAGTCGGTCATCAAACAACTCGATACCGATAGCAAACTGCATAGGAAGTATCGCCTCCTCAAATTGGTGGAGCCATATGCAGGATGGTAGGAGTGCCACGTGCAGAATGATTGGCTGCTGGTATGGTGTCAATATGACTACCGCCTGCAGATGCTCATGACCAATACGGGTTCCCACTCCGAATTGTTTTAGAGAAGAGTTGGCTATTATATTCCTAAAGAAGCATTAAAACCATCATCACTATGATAAACATCACATTAAGCACACAACGGCAAGAACAGATAGACCGCTATTGTGCTCTTTCGGGGTTATCCACCAAGGCCGCTTTGGATAGAATGTTTGACTTGTGGGAGCGGCTGGTGTTCATTCCCGAGACCTCTTTTTACGAAGAAGAGAAGCGTAGAAGAGAGGCACTCCGCACCTTTAAACGGGCACGCGAAAGAGCTGAACGTGGAGAAACTCCCGACCTAACCATGGAGGAGATTGACAACGAGATAGCCATTGTCAGAGCTGAACGGCTGGCAAAAAAGCAGACCATATGAAAAAGACCATATATGCTGTTATCGACACCAACGGCATTGTGGCATCGCTATTAGCACGGAATTCTGATAGTGCCACCGTACGCGTCATGCAAGCACTCGGAGACGGTGCATTTTGTGCATTGTATAATGATGAGATTATCGCAGAATACCGAGAGGTGCTTGGGCGGGACAAGTTCAAGTTTGAGGACGACGTGGCATCAGGTGTGGTATCTATGGTACTCGACAACGGTCTGTACAGGAACGGTACGGCGACGGCCGACAATGTGATTGACCCCAAGGATGCTGTTTTCTACGAGGTGGCACTATCGAAAGAGGGAGCCTACCTCGTTACGGGCAACACGCGTCATTTCCCCGCCCAACCAATTGTAGTAACCCCTGCCGAGATGGTGGCAATACTTGAGGAGATGGGGCTTATTAGCAAACTCTGAAAGATGAAGATTGAACTGCATCAAATCAAGGTTCGCGACCTGGTGGCAGGCTACGTGGACAACCAAGAGGACGGCGTGCGTGCCTACGGCGGTCGCCTCGATGTGCGCCCACCCTACCAGCGCGAGTTCGTCTACAAGGAGAAGCAGCGCGATGCCGTCATCGAGACCCTCACGCAGGGCTTCCCACTCAACGTGATGTACTGGGCGGTGCGCAACACTGGGAGCACGGACGGGCCGTCCGTGCCACAGGCCAGCGGCCTGTGCTCCCAGCCGTCCTACGAAATCATCGACGGCCAGCAGCGCACCATCAGCAACTGCCAGTATGTGACGGGCGACTTCGCCTATATGTTCCGCTATTTCCACAACCTTGCCGACGATGAGCAACAGCAGATACTCGACTACGAGCTTCAGGTATATCTCTGCTCGGGTACCGACAGCGAAAAGCTCAAGTGGTTCCGCACCATCAACATAGCCGGCGAGGAGTTGACCGAGCAGGAGCTGCGCAACGCCGTCTATGCCGGCCCGTGGCTGGCCGATGCCAAGCGCTACTTCAGCAAAGGCAATTGCGCGGCCTACCACATGGCCAGCCGCTACGTCAGCGGCGAGGTGAACCGGCAGGCCTACCTCGAGACGGCCATCCGCTGGATATCGGACGGCCACATCGAACCCTATATGGCCAAGCACCAGCACGATGCGGGCGCCGTAGCCCTATGGAACCACTTCAGCAACGTCATCAACTGGGCGAAGGCCATCTTCCCCAAGTACCGCAAGGAGATGAAAGGCGTGGATTGGGGCTCACTCTACCGCAACCACCACGATGCCGACCTCGACTCTGCCGCCCTTGAGCTGAAGGTCGCCAAGTTGATGGCCGACAGCGATGTGCAGCGCAAAAAGGGCATCTACGCTTATGTGCTCGACGGCGATGAGAGGCACCTCGACATCCGAGCTTTCGACGACAACACCCGCCGCGAAGTCTATGAGCGCCAACAGGGTGTATGTCCCGCGTGCGGCAAGCACTTCGAGCTGGAGCAGATGGAGGCCGACCACATCACGCCGTGGTGCCAGGGTGGCCACACGGTGGCCGACAACTGCCAGATGCTCTGCCGCGACTGCAACCGAAGGAAAAGCGGGAAATAGCCTCCCTGCCACACCGTGCTCCACCCCTCGCCCATCAAGACTCATCGCCTCGCCGCAAATCATCATTCCCCATTCTCAATTAAGAGAATTGGGAATGGTGATTTGTGATAAGAGCGAGGGTTGCGACCCAATTTTCAATTCTCTGTTAAGCGAACTGTGAATGGCGATTTATGATAAGAGCGAGGGCAGCGACCCAATTTTCAATTCTCAATTCTCAATTCTCAATTAGGACTTGGTCCGTGTCAACTCCGTGTCATCTCCGTGTCATCTCCGTGTCACGTCCGTGTCACGTCCGAGTGGAGTCGGACTTAACACGAACATGACACGGACTAAACACGATCCAAACACGTCCGAAGTCCTACCAGGCATCCGATAGGGTTGTAGTTATTCTTCGCTGGTGTCGGAAATAAAACGGCGGTAGGCGGTGAAGGTGTTGGCACGTGATAGAAAGCCGAGGTAGCTATCGTCGGGGCCAACGACCACGAGGTTGTAGCGGTCGGAGACGCGGAATTTCTCCACCACGTCGACCAGCGCGTCGGTGGAGCGCACGATGTCGCCTTCGCTCATGGGGTGCATCAGCTCGTCGACCGAGACCGTGTCGTAGAGCTCGGGGCGGAAGATGATTTTTCGCACGTCGTCGAGCACCACCACTCCGAGGAAGCGGTCGTCGTCGGTGAGCACTGGGAAGAGGTTGCGGCGCGAGGTTTTGATGACCTCCACCAGGTCGCGCAACGTGTTGCCACTGCGGACGATGACGAAGTTGGTCTCGATGAGGCTTTGCAGGTCGAGCAGGTGCCAGGCCGAGGCATCCTTGTCGTGGGTGAGGAGGTTGCCCTGCGAGGCGAGCTTGCGGGCATAGATGGAGTGATGCTCGAAGGGGGTGATGCAGAGGTAGGTTACAGCCGAGGTGGCCAGCAGTGGGACGAGCAGGCCGTAGCCGCCCGTGATGTCGGCGATGAGGAAGGTGGCCATAAAGGGGGCGTGCATGACGCCGGTCATCACGGCGGCCATGCCGACGAGGGCGAAGTTGGAGGCTTCCTGCGGCGGAAGTCCGAGCTGGTTGGAGAGGGTGGCCACGAAGTAGCCCGTCAGGCCGCCCAGGACGAGCGAGGGACCAAAGGTGCCGCCCACGCCGCCCGAGCCGATGGTGGTGGCGGTGGCCACGGCTTTGAGCAGTATCAGAGCCAGCAGCACCGCCAGCAGCACCCAGGCGTTGGAGGCCCAGCCTTGGTAGAAAGTGCCTGCCGTGAGGCTTGCCGAATGGCCGTGCAGCAGGGCAGTGATGGAGGCGTAGCCTTCGCCGTAGAGCGGTGGGAAGAGGTAGACCATCGCGCCCAGCAGCAGTCCGCCCACCGCCACCTTGAGCCATACGCTCTTTTGCCGTGCGAACCACCCCTCGACGCGGTCGGTTACCCGCAGGAAGTAGAGCGAGACGGCGGCGCAGACGATGCCCAGCACCACATAGTAGGGCAGCTGCCCGATGGCGAAGGGTTGCGAGACGGCGAAGCTGAACTGCACCTCGCTGCCCATCAGGAAGTAGGCCACCGTTGCGGCCGTCAGCGAGGAGAGCAACAGCGGCAGGGCGCTGGTGGCCGTCAGGTCGAAGAGCAGCACCTCGAACACGAAGAGCACTGCGGCAAAGGGGGCTTTGAAGATGCCAGCGATGGCACCTGCCGCCCCGCAGCCCAGCAGCAGCCTGACGCTGCGCGGACTGAGCCTCAACCACCGACCCACATTGCTCCCGATGGCGGCACCGGTCGAAGCTATCGGGGCTTCAAGTCCCACCGAACCTCCGAAGGCCACCGTGATGGTGGAGGCCAGCAGCGAGGAGTACATATTTTTTGGGGGGAGCTCCGAGCGGTTGCGGCTGATGGCCAGCAGCACCGAGGGGATGCCGTGGCCGATGTCGCCTCGAACCACATATCGGACAAAAAGCACCGTCAGCGCGATGCCCAGCAGCGGCAGCAGCACCACCAGCAGGCGCGACCCTGCACCCGAAGCCCAAAGGTGAGCCACCGCCTGCCCAGCATAGTGGACGATGGTCTTCAGCGCCACTGCGGCCAAGCCGCTGGCCAGTCCCACCGCCACGGCCAGCAGCACCACCAGTGCTGGCTCGCTCAAATGGCGCAGCCGCCAGCGGTGCAGGCGCATGTATAGTGTCCCCCAGAGGGTGATAGCATTTCTCATTACGACGGCCTATCAGTGCAAAATCGCGTTGCAAAGGTACACAAAAAAAAGAGAGTTTTCAACTTTTTTGCGTATCTTTGCGGCGTTGTTTCCGAGCAGCCGAAGCCACTGCGGAAGCGGGCAAGCGGGTGGGAATGAAGCGGGTGGCATCGGCCGATGGGGCAACGCGACATATTGGAAATACGACGTTAAACCAGCGTTTGTCTGCGGCTTATCGAACTTCGCAACAACGTCCAATTGAGTCTCGCAAGAACGCAATGTTCAACGTCCATGGATGGGAATATAGTGTCCTGTAGGGCTATATACCGTCAGCGTGGGCTTCGGCATTGCTTATCTTTTTGACTCAATGGCAATGCGAAGGCCAGATAAGCGGGATAAGCAAAACAGCGGTAACCCGCGCTTCTTTTCGTATAGGGGAGTGTGGCCACCGCCCAAAGACAAGAACCACCAAGATGAACCATCAGCCAGCCATGCGCCCCTCGCGCCCTCGCCTACCCCTCCTCCTCTGCCTCCTCGCCCTCCTCCTGCTCGCCAGCCCCACGCCCCTGCACAGCCAGACCGTTGCCGGCTACCCCGACAATATCAAGCAGGCCGACTGCACGCTCGACGTGGAAGGGTCGCCGTGGTCGGTGAAACGTCTTGGCTATGCAAGCAATGTCCATTGTTATAGCACTCCTATAGTTGGCGACATTGACGGCGACGGAATTGTGGAAATCGTTGTAGGGAAATACAGTGGAGCTACATCTTTTACAACAATAAGTAAGCTATCTGTCACTAATAAAGAACATCTGTCAAGGTTATCAGAACTGAAAGTATTCAGGGGAACCGACCTTGTACAGATTGGGACTATCAGACTGCCAGCAAGGAGCGTTCCTTATAGCTGTCCACCTGCGCTTGTGCGTTATCCCAACGCCGAGGGAGGGATGCAAGGTGCTGTAATAGTAATGTGTGTGGATGGCTATATTCGGTCGTATGATATCAATGGAACATTGTTGGCTACAAGCAACATTAGCATATCTTGGGGCTATCTTTCAATAGCCGACTTTAACCATGACGGCCGACCCGAAGTATATGTCTCTAATCATATATTTGATGCTGCCACATTGCAGTTGCTCTGTTCGGGACCATCGCTCCCATATTCTATCGCAGCCGATGTTGTAGGAGACAATACCCTTGAACTTATAGCAGGAAACACCATCTGCGACGTAAAAATCACCAGTCGGACAAATCCATCGCAAAATAGCATCACTATCAACAAGACTATCACTACTTCAACGGGAGCGAGCTGCACCACGGTTGCAGATTTGGACCATGATGGCAAGTTGGATGTAATCGTATGCAGTAGGAATAAGTCAAGTAGGAAAAAGGCTATCTATGCCTACAATCCACGCTCTGGCGAATGGTTGTTCAGTCATAGTATTACTATATTAAGTTCAACGGACTATGCCTACAATCTTGGGATGCCGATGGTCGGAGATATTGATGGCGATGGTAATCCCGAAATCGTAACACTCGATGAAAAGTACATGTACGCCTTCCGATATAAAGCGGATATTGGTCTAACACAGTTATGGAAGATAAGCCACAGCGACTGGTCGGGTGCCACTGGCATGACCCTATTCGATTTCAATCAAGATGGCATCATGGAAATTGTCTATCGCGATATGACACATCTTCGCATAATTAATGGCAGTCTCAAAATTAGCAGTAGCCCGTACAACCTTTGGAGAACAGAGATATGTGCTGGTACAGCCACAGAGTACCCCATTGTAGCCGATGTCAATAATGATGGTGCAGCTGAAATCATCGTTACTGGTAAGATAGGCACAAAGGGAACAAATAATGCTAACCTCTATAACGGACATCTCGCCGTCTATGCAGGCATCACCCCCTGGGCACCTGCGCGGCGGGTATGGAACCAGTACCAGTACAACGTCACCAACATCAACGAAGATCTCACCGTCCCGCGCTACCAGTTCAACAACGCCACCCGCTTCACCGACCCCAACGGCGTGGTCCGCCAACCCTTCAACAACTTCCTCCAACAGGCCACCGCCCTCGACCGCTACGGCCGCCCCTTCCGCACCTCCGCCGACCTGCAGCCCATCTCGGCCACCACCTATCGCGACGGAGCCAACCTCGCCATCAGGCTCACCGTCCGCAACGCAGGCGACGTTGACATTGCCGCGCCATGGTCGGTAAGTTACTATCAAGGCTATTACCAAGGGCCAAGATTGCTAACCCAGACGGTTCCCACCAGCCTGCCCGCGCACTCCACTGCCACCATCACCCTCGCGGTGCCGCTCTCCTCGCTCTGCTCACGCTATTATTTGGACAACCTCGTCATTGCCCTCAACGACAACGGCACGGGCATCGCCCAGCAGGGCGGCCAGCAGGCCGAGTGCCGCACCAGCAACAACACCATCAGCGTGGCCGCCCCCCACCACAGCACTGACAGCGACACCGCCACCGCCTGCGACAGCTACACCTGGAACGGCACCACCTACACTGCTTCCGCCACCCCTACCCACGTCTACACCAGCCACCTCGGCTGCGACAGCACCGTTACGCTACACCTCACCATCAATCACAGCAACACGGGCGACACCACGGCCACCGCCTGCGACCGCTTCACTTGGCACGGCACTACCTACACCACCAGTGGCAACTTTAATTCTCAATTCTCACTTCTCAATTCTCAATTATGTGATAGCACCGTAACCCTGCACCTCACCATCAATCACAGCAACACAGGCGACACCACAGCCACCGCCTGTGATAACTTCACCTGGCACGGCAATACCTATACCACCACTCCTGCCACCGCCCCCACCTACACCCACACCAACTCCTCTGGTTGCGACAGCTTAGTAACCCTACACTTAACTATTAACAACTCCAACACAGGCGACACTACGGCCGTGAAGTGTGATAACTTCACTTGGCATGGCAACACCTACACTTCCACACCTCTTGTTGCACCTACCTATA
>JAFTBM010000044.1 GCA_017455205.1 Bacteroidales bacterium
GGTGCAGTGGCAGGTGTTGCGGTGTAGGTAGTGCCGTACCAGGTGAAGTTATCGCACTTGACGGCGAAGGTGTCGCCTATGTTGCTGTGGTTGATAGTTAGATGAAGTGTTACTACACTGTCGCAACCAGCGGCATTGGTATGGGTATAGGTGGGGGCAGTGGTGGGTGTGGTGGTGTAGGTGTTGCCGTGCCAGGTGAAGTTGTCGCAGGCGGTGGCGGTGGTGTCGCCAGTGTTGCTGTGGTTGACAGTTAGGTGTAGGGTAACAATGCTATCGCAGCCTGCGGCGTTGATGTGGGTATAGGTAGGTGCAGTGGTGGGTGTGGTGGTGTAGGTGGTGCCGTGCCAAGTGAAGTTATCGCAGACGGCGGCAGTGGTGTCGCCTGTGCTGCTGTGGTTGATGGTGAGGTGGAGGGTTACTACGCTGTCGCAACCGAGGCGGTTGGTATAGGTGTAGGTGGGTGCGAGGGTGGGTGTGGTGGTATAAGTAGTGCCATGCCAGGTGAATTGGTCGCATTCTACGGCGGTGGTGTCGCCAGTGTTGGAGTGGTTGACGGTGAGGTGGAGGGTTACTACGCTGTCGCAGCCAGCGGCATTGGTGTGGGTGTAGGTGGGAGAGGTGGCTGGGGTGGTGGTATAGGTAGTGCCGTGCCAGGTGAAGTTGTCGCACTTCACGGCTGTGGTGTCGCCCGTGTTGCTGTGGTTGATGGTGAGATGTAGGGTAACGATGCTATCGCAGCCAAGGTGGTTGGCATGGGTGTAGGTGGGAGAGGTGGCTGGGGTGGTGGTATAGGTAGTGCCGTGCCAGGTGAAGTTGTCGCACTTCACGGCTGTGGTGTCGCCAGTGTTGCTGTGGTTGATGGTGAGGTGCAGGGTTACCACACTATCGCAGCCAAGGTGGTTGGTGTGGGTATAGGTGGGGGCAGTGGCAGGGGTAGTGTTGTAAGTAGTGCCGTGCCAAGTGAATTGGCTGCACTCTACGGCAGTGGTGTCGCCAGTGTTGGAGTTGTTAATAGTCAAGTGTAGGGTTACTACACTGTCGCAACCGAGGTGGTTGGTATAGGTGTAGGTGGGTGCGATGGTGGGTGTGGTGGTATATGTAGTGCCGTGCCAGGTGAATTGGTTGCACTCTACAGCGGTGGTGTCGCCCGTGTTGCTGTGGTTGATGGTTAGGTGGAGGGTTACCACACTATCACATCCAAGGTGGTTGGCATAGGTGTAGGTGGGAGAGGTGGCTGGTGTGGTGGTATAGGTAGTGCCGTGCCAAGTGAACTGATCGCATTCTACGGCGGTGGTGTCGCCAGTGTTGCTGTGGTTGATGGTTAGGTGGAGGGTTACCACACTGTCGCAGCCCGCGGCGTTAGTGTGAGTATAGGTAGGAGCAACAAGAGGTGTGGAAGTGTAGGAGATGCCATGCCAAGTGAATTGGTTGCACTCTACGGCGGTGGTGTCGCCAGTATTGGAGTTGTTAATGGTCAAGTGTAAGGTTACCACGCTATCGCAGGCTGTGGCATTGGTAAAAGTGTGGGTGGGGTTGGATGTGGTGGTATAGGAGGTATTGTACCACGTGAATTGGTTGCAGGCGGTGGCGGATGTATCACCCGTGTTGGAACGACCTACGGTGAGGTTGAGTGCAATGATGCTGTCGCAACCTGCGGCGTTAGGGATGATACGGGTGGCGACAGCAGGGTCGGTCTCGGTATAGGTGATGCCGTACCAAGTGAAGTGGTCGCAGGCATAGGCTATGGTGTCGGCATTAGTAGAGGTGATAATAGAGAGGTTGAGGGTAATGGTGGAATCGCAGCCAGCAGCATTCCCGTTGTGGAGAGTGTAAGTAGGTGTGGAGGTGGAGGTGAAGTAGACGTTGTTGTCTATCCAGCGGTAGTAGTCGCATTCGGTACGGCTGTCGGTGTAGGCAGTGGAGTGGTTGATGGTGAGGTTGAGGCGGACAACGCTGTCGCAGCCACCATTGGCGTTCTCATAGACTTTGCGGTAGATGCCCGATGAGGTGTAGGTGGTGGAAGTTTCCGACCAGGTATAGCTGTCGCAGGCGGTGGTGGTGGTGGTGGTAGAGTCGCACCAACGGCGGATAAGTACATTGTCCACTGCACCGCCGCGGCGTGAGGCATCCTCATGAGTGAATCGGAAGGCAAGGTAGATTGTCCCCGAGGGGAGAGCTGCATGCTTAGCGAGGGTGTCAGTTACGGAGACGAATGTATTGCTATTAGTGTTGCCGAGGCTGACGAATGTGGTAGTGTCGTCAGGATTGGTCATATACCCGTAGTGGATGCGGCGGTCGTAGGTTGTATTGAAGACGCGGTACTGGAATGAGAACTCCAGTCGGCTGTTGGGGGCATTGAATTGCTTAGCAATAACGGCATAGGCATTGCGTTGGGGTGGCTTGGAGATGAAAGCGAGGCCATTGCCTGAAACCTTGTAGTCGCTGTGATTGGAAAGAAAGACCTGCGGATAGGTACTGGAGGTAGCACTGATATAGGGGAAGTACCAGCAGGAGGGGAGTGCATGGCTTGGGTAGGAGGAGGGAGGATAACTATTGGTGGAGATGTTGTTACTTCCACTATAGCTGTCGAAGTTTTCTGAATAGGGCAGGGTACTGGCACAGGGGGTATGGATTGTGAGGTGGAGGGTTACGGTGGAGTCGCAGCCAGCAGCATTGGTGTAATGGTCGGTGGGGGGAGTGGCGGGGGTTGAGGTGTAGGTGATGCCATGCCAGGTGTAGGTGGTGAACCCTTGGGCGGTGGTGTCGCCAGTGGAGCTTTGGCGAATGGTGAGGTTGAGGGTGATGGTGCTGTCGGCACCGCAGCTGTTGGTAGTTACGTAGGTGGGGGTATTGGTGGAGGAGGTATAGGTGACGCCGTCGAGCCAAGTATAGCTATCGCATGCGGAGTGGGTGAAAGTGGAGGTGGTAGCGAGGCAAGTATTATTGACCACCTGGTAGATGTTCACATCGTCGAGTGCACCATAATAGGTGGAGGTAGAGGTAGAGTTGAACTTGGAGAAGCGGAAAGCGAGATAGAGCGTACCCGAAGGGAGACCTGTGTGCTTGCTGAGGGTGTCGGTGATGGTTACCCAGCTGGTGCTGGTAGTGCCACCCAGACGGATGAATGTGTTGCTGTCGCCCGGGTTGGTAACAACACCATAGTCGATGCGCCCATAGTAGCTGCTGCTCACCTTGTATTTGAATGAGAACCCCATACTACTGGATGCGATACCGAAGTCCTGTGCCACAACTGCCACGCCAGGGTAATTCACACTTGAGGTGGTATTTCCCAAGAAGAGCAGTCCGTTGCCACTGACGCGGTAGGAACTATTGTTGGTGAGGAATATGCGGGGGTAGCCAGAGGTGGAAGTACTCATTCCTGGGAATGCCCAGCAAGTAGGCTTGGTGTGGTTGGGGTAGCCTGTGGGATTGCTCGTACTCGTGGAATTACCAGAATAACTGTCAAAGTTCTCGGTGTAGGGAAGGGCGGCGCTGCCATCGCATGGAATCATGACGGTGGTGGACACCTCATCGCTGGTTGTGGAACCAGAGCAGACAGCCTTGACACTGAAGGTATAGGTTGCGCCCGAAGTGAGACCACTAACGGTATAGGAAGAGGCACCTGCTGCAGTGGTATTGATGAGTGTTCCGTTCTGGTAAACTTGGTAGGTAGCTCCACCATTGAAGTCTGTCCACGTGAGGGTTGCACTGGCGGGAGTAACGCTGGCGGCAAGGTCGGTGGGAGGCAGACAATTGATAGCCTCTATGTTGATATTTTCAAGGCAGGTGGCGTATGAATAGCTATTGCTGGTACCACCTTCGTAGCGGAAAGCCACGTAGAGGGGGCTGCTGGGCAGAATGATGTGTGTACCCAGCATATCGGAAACGTTCTCCCACGCATTGTTGGTGCGGGGGAGGGAAGCGATGTTGATGTAGGTGGAGGGATCATCAGGGTCGGTCATCACGCCGTAGCTCAATATGCCCGAGGAGGTAGTATTGCTCTTGTGCTTATAATCGAAAGTGAGCTTGAGGTGGGAGGCATGAGCGGTGGAGAAGTTGGGCAGCACCATATAGATGGGGGTAGCGGCATCGCTGCGCAGGAACATGGCTTTACCCGTCTTGATGTGGGCACTATAACTGCTGAGGTAGGCCCAAGCGTGGCTGTTGTCTATGTTGTGGAAGCGCCAGCAGCTGGGCTTGGCATGGGTGTTGGGGTAGCCTGTGGGCACGGTGTTATTGTTGCCAGTGGCCACGTTGCCCGTGATGCCATCGAAGTTCTCGGTATAGGGGAGCGAGGGGTCGCATTCGGTGGTGAAGCTGACGCTGTTGGATGACCCGCACGAGGCTTCGACGGTGATGGTGTAGGCTGTGTTGGCGGCGAGTCCAGTTAGGCTGTAAGTGGTGGCGGCGGTGGTGCCAAGGGTTGTTGAGCTGTTCTTGACGGTGTAGGTGTAACCCGAATTGTATGGGTCTGCCCAGGTGAGAGTGGCTGTGGAACTGCCGACATTGGATGCCGTGAGACTCGGCACTGCACAGGGGGCACTTTGCGTGATGGTAATCTCGTCAAGCCCACCATAGTAGGTGTAGACCGATGAGGCACGGGAGTTGGTGAAGCAGAAAGCGGGATAACACTCCGTAGAGGGGACACCACTGGCTGTGCTGTAGTTGATGGTGGTTTGTGTCCAACTGGTAGCTGTGCCACTACCGACTGCGACGAAGGTGGAGGGGTCTTCTGGGTCGGTAACATAACCCCACTGCATCTTGCCATAGGTGGCGTTGGTTACTTTGTAGCGGAAGCTCATAGTCAGCCCCGATGTCGGCACGCCAAACTGCTTAACTATGGCTGCTATACCCTTGGCCGATGTGTTGTTGCATATCTTGAACAACATGCTCTTGCCACTGTAGCGGTAGGTGGAGCTGGAGCCCGAGTAGATGAATACCTGCGGATAGGTGCTGGTGGTGGTGCTCATGCCAGGGAAATACCAGCAGTCGGGCTTGCCATGAGTGCCAGCAGCATATCCCGAGGGAGCACTCGTACTCGTGGAAGTAGTCCCAGCGACACCGTCGAAGTTCTCACTATAAGGCAACGTCCCCGAGCAGGGTATCATCACGTTTACGGTCATCTCCTCGCAGTCGCAAGGCGAGCAACTGGCTTTGACTTTGATGGTGTGGAGACCGCCCGAAAGCGAGGCTACGTAGGAGGTAGCACCCGTGGCTGTGGTGGCAAGCAGGGTACTCCCATCGTAGACGGCATAGGGGTAGGCACCACCGCTGAAGTCGCTCCAAGTGAGTGTACATCCCGATGTGGTAATACCCGAAGCCGTCAGGCCACCGCTGCACACCACCTCAAGCTTCACGTTGTCTATGGCCGTGTAGCCTGTATTGGCCGCCCCACCGACATACTTGAACGCCACATGCGGGCGGTCGGTGGAGGAGAACGAGGCGGTGTAGAGCGACCGCGAGCCTATGGCACACTCGATAGTAGTCCATGCAGTGGTGAGGTCGACAGTGTCGAGCGGTACAAAACTGCTGGCATTGGAGGGATTGGCCATAACGCCGTAGACGAGGCGACCCGCCGTGGCGGTAACGACGCTGCTCTTGTAGGCAAACGAGAGTTTGAGGTGAGCGGTGGGCGTGGTGCCTTCGGGCAGGGGCAGAACGGCGTAGAGAGGGTTGTCGGTGTTGGCCGCGCGGAAGAGGAGGCCCTGGCCGCTGACGCGATAGGTGGAGTTGTTGGTGATGAAGGCTTGCGGATAGGTGGAGGTGGAGGTGCTGAGACCAAGAAATTGCCAGCAGTTGGGCAGGGTGTGGCTGGGATATCCCGTGGGGGCTCCAGTGCCAGTGCTGATGGCTCCACCATAGTAGTCGAAGGTCTCGCTATAAGGCAGGCTGACACCATCGTCGCAGGCAGTGAAGAGATAGGCCGTGCGGCTGTCGCCACCACACGAGGGGGTAACCACCACCTTGCAGGCCGACCCTTTGGGTAGACCCGAGGCCGTGTAGGAGGTGGCACCAGCTGCAGTGGTGTGGTTCACATCGTTGATACTGACGGTGTAGGTGGCCGTGCCGTTATGCTCGTTCCACGTAACCCGGAAGCCACTGGTGGTGATGTCGGTGGCCGACAGGTTACTCACAGGCAGGCAGGAGAGGGTGGTAATCCGCACACTATCGATGGCCGACCACTGTGCACTGCTGCTCCCGCCGCTGTAGCGGATGGCGATGTAGCGAGCCGAAGCCGAGGGGTCGTAGATGCCGAGGGTGTCCTGAATGCGTGTCCACGAAGTGACCCTATCCAATGTGTGCAAGGGAGTGAACGTCGAGGCGTTGCCAGCATCGGTCATGGTGCCAATGGTAAACTGGCCGCAAGTGGTCGCTGTTGCACTATTGCGATACCAGAAATCGAGCCGCAGGTGGGCAATATCGGTGGTACTCACCCGTGGCAACACAGCATAGCTGACGTTGCTTGCAGCACCATTGATGAACATCAATGCATTGGTGGCGTGTGCGTTGGCTGTCGAGAGGAATATCTGGGGATAGGTGGAGGTGGAGCTGCTGATGCCCGTCAGCGTCCAGCAGGAAGGGACGGTGTGGGCGGGGTAAGTCGCTGGCGGTGTAGTTGAGGTGGCGACCCCAATGCTATAGAAGTCAAAATTCTCGCTGTATGGGGCATCCACTGTGCCCGTGCAGAGCATGCGTGTACGTGCCGACGAGGTGCGGCTGTTCTGCTCGCAAGCCACGCAGTTGGTACGCACCCCAAGGGTGTAGCGCGTCAGCGGCGAGAGGCCACTGATGTCCTGATAAGTGGCACCAGCCGCTGTGGTGGCATACTCATTGCCATTGACGAAGATAGTGTATGTGGCCGAACTGGGTGCAGCACTGCTCCATCCGAGGCGCAGACTGGTGGTGGTCTTGTTGGTGATGGTCAAGTCGGTAGGTGCGGTGCACTGCTCGGTGCCGAGCTCCACCTCATCCATATAAGCACGATAGCCCGCCCCCGTGCTGGGATTCCAGTATTCGAGGGTGATGCGGTAGGTTCCGCCAGCATAGGTGGTGCTGAGCAGGTCGCCCAGGGCTTCATCCACCTGCACCCACTGGCCGGAGGTGGTCCACGTCTTGAGAATGACGATAGAAGCTATGTTCTCGTCGTCGGTGCCATCGAGGCGCGTCATGATGCCGAGGCGGAACTCGGTGCTGCTCTGCTCAAGCTGGAATTTGAAGCGGATGCTCAAGTCGTTGGCTGGCGAACCGAGGAGAGGCAATGCGGCCACGGCACGCTTGCCAGTGGTCTTGTATTCCAGGTGGGTCACACTGCCTGGCACGTTTTGGCCATTGCCATAAGTGCCATCCACCGCCTGGCTGAGCCAGATGTTGGGGTTGTTGGCATCCGAAGGGCTGTCGCCCATATAGTTATTGGGGAAATACCAACCCGTTGGGAGTGAGCGAGTGGAATAGCTGCCCTGCATCTGTTCCCACCCCGAGCCGGTGCTGACCCCCGTGCCAGTGTAGGAGTCGAAGTCTTCCATCACACTGGAGCCACCGTTGATGTTGATTATCTGTGTGCTGGGGGCCGAGGTATCGCTTCCGCAGACGGCGGCCACGCCAACGGTGTAGTCGCCCTGGCAGGCGGCAAGACCCGTCTGTGTGTAGCTGGTGGAGGTGGTTACGTGAGGCGTTAGGTTGTTGTAGACTATATACTTGCTGGCCCCATCGGTGGCAGTCCACGAGAGGGTGTAGCCCGAGCTGTTGATGCTCGAAGCTGTTACACCCGCGGGGGGAAGACAGATGAAGGGAGCTGCGAAATGGTAGTAGCGGTTCGCACCAGGCCATTCATCGACCGTCGTGCTGTTGCCCGCCGTGTAGTGGGTGGCCGTATGCGAAGTGCTGACAAGCCACAGGTCGGTCGCACTGGCACACATGCCTATCTGGAAGTCGTAGCTGCCAGTCGAAGTGCCGTAGACCAAGCGTACATCGCCTTTGGCAAAGAGCTGCACCTGCCATTTGGCCGTGCCGCCATTATTCCAGTCGGTACCCACGCTGAACTCTATCACGTAGACTGTGTCGGCAAAGCTTTGTCCATAGATGTAATGCCCCGAAGCACTGCCGCACGATCCATCATGCGCGTAGCCTGCTATTTTAGGGGCTCCATCAGCTATGTTGCCGCTGGAGAAGGTAACGTCGCTATACTGGCTACCCGAACCAGGATCAACCAGCGTCGAACCGAGGCAGAGCAGACCGTCGCCCGAGGCCGACCACTGTGTGTAGCTGCTTCCGCCGAAGGGGAAAGTGAACGGGAGGGTCTGCAGGGGTGTGTAGGCATAGTCGCCCACATCCTCGGTGCAGAGGTTGGTGGTACTGGTGATGGTGAACCACTTCGAGGCATCTACTCCCGTGGAGAAGGTATAATCCGCCAGGGTGATACTTTGTGCACCCGCCGCCATAGGAAGCAATGCCAATAGAACAACTGCCCATCTATTAATCGCCTGTTTCATAGTGTTCCTCCTATTCTTTTTCAATACAATCATCTGTATGTCAGCATACTCCACCCTTCTGGAGTATACCTTGACCTATGGCAAATATATATATAATAAAATAAAAAAACAAGTTGCCGACTGTTAAAAAATCTAAAACGCTTGAAGTTTCAGCCTATCCCACCCCTGCGCGTTCCCCAATCGGTCGGGCTGCACTCGGGAGTTGGAGCGTCTCTATGGCGTGGCATGCCCGTGGTTGGAGCGTGTGATGTCCGACCCGAGTCGGAGGTGACACGGACCTAACACGGAGATGACACGGAGATGACACGGACCAAGTCCCTACCCGAGGGAGGGGTTTTGGGGAGGGGAAGGAAAGAGTTTTGGCGGCTGCTTTGGGCGAAATTAGGGGATGTGGGGAAGGGTGGAAAGGAGGTGCTCGACCTCGGCGATGGTGGGAGCAGTGGTGAGTGCAATGCGGAACGGCTTGATGCCTGGCAGACCTCGGAAGTAGGCAGCATAGTGTTTACGCATCTCGAAGAGGGCGGTGTGTTCGCCTTTGAAGTCGATGGCAGCGTGGAGATGGCGCAGGCAGACGGCGGCTCGCTCCTTGAGCGAGGGCTGACGTTGGGGCAGTCCGCTGAAGGCTTGGCGGCACTGCTCAAATATCCACGGGTTGCCGATAGCGGCACGCCCAATGAGGATGCCGTCGACGCCGTAGCGGCGGTGGGCTTCGAGGGCTTGGGTGGCAGTGGTGATGTCGCCGTTGCCCAAAATGGGGATGTGGATGCGAGGATTGTCCTTCACCCGACCGATGAGCGTCCAGTCTGCCAAGCCGGTGTACATCTGGGTTTTGGTGCGGCCGTGGATGGCGAGGGCGGCGATGCCAGTGTCCTGCAAGGCTTCGGCGAAGTCGGCCACTGGGGGCGAGCCAGCGGTGTAGGCCAAGCGGGTCTTGACGGTCAAGGGCAGGCGGGAATGTTCGACGAGGGAGCGGGTGATGCGGAGCATAAGGGGAATGTCCTGCAAGATGCCGCTGCCAGCACCTCGACCAGCCACTTTGCGCACTGGGCATCCCCAGTTGATGTCGATGAAGTCGGGTTCGGCTTCGCTGACGATGTCGAGGCAGCGTAGCAACTCGGCCTCGTTGGCACCGAAGATTTGGATGCCGAGGGGGCGTTGCGCGGGGGTAAAGCGCATCTTGCGGAAGCTTTTCTCAGCCTCGCGATTGAGGGCTTCGGCGGCTATGAACTCGGTAACGAGCAGGTCGGCACCAAAGCCTTTGCAGAGCTCGCGGAATGGGAGGTCGGTAATATCGTCCATCGGCGAGAGGCCGATGAGGCATCCCGAGGGCACCGGGGTAAAGGGGTTCATTGGGGGAGGTTGTCGGGAGGGGTGGCACTGGCATCGGCCTTGCTCCCGAAGATGCCCAGTTGGCGGAGGAGGTAGTAGTAGAGGGCGATGTAGAGGAGGGCGAACATAATGTCGCCAAGGCCGATAAAGGCTCGTCCGAGGAAGAGCGCTGGGGCGAGAATGAGGAGCAGGCGAGCAATAGCATAGCAGTGGAAGCCTGCGGCGCGAGGCCGCCACATAAGGATAGCACCCACGACTTCGAGCAGGTAGCAGACCGAGGTGAGGAGGAAGTAGCTTCGTGGGGCGTTGCAGAGCACTTCGAGGACGGAATAGAACTCGGAGGGGAAGTGGCTGGCGTAGGCAGAATAGCCTTCGGCCAGTAGGGGTTGCATGACGCTCATTGAGAGGTAGGCTATGGCGGAAAGACCCGCATAGCAGAGTGTGAGGACAAGTAGGACGCGGAGGAGTGTGCGGTTGTTCATGGGCGGGTGGGTTTAGCGGTGGAGGTGTTGCGCCATTTGCTGCTGAAGCTTGAGGGCCTCGGCACGTGCGGCCTCGGCAAAATCTGCACCCGAGGAGGCGTAGATGATGCCACGCGAGGAGTTGACTATCAGGCCGCAGTCGGCGTTGAGGCCGTTGCGACACACTTCGTCGAGGCTGCCACCTTGTGCCCCTACGCCAGGGACGAGCAGGAAGCTGTCGGGGACGATGCGACGCACCTCGGTGAGCATAGTGGCCTGGGTGGCTCCGACAACGTACATCATGTTGCCCGTATTGCCCCATTGCCTTGAGGTCTGCAGTACACGCTGGTAGAGGGGGGTGCCGTTGGGGTCGGGAGTAAGCTGGAAGTCGGCGGCTCCGCGGTTGGAGGTGAGGGCAAGGAGGATGACCCATTTGCCTTCGATGGCTGTGAAGGGTTGGACGGAGTCGATGCCCATGTAGGGTGCCACGGTGAGGGCATCGAAGTTGAAGTCGCCTGCGGGGTCGAGGAAAGCACGAGCGTAGCGCTCGGAGGTGTTGCCTATGTCGCCTCGCTTGGCGTCAGCGATGGTGAAGACGGGCTGGGTGAGGGAGTGGAGATAGTCCATGGTGAGCTTTAGCTGACGGAGTCCGTCGAGGCCAAGAGCCTCGTAGAAAGCGAGGTTGGGCTTGTAGGCGATGCAGAGGTCGATGGTGGCATCGATGATGGCACGGTTGAAGTGGAAGATGCCGTCGGGGTCGGTTTGTAGGTGGGAGGGCATCTTGGCGGGGTCAGTGTCGAGGCCAATGCAGAGGAACGACTGGCGCTGGCGAATGAGGGCGATGAGTTCTTGTCGGGTCATAGGGTAAAAGGGTTTTGTGGGGTTATTGTTTGGGGTTGGATTCGGGGGATTGAGTGAGGCGGTGGAACTGCTCGGTGAGCATGGAGGCGTTGCGCCCAGTGGTGCTTTCATCGGCCACGATGTGGCCATGGTCGATGATGATGGCTCGCGAGCACATGGCTTCCACCTCCTGCATGACGTGGGTGGAGAGGAGGATGGCCTTGTCGCGCCCGGCCTGAATGATGACAGAGCGGATGAACTCGAGCTGGTTGGGGTCGAGGCCAGTGGTGGGTTCGTCGAGGATAAGCACCTGTGGGTCGTGGATAAGGGCTTGGGCGAGACCCACACGCTGGCGGTAGCCTTTGGAGAGCTGGCCGATGCGCTTGTGGGCCTCGGGCGTGAGGCCAGTGAGTTCAATCATGCGGTCGGCGGCTGAACGGGTGTCTTTCACTCCACCTAAGCCAGCGGCAAAACGGAGGTACTCGCCGACGTACATGTCGGGGTAGAGCGGGTTATGCTCGGGGAGGTAGCCTATGCAGCGGCGCACGGCGAGGGAGTCGTCGTAGATGCTGTGGCCGCAGACCGTGGCTTCGCCCTCGGTGGGCGGAAGATAGCAGGTGAGGATTTTCATCAGGGTGGATTTGCCCGCGCCGTTGGGGCCGAGCAGACCCACGATTTCGCCTTTGCCTACGTGGAAGGAGACATTGTCGACGGCACGCTGGCTACCGAAGAGGCGAGTGATGTTGTGGAGGTCAATCATGGGGACGGCGTGATGAGCGTTATTTCTGCTTTGCGAGGGCAGCGGCTTGCTCGAGGCTGATTCGACTGCCATTATGAACGGCCACCACGTAGGAATCCTTGAAGCGTGTAGTACGCTGGATGGTGGCACAACGCTGCTCGGCCTCGGCTTGGGTGGCGTAGTTGCCAGCGGTGTAGATATAGTAGCGCCCCGACGGGGAGGATTGGAAGTCGGCTATGCCCTGCAGGTCGGGGTCGCCAGCTTTCATCAGCTTGTTGGAGGTACAGAACTGAACGCGGAAGGTTAGCCCGCTGACGGAGGAGGCTTGGGTGGAGGGCTGCTGTTGCTGCTGCGGCGCGGGGGCGGCCTGCGAGCCAGCTGGGACTTTATAGAGGTAGGCCCAAGCATCGGAAAAAGAGGTGGCCCGTTTGAGGTGTTCGCAGTAGGCACTGGCTTCCTGACGGGTGCGGAAGCGACCAGTGAGGTAGACGTAGGCGTTGCCTTTCTTCACGGCTTGGAAGTCGGTGATGCCTTCGAGCTCGGGGGCACCTGGCTGCCGCTCAATACCGAGGGTGAGGAACTGGACGGTGTAGTATTGTGCAGCGGAGGGGTCGGCAGTGTTGGTTGGGGGTACGAGGGACTCACGCTGCGGCGTGGGTTTGGGTTCTTCGGTGGGCTTGGGTTCAACTGTAGGAGCCGCGATTGGGGCGACAGTGGAGGCAACGGAGGGGGCTGGCTCTGTGGGTGTTGAGTCTATGCGAGGGGGCAAGGAGGGAGAGGGGGTCGGTTTCTGGGGAGGGGCAGGGGGAAGGATGGTAGTGTCAGCTGGTTGGGTAGGGACTGGCTCCACTTCGGTGATCAGTGGGGATTCGCCCGGATTGAGGTCGATAGGGCTATCATCCACGGGTTCGGCTTCTGCCTCGGGCTTGATGGAAGCATCGGCTGGTGGCTGGACTGAGTCAGCCTTTGAATTTTCGACCACAGCGGGAGGTGCAGGTTGGGTATTGTAGCCCGGAAGGTTGATAATGGGGTTGGCGATTTTGCCAGTACCCTCCTCGGTGGCCTTGTAGTTCATAAAAGCGTTGAAGAGGCTGATGGCGATGCGGGCTTGGCCTTCGTCGCTGAGCATATAGGCTTCCTCGGTGGGGTTGGAGATGAAGCCAATCTCGGTGAGGACTGAAGGGCAAGTGGTCTTGTAGAGCACGTAGAGTTCGGCCTGCTTAACGCCACGGTTGATGGTGCGAAGTTGCTGCTTATACTGGGTCTGAATGGCTTGTGCAAAGTTGAGGCTTTTGTCGATGAAGGCATTTTGGAACATGGTAAGCATAACGTAGGTCTCGGGGGCGTTGGGGTCGAACCCACTGTAGTCGGCATTGGTCTTGTAGTCAGCCTCGAGCAGGATGTCTGCGTTCTCCTTCTTGGCCACTTCGAGGTTGGCACGGCTTTCGGAGAGACCCATGACGAAGGTCTCTACGCCAGTGGGGGTGGCGGTGGGGTGGGAGTTGGCATGGATGCTGATAAAGAGGTCGGCCTTGTTGCTATTGGCAATGCGTGCTCGCTCGGCGAGGGAAATATCGGCATCGGTGGTGCGGGTGTAGATAATCCTCACGTCGGGATAGTTGTCGGCTACCAGCTTGCCGAACTTTTTGGCCACCGAGAGGGTGATGTCCTTTTCAAACGAGCGCCCTCCCCGTGCACCTGGCTTGGCACCACCGTGGCCTGGGTCGATGACAACAGTTCGCACCTGGTAGGTGTCCTTTTTTTGAGAATAAATAGTGCCCAGCGGCAGAAGAAATGCAATAAAAGCGACGAGAAAGCGTTTCATATTCAAGTTAGTGTTTTTTTGCCTTTAATGAATTGCCCAAATAATGCTATATTTGCAATTTGAAAATGCAAAGGTACGAAGATTTTTTGAATGTTGAAAATTAATTGACTTGCATAGGTGCGGAGGATATAGGAAATGGCTACTGCTGGGGCTGATGATGGTGCCAGGGGCGGTAGCGTGGGCGCAAAGTGGGGTAGACACGCTGATGCGGGTGTCGGAAAATGCGGTGAGGGAGGTGGTGAAGTACAAGGCTCGGGACTCGGTGGCGATGGATGTGAAATCCAAGCGGGCTATGCTCTACTCCGAGGGAGTCATTGACTACGACGAGATGCAGCTCAAAGCCAGCCGCATTGAGGTGGATTTCGATGGCGAGACACTTCACGCCTACGGCACGGTGGACACAGCTGGCGAGGTGGAGGGGCGGCCCTACTTCAAGCAACAGGAGGATGAATACCATGCCGACACCATCACGTTCAACTACAGCACCAAAAAGGGCATCATCCAAGGTGTCATCACCCAGGAAGGGGACGGCTACCTGCATGGAAAGAAGGTGAAGAAAATGAACGATTCGGTGATGTACCTCAGCGGTGGGAGCTACACCACATGCAACTATGCCCACCCTCACTTTGCAATTAACTTCACCAAGTCGAAGCTCATCTCGGGCGACAAGATGGTTACGGGGCCGGCTTGGCTCACCATTGAGGATGCTCCCACGCCACTGGCACTGCCTTTCGCCTTCTTCCCGATAACTCACAATAAAGCTTCGGGCATCATCATCCCCTCGTATGGCTGGATGAACTATCGGGGCTACTACCTCAAAGACGGGGGCTACTACTGGGACATCAACGACAACATCGACCTGCTGCTGCTGGC
Source organism: Bacteroidales bacterium (assembly GCA_017455205.1). Lineage (GTDB taxonomy): Bacteria > Bacteroidota > Bacteroidia > Bacteroidales > P3 > Colimorpha. Next base: position 14,557 of record JAFTBM010000044.1, read on the forward strand.
CGAACTCTACACCAACCTCTCGTGGGCGGGCGAAATGAAGTCGAACTACTATAGGCGCTACAAGTACAAGGGGGGACTTGACTTAAAATACGGACGCACCTTCACAGGCATTAGGGGCGACACCAACACCTTTGCCGCCTACACCGACTTCAAGCTGACATGGCAACACAGCCAAGACGCCAAGGCCAATCCCAACAGCCGCTTCTCGGCCAATGTGAACCTGCAAAGCCGCAACTACAACCGTAACACTACCAACCGAGCAGACTACTTCAACAGTACCACCACCTCTTCGGTGAGCTACAACACCAAGCTGGGTTCCTACCTCAACCTTGCGGCAGCAGCACGAGAGTCGTTCAACGCACAGACGGGCGTGATGAATATCAAATTGCCCAGCATCAGCCTCTCTTCGACAACCATCTACCCCTTCCGCCGAAAGCAGCCAGTAGGAGGCTACCGCTGGTGGGAGAATATCTCGCTGAGCTATGTGATGAATGCCGAAAACAACATCACGGCACAGGACTCTGACCTTTTCAAGCAGACCACCCTCGACAGGATGCAATACGGTGTGCAGCATAGCATTCCGCTCAGCAGCAGCGTCAAGGTGCTCAAATTCTTCAACTGGACCAACTCCGTGAGCTACAATGAGCGATGGCACTGGACGACCATTGACCGCCACTATGATACCGCCACTGGTGTGCTGACCACCGACACCGTGCGCGGTTTCCGCAGCAATCGCGATTTCAGCTTTAGCTCCTCGCTCAGCACGCGCATCTACGGGATGTTCCAATTCAAATACGGGCCATTGAAAGCCCTGCGCCACGTGATTAACCCCACGGTAGGATTCTCCTATCGACCCGATTTCGGAAGCGAATGGATGGGCTACTGGAAACAATACACCGACAATACAGGCTACGTCCACCGCTACTCCATCTTCCAAAACAGCCTCTATGGAGGACCACCCGATGGCAAAAGTGGCAGCATGAGGATGAGCATCGGCAACAACCTTGAAATCAAGGTGCAGAACCCCTTCGACACCGCAGCCGAGGTAAAGAAAATCGCTTTGATAGAGAATCTCACACTCGCATCCTCCTACGACTTGGCCAAAGACTCCCTCAACTGGAGCAACCTCAGCGTCAGTGGAAGGACGACATTGTTTAGGTCGGTGGTACTCAACTACAGCGGCTCATTCTGCCCCTATGTGGTAGACACTTTCGGCAACATGCACAACAAGTATCTTTGGGTTGAAGAGGGTCGCCTTTTCCGTCATCAAAGTTCAACATGGAGCACACAGGTCTCGTTTAGCCTGAATGAAAACACCTTCAAATCGGAAGGAAAGAAGGGAGATGGTGGACAGCCAGTGTACACGCTGCTGCAAACCCCTTACAACTACAGCCCCGTGCCGATGATGGGAGGATATGTGGACTTCTCGGTGCCTTGGAATATCAGCGTCAGCTACAGCCTCAGCCATGCTGCCAACTATGTGGCCAAAGAAATGAATATGAGGAAAGAAACCGTGCAGAGCATCAGCCTCTCGGGCAACGTCAGCCTAACCAAGAACTGGAAAATATCCATGAGCACGGGCTACGACTTCGTCAATAAAGGTATGAGCTACACCACGGTGGATGTTTACCGCGACCTTCACTGCTGGGAAATGAAGTTCAGCTGGGTACCCTTTGGCTACTATCGCAGCTGGTTCTTCCAAATCAACATTAAGGCCGATGCCCTGAAAGACTTGAAATATGAGAAGCGCGAGAGCTATCTCGAAAACCAAGGATATTACTCATACTGACGCGATAGAACATGGAGGCACATAAGCTATACTACAACATAGGTGAGGTGGCTGGGATGCTCGGCGTTGCCCCCTCGGTACTTCGCTTTTGGGAAGACGAATTTGAGCAAATCAAACCCACGAAGAACAAACGGGGCGTACGCTCATATACGCAACAGGATATAGAAGTGCTGAAACGCATCCGCTACCTAACGCGCGACTGCGGCTACACACTCGAAGGTGCCCGTGAGCAGCTGAAACTTAAGCCTTCAGAAAGTGCCAAGATGGAATTAATCGACACTTTGGGCGAGCTACGCAGGCTACTGGTTGAGCTTAAGAAGACGCTTTGATGACCATAGAAGAGTCTATATCAGGCTTCACAGACTATATCGCCACCGAGAGGCGAATGGCCGCAGGGACAGTGCGCAACTATACTGGCGATTTGCACGACCTTGCTGAACATTTGGCAGCCATCGGAGTGGTGGAGTTACACGAGATGACAGCACGCGATGTCAGATCTTGGCAAATGACCCACACCGAACGAGGCGAGGCTCCTGGCACCATCAAGCGCCGCCTCTCATCGGTAGGCAGCTGGCTACGCTGGCTGAGGAGCAACGGCCTTTACGATGCCGACCTAATGGTCAAAATCACCTACCCCAAACAGCCCAAGCGTACCCCTGTGTTCTACCGCGAACCCGAACTGGAACATCTCTACGATGCAGGTCTATTCCCCACCGACTTCGTGGGACAACGCGATGCCCTAATCCTGCGGATACTCTACGAGACAGGCATCCGCCGAGCCGAACTGATAGGACTTAAGGAACACGCAGTCGATACAACTGCCCTGACAATAAAAGTGCTCGGAAAACGCAACAAAGAACGAATAATCCCCATAGAAACCGAGTTGGCAGGCAATATTTCATCCTATATCGCGTTGAAGAGGCAGGAAGTGGGAGAGACAGAGTGGCTATTTACAACACCCAAAGGAAAACAGATGACGGCCGGACAGGTATATTATCTTGTGAAGAAATACATGACTATGCTCTCAACCGCAGACAGGATATCACCTCATGTGTTCCGCCACAGTTTTGCCACCCACATACTGAAAGAGGGCGGCGACCTGCTGGCCCTCAAAGAGCTGCTCGGCCACGAAAACCTTGCTACCACCGAAATCTACACCCATATCACCCGCGAACAACTAAAACAAACGTATCAGCACACCCACCCCCGCGGAAGAAAGAAATGATTAACCCCAAATAAGCAATACCATGAACATTATCATCAATGCGGCCAAATTCACGGCCGATGAAAAACTGGAAAAGTTTATCAACGAGAAGGTCTCCAAGCTTGACCGTATGATCGACAACGCTGTCCGCAGCGAAGTAACGCTGAAAGTGGACAAGCCAGAAAGCCACAACAACAAGATTGCCGAACTCCGCCTCTGCGTCCCGGGCAACGACCTCTTCATCTCCAAGCAGGCCGATACCTTTGAGCAGGCAGTGGCCGACTGCGTCGATGCTATGAAGGTGCAAATCGAGAAGTACAAAAACGCTTAACACAGCAGTACTCCATTATCAGACTGACACAGGAGGGTATCCCAAGCCGACGGGATACCCTCCTGCATTATCCGGCAGTGCAACAAACCTACCAGCCCACCACTTGCCTATCCCTTTCCGACAACTCACTGCAAGCACATACCCTCTACACTCGGCAAAAGAGCCATATCTGCCTCTATTTATCCCACAATAAAGATGAGGGACGTTCTGCACACGAACGCCCCTCTCTTTCAACTTCCATGCGAGGTTCTTACTGCTTCCCGGAAGTAATCTTTTCAAGCCACTTCAGCATACCGAACATCACCCCCATTGCTACAAGGCAAATGGCGGCAAATACCAACCAGCACATCCACAACTTGGGCATACCATTGTAGAGGTATGGTCCGAGGAGGATGAGCAGGTTGCCTATGGCGGTAGCACTGAGCCACAGCCCCTGGCAGATACCCTGAATGTGCTTGGGAGCAATCTTAGACACAAAGCTCAATCCCAACGGGCTGATGAAGAGTTCGGCCACGGTGAGGAAAAAGTAGGTAACAATCAAAGCCCATGGGCCTTCCTTGATGCCAAGGGGTACGCTGCCGTTGTATGCTTCGGGCGAGTCGTAGCCGTTCATGGCGCTCAAGGCTACCAGGAAGATGTAGGCACATGCGGCAATGGCCATGCCAAGTGCTATCTTGCGGGGAGTAGAGACCTCCCTCCCTTTGCGCGTCAGACTTGCAAAGAGCCACATAATTATGGGCGTAAGAATGATGACGAAGAAGGGATTGATGCACTGCATAATCTCGGGCGGAATGGCATCGTTCTGGATAAAGTCGCGAGCAAAGAATGCCAATGATTCGCCATTCTGATGGAACGCAAACCAGAAGAAGACGCAGACACCAAGCACAGCATAAAGGCCAGCCATGCGCTGTTTTACATCCTTTGCCAACGCTTCACGTTCCTCGCGGCTCATATTATCAAGGGCTTTCTCGTGATCGGCAGTGCTGACACTCTCTTTCTTGACAGGATTGGGAAGACCCTTCTTTGTGCAGAGGAAGATGGTAAGGGAGATGAGCATGGCAGCCACCGATGCGATGAAAGCAAAGTGCACACCTGTATTGAACACGGTGATGTAGTTGTCGCAGAACTGAGCCATGTCCACTCCCTGCGTGGCCAACTCGGGTTGTTTAGCAACCAACTCGGTGAGGTTGGCTACGGCCTCGGGCTTCATGGTGTCACTGTTGGCGACGAAGTCGTGACACAGCTTCGGCAGGTCGGCATTATAGATCATGTTGTGACTCTTGAGCCACCAGTTGCGGATGATGGGGGCGATGAAGGGTGCCACGACACCACCCACGTTGATAAAGACATAGAAAATCTGGAAGCCCGTGTCGCGTTTCTCCTTGGCTTTGGCCAATGCCTCGGGACCCTTCTTGGCCTCTTCTGCCTCGAAGTCGTCGTAGAGCTGGCCTACCACAGCCTGCAGGTTACCCTTGAACAAACCATTGCCGCATGCAATGATTAAGAGAGCCAGCATGGTCAGCACCATAACCCACGAGAACCCATGCCCACTGAACACCGGAATGGAGAGGATGCAATAACCCACCGCCATGACAATAAGTCCAGTGATAATAGTCCTCTTGTAATTCTTGGTGCGGTCAGCAATGATACCGCCAGGCAGACTCAAAACATAAATCAAGAAATAGAAGATGGCAAACATAATGCCAGCCGTCTTGTCAGGCACACCGAACTTCGAGCAGATAAACAGCGACAGCACGGCGTTCATAATGTAGTAGCCGAAACGCTCGCCCATGTTGCTCAACGCCGCGGGAATAAGTCCCTTGGGATGCTCTTTTAATGCCTTCTTAACGTAGAAGACAATAAACGGAGTAACCACTATCAACCCCGCTATCAGCATAAACAGCGGCGTGTTGGCTCTCCACAAGTTTCCGATAAACTCCATACGCTTTTAATGTTTTGGTTTATAAATAAGTTAATTTCCCTCTTCAGTATACTCCCAATTCAAACATTGTGCAAAGGTACAAAAAAAACTTCATACCTACAAGCTCATGACGCTTTTTTTTTGTATCTTTGCACCTGTATGCAACACGCTATCGCCTCCGCAGTCAGTGTCCTTCGTGCAGGTGGCACTATCCTCTACCCCACCGACACCATCTGGGGAATCGGCTGCGATGCCCGCAACGCCGATGCCGTCGCTCGCCTCTACGAAATCAAAAAGCGCGACCCCTCTAAAAGTATGCTTATCCTCTGCACAGAAAGCATCACCAACCTCAACGCCTGCCCACTGCTTGCCACCCACACCTCCCGCCCCACTACCTACATCCTGCCTGAACGCCTATGGCACAAAGTACTTACGATTCCCATTGCCCCCAACCTATATGCCTCCAATGGCTCACTCGGAATCCGCCTGCCAAAACACCATTTCTGCCAAGAGGTCATCAACAGCCTCGGCTCACCCTTGGTCAGCACCTCGGCCAACTTCAGCGGACAGCCTTCGCCACGCTCCTATGCCGACATTTCAGAGGCTCTGAAGCAACGTGTAGACTTCCTCGTGCCATCCCTTCCTGAGTTCCAAACAGGCGAGTCCCAAGGCAGCCGCATCATCCGCATCAACACCGATGGCAGCACTGACATACTGCGCCCGTAAACGATTACCCCCCTCCCCTACATCGTGGCGAGTGAAACCACCACATCGGGAATACCGCACTCCACCGTCTCAACACTCATTCCACTATCCACCAGCGCCTCCCGCAGACTTGCAAAACCCCGGATGCCCGTGCCACGACACTTGAGGACGGCCTCTTTCCGTGTCCACAAGCGAAGAAACGCCATCGCCATATCTGCATCAGCTCTGACCGACAGCAATTCGCTCTCCGTGCAAACGCGCCCCATCAGCCCCTCATCCACCCTGCGTCGGCATTCCACATCCACCCCCACCCGCTTCGACCCACTGACAGCTACCGCCACTGCCTTGCGGCAATGGCTGATGCTGACCGACCACTCGGGCATATCAGGCAAATAAGGTCTCCCCCACTCATCATGCGCCAAGCGCGGTTCGCCACCTACAAGCCTGCACAGCAGCCTGTATGCCACCCGCCGCTCCTCCTCACGCCTTCTCCCCACCTCGCAGGCCATCGGCTCTACAATCCACCTCACACCCTCCATTCCACGCTATGCCTTACCCAATATGTCATAAGGGATAGTGTCGCCCTGCGGCAACACCTGCGGCTCCTCAATCTCACCAAACTGCTGCTCGTACTTCTTGATATTCTCAGCCAAAGCTGCCAACGTACGCTTGGCATGGACAGGGTTCATAATCACACGCTGCCTTACCGTTGCCCCTTGCACGCCAGGCAATATCTGCGCAAAGTCAAATATAATCTCGGTCGGATTGTGACTAATCACCACAAGGTTGCTATACACGCCCGTGGCCACCTCCGACGCAATGCTGAGGTTGAGGTCTTGCTGGTTGTTTTTCTGATTTGCCATAAATAATAACTTGTTTTCTACCTATAACGCATCCCAATTCCATTTATTGCTTCCATCATTTCACTCAAATTTCCAAGAGGCAATTCCCGCGAGGAAGGCGAGGCATTTTTGCTCCGTTTTCTCGCCGTATTTTATCCGCCCGAATACGGACTTGATACGGAGGGGATACGGAGCGGATACGGAGCGGATACGGAGGGGGTGGGAAGTAGGCAACGCCTCCGAGCGTTGCAAATGGAGAATTGAAAGGTTATGGGTTATAGGTTATAGAAGTACTCTGAATAATCAGAGTAATCAGAATATTCTGATTACTCTGATTATTCAGATTGTCTCGGGGGTGGGGTTGGGGTTAGGGGAGGATGATTAGGCGGCGGGCGGGGAGGCTGTCGGGGCGGAGGAGGGAGACGCCGGCGGCGGGTGCGGGGAGGGCGGGGGGGAAGGCGGTGGCGCGGTGGCGCGGGAGGAGGCGGCCGCGGAGGTCGGAGAGGGGGAGGGTGCGGCCTTCGGCACCGAAGA
>JAFTBM010000045.1 GCA_017455205.1 Bacteroidales bacterium
ATGTTTTTCTTAAAGCATAAAAACGGCATCTTTCCCTTCTTTTTTCCGTTACAATGGAACCCCATTGCGCCATCAAAAAGAAGAAAAATCTGCTCGCTTTTATGCATAATAAAATTCATCAATCAAATTTAAACAGCTTCTCAATTTTCAATTCTCAATTCTCAATTTTCTATAACCCATAACCCATAACCTATAACCTTTTTTCTACCCACTTGGTCCGTGTCAACTCCGTGTCAACTCCGTGTCAGGTCCGTGTCACGTCCGAGTGGAGTCGGACTTAACACGGACCAACCACGGACCATGCACGGGTCAAACACGTTCCAAATCCCTACCCGCAGCACCTCCGCTTGCGGGGGAGTCTTTGCCCTTGCTTGGACGGTGCTTATCCGCCCCAACGATGGAGTCGCCTTCGTGGGTGGGCTGGCTGTGGCTGTGGTGGGGGTGATGGCATGGCATCGACACTGGGGTGTGCTGTGGAGGTTTATCCTCGGTGCTGCAGGGGCATTTACGGTCGGCTGCTTGTCGTTTGTGGTGTATTTCGCTGCCCATCATGCCTTGCTGGATCTTTGGAATGGTCTTGTGGGGCTGAACATCAGCTATGAGGGAGGCATGAAGCTGGGACTCTTGCCACCGCAAAAGGGACGGCTGGCCATGTGCGTTGCCGCGTTGTGGGTTGTGGCTTGGTACGGCGGTCGTCGGCTGATGCTTTGGCTGGTGGCTGTCCCCACAGGATTGATGCTGGCACTGACTGGACACCGGATGTGGCTGCACTACTTTCTCCCCTTTACGCCGTGGATTGCATGGGCAATAGCCTACGGCATGCAACGGCGCGTGCGCCCCGCATTAGCCACAAGCATGATAGTCTTGCTGCTGGTGCAACCTATCAATCTCGGCGACCGCCCGCTGATTTGCGGAGCTCGCCAAATGTATGGCCATCGCAACCCTTATCTTCTCCAAGACCGCGAGCAACGCATCATCCTCGCCGAGGGTGATACCTTGGCCTCCTATATCCCCCTATCCGACCGCAAAAGCGTCTGGAATGATATCCACGACGAGTGGAAATTCGCTGCCGCCTTCCCCCACAACCATATCGTACCCTGCAACTGCGCTATTTTTCCCCACACAGGCAATGCCGTCTTCGAGCGGTATGTCAACCGCCACCTCTGCGAGCAGGCGACGCTCCCGCTATGGGTCATCTCCACGCAGCGGAGTGGCGACCCCTGGCTGCGTGAAGAAGATTCTCCCTACGAACTACGCTATTCCTCCGACCAATACGCCCTTTTTCACCTCGCCAAATGAGAATCAGCTGAAGCGGACTTATTCCACTTCAGCTGATTCTTTCCGCCGCATCACCCACGCCTCTATCGGAACCTCACACCAGCCGAAATGTAATTCGGAGCCAACTTTGGCAATCCCGAGCCATTGTGGGACGGGGCATTTTTGCCGACGCACCACTCGTAGGTCAGCACAATGCCTATTCTCCGATGCCACCACGTGGCCGTCAGTGGGACTATCAAGTTATCATAACGGGCAGCGGCATCATCGTGGAAGTAGCCGAAGGCATCGGCTCCAAAACCAGCCCCAATGCTGAGCTGGCTCTTTTCCCCCAGCGGGAAATAGTATTCCAATTGCCCGACAGCCAGCAGTCCTACTGTCGTGGCCTTCTTTCCGCTCAAGCCAGTACCCTCACAGCCTGCAATGCGAATATTGAACGACAGCTTCTCCACCGCAAAAACACTCATATCAAGCCCCACCATAAGTCGCGTCATCTGCGGGTTCGACACCTCGCTACCGTGCTGTGCCCAGTAGTCTTTCATAGGTTTCATCCCTGTACTGACACCCAGCGTATAAATACTTCCCGTGCGTATTGTCAATTTCGATGTTTGTGCTGTGCCACTACTATGCGACCACAACACGATTGAGACAATCAATGCAACACGCACCACAGCACGTGCACTTACCAAACTTTTTAATGACTTGCTATTCATAAGCATTTATTTATGGGGTTAATAACAATGCAAATATACGTCATTATCCCGAATTATGCAAGCACCGTTTTTTTTTAACACTATTTAACCTTTTGCAAAGAATACAAAAGATAAGCAGAGTGCAGATTTTTATGTACCTTTGCAGCCGCGATGCAGATGTCTTTCTACTATGCTTCTGCTCCCCTCGCCATGAAACCAACTGCACTTTGGCCACATAACCTCCGCCGCATTGTCGCTTCCAAAAAGGCACAATCCAACGAAGTGTTTATCGACACCGAGGTCGACCCAGAGACCCGCCGGGTACTTGATTACGGTGCTGTGAGGTCAGACGGAGCTATGCTGCACACCAGCCGCCGCGAAGAGTTCCTCGCCTTCGTGGAGCCTTGCCCTGTGGTCGTCGGCCACAATATCCTCGACCACGACCTGACCTTCACCAAACTGCGCGGAAGCCACCTTTTTATCGACACACTCTACCTTTCACCACTACTCTTCCCCAGCCGCCCCTACCACCGCCTACTGAAGGACGACAAGCTGCAATCCGACGAGTTCAACAATCCCGCCAACGATGCCATCAAAGCACGCGACCTCTTCCACGACGAGGTAGCTGCTTGGCACTCGCTTCCTCCCCAACGTCAAACCATCCTCTCCGCACTGCTCACTGGCAAGGCCGAGTTCAGCGGTTTCCTCTCTTTCGTCGATGCTTCATCCTCGCGACCTGACACAACACACCTTGCAACCTCCATCGCCCAAGAGTTCAACGGCAAGATTTGCGGCCAATCCGACCTCAAGCAGATGATAGGCAGTGCCCCAGTCGAGCTGGCCTACGCCCTCGCCATCATCGGTGCAGCCGATGAGACGAGCCTCACCCCAGCCTGGGTGCTCTATCGATTTCCGCAAGTCGCCAATCTCATTAACCGTCTATGCAACACCCCCTGCGGTCGCTGCTCCTACTGCCACCGCAGACTTGATGCCCATCAAGGTCTTCGCGAGTTCTTCGGCTACGAGGAGTTCCGCCTTTTCGACGGCCAGCCGATGCAACAGCAGGCCGTCGAAGCCGCCATCGGTGGCCAGTCGCTCCTCTGCATCTTCCCCACTGGCGGTGGCAAGAGCCTAACTTTCCAACTGCCTGCACTTATGGCAGGCCGCAACTGCCACGGACTGACGGTGGTCATCTCGCCCCTGCAATCGCTGATGAAAGACCAAGTGGACAACCTCGCCGAGCGAGGTATCAGCGATGCCGTAACCATCAACGGCCTCCTCGACCCTCTTGAGCGTGCATCGGCCATAGAACAAGTAGCCGACGGGCGTGCAAGCCTGCTCTACATCGCTCCCGAGATGCTCCGCAACCGCACTATTGAGCACCTGCTCCTGAAGCGCAACATCGTCCGCGTTGTCATCGACGAGGCACACTGCTTCTCGGCTTGGGGACAGGACTTCCGCCCTGACTACCTCTACATCGCCGACTTTCTCCGCAGCCTCCAAGAGCAGAAACGCCAGCCTGATACCATCGCCGTCAGCTGCTTTACGGCCACCGCCAAGCCAAAGGTCATCAGCGACATCCGCGACTATTTTCGCACCCGCCTCGGCCTTGAGCTTTCACTCTTCGCTGCCAACGCCGAGCGCAAGAACCTCCGCTACGCCGTCATCCACGTTGACACCGATGACGACAAGTACCACCACCTCCGACTTCTCATCCTCGGCAAGCAATGCCCCACCATCGTCTACGTCAGCCGCACCCGACGCACTCGCGAAATCGCTGTCCACCTCACTGCCGACGGATTTCGTGCACTCCCCTTCAACGGCAAGATGGACTCCGCCGAGAAAATCGCCAACCAAGATGCCTTTATGAACGGCAATGCACAGGTCATCGTCGCCACCTCCGCCTTCGGTATGGGAGTGGACAAAAAGGATGTCGGCCTCGTCATCCACTACGACATCAGCGACTCGCTTGAAAGCTATGTTCAAGAAGCTGGCCGTGCCGGTCGCGACCCCAATATGCAAGCCGATTGCTACGTCCTCTTCGCCGACTCCGACCTCGACAAGCACTTCCTCCTCCTCAACCAGACCAAGCTCTCCATCAGCGAAATCCAACAGGTCTGGGCTGCCATCAAAAAACTCTCGCCCAAGCAGCCCTCACTCAGCTGCTCACCACTCGAGATCGCACGCCAAGCAGGCTGGAACGAGGAAACCACCGACTCCGAAACCCGTGTCAAAGCTGCCATAGCTTCGCTCGAAAACGCTGGTTTCATCACCCGCGGCCACAACACCCCCCACATCTTCGCCACAGGCATCACCGTCGCCAATATGGACCAAGCCCACCAGCGCCTTGCCCTCTCCCCTCTCTTCGACGACCCCACACGACAAGAAGCCATCCGCATCATGGGCTCGCTCATCAGCCGGCGTGCCACCGTCCGAGTCAATGCCGACTCCGAAAGCCGCATCGACTACCTTGCCGACATCCTCGGCCTCCCCACAAAAAACGTCATCCACTGCATCAACCTCATGCAGCAAGAAGGTATCCTCGCCGACAGCCGCGATATGCAAGCCTACATCACCCGCTCCACCACCCATCGCGAACTCGACCGACTGCTCCGCCTCGAACACTTCCTCCTCCGACATCTCTCCCCCTACGACTCTGACCTCAACTACAAGCAACTCAACGAGGATGCCCAACGCGAAGGCTTAACCAACAGCACCGTCAAGCACCTCAAAACCCTCCTCTACTTCCTCTCACTCAAAGGCTACCTCAAAAAGGAAGAACACGCCTTCAACGGCAGCCTATCCATCCACCTCCTGTCCGACCCCGACACTATCCACCGCCGCTTTGAGCAACGCGCCAGCCTCTGCCGCTTCATCGTAGACTCCCTCACCGCCCAACGCACCGACTCCTCCCCGACGCTCGTCCACTTCTCCCTCGTCGAACTCCTCAACCGCTACAACGCCCAACTCTCCCTCCTCTCCCCAGCCACAACCACCGACATCGAGGAAGCACTCCTCTACCTCAGCAAAACCCACCTCCTACCCCTCGAAGGCGGCTTCCTCGTGGCTTACAACACTATGCAGCTCCACATTCAGACCGACCGACGCTCCCGCTACACCAAGGAACACTACCGCCTGCTCGATGAGTTCTACCGCCACCGCATCCAGCAGATCCATATCGTCGGCGAATATGCCAACATGATGGTGCGCGACTACCAGGCTGCCCTCCAATACGTCAGCGACTATTTCCAACTCGACTTCAAAGCCTTCATCGCCCGCTATTTCAAGGGCAACCGTTCCTCCCAAATCAGTAAAAACATCACCCAAGCTAAATACCAGAAAATCTTCGGCGACCTCTCTCCACGCCAACTCGAAATCATCGCCGACAAGTCTTCACCCATCATCGTTGTGGCCGCAGGCCCAGGCAGTGGCAAAACCCGCCTCCTCGTCCATAAGCTCGCTTCCCTCCTTCTCCTCGAGGATGTCAAACATGAGCAGCTTCTTATGCTCACCTTCTCCCGAGCCGCCGCCACCGAGTTCAAGCTCCGCCTCCTCCAACTCGTGGGCAAAGCCGCACACTTCGTCAGCATCAAAACCTTCCATTCCTATGCCTTCGACCTCCTCGGCCTGCAAGGCTCACTCGAGGAATCCGACAGCGCCGTGGCTCGAGCCGCCGCTATGATTGAAAACGGCGAGGTCGAAGAAACCCAAATTGCCAAAAGCGTCCTCGTCATCGACGAAGCACAGGATATGTCCGCCGACGACTTCCGCCTCGTCCGCGCCCTGATGTCCCGCAACGAGGATATGCGCCTCATCGCCGTCGGCGACGACGACCAGAATATCTACGCCTTCCGGGGCAGCGACTCCGCCCACCTCCGTTCCCTCCTCGACCTCCCAGGTGCCACCTTCTACGAAATGACCGACAACTACCGCTCCGACCGCGCCATCGTCGCCTTCGCCAACAGCTTCGCCCTCCGCATCCCCTCGCGCATGAAGCACACCCCTATCCAAAGCGTCAGCCAAGCCGAAGGCACCGTCGACCGACCTCCGATCGACCACCTCCTCCACCTCGCCCAACCCACCTCCTCCACCGCCATCCTCACCCGCACCAACGAGCAATCCCTACTCCTCGCCCACCTCCTCCAGCAACAAGGCATCCACTGCACCCTCCTCCAATCCACCTCTGGCTTCCGCTTCATCAACCTCGCCGAAGTGCGCTACTTCCTCAAGCACCTCGACGCCCCGGGCCACACCATCGCCCGCACCCTCTGGGAATCCGCCAAAGCACGCACCCTCAGCCGCTACGCCACCAGCGACCTCCTCCCCGCTATGCAACACTTCTGGCACACCTACGAGTCCACCCACTCCACCCTCTACCGCAGCGACCTCCGCCTCTTCCTACTCGAAAGCGATGCCGAAGACTTCCTCACCCCCGACCGCACCACCCTCTTCATCGGCACCATCCACAAAGCCAAAGGCCGCGAATTCGACACCGTCCACCTCCTCGCCGACCTCCCGCCCAACCCCTCACCCGACGACCTCCGCACCCTCTACGTCGGCCTCACCCGCGCCCGCCACAACCTCCACCTCTACTCCTCCCCCTCGCTCCCCACCACCGACATTGCCATCAGCCTCACCCTCCGCGATGTTCACCTCCACTTCTCCCAAAACCTCAAACCCCAAATCCTTGCCCTCCGCAGCGGCACCCCACTGCGCTACTCCAATGGCTTCCTATTCACCCCCGATGGCACACGCATCACCCACCTATCCAAAGCCATGCGCCAACGCCTCGACCACCTTCAGCACGAAGGCTACACACCAACCCAAGCCACCGCCAGCTATATCCTCGCCTGGCGCCCGCGCGACGAACAGGAGGAAATAGCCATCTGCCTCGCCGACCTCTGCCTCCACAAAGCCCCACCCCCACCGCAGCCATAGCCCACCTACCTACCAGCAATCCCCTGCTTCCAATGGCAGCAGTGAGGCACAATACTCCCTGTAGGGGCAGGCATAGGGCGAAAGGCACTGTTCGCCCATCGGCACCCAGGGTTCCCCACCAGCAATCCACTCTTTCATCGAGGCCACATTGGCCGCCACCTGCCCCGCTTCGTCTGCCAGCTCGCCCGTCAGGTCTACTACCTCAAACCGCTCCCCCTCCACACCGCTGTCCGTACCACACCCGTCGAACACCAGACAGAATCGCTCCACCCGCCGCAGATTTGAAATGACGTAATATTGCACCGCCGCGTCCCGCTTGTAGGTCTCGCTCAACGTCCGCCCGCTCTTCACCTCATAGACCTCCAACGCCCCGTCCGCACGCTGCCGCACCACATCGGCCAACACCAGCACCCCATTGAACACAAATCCCGCCTCAAACAGCACCACCTCGCCTCCACCCTCCAGCAGCTCCGCCGTCAACTCCGCATACTCCCCAATCCGTCGCCCCAGCCGTGCCGAGATGTCCACCCCACCTTCAAACCCCGCCTTAAACTTCCGCTCAAACTCCCTGCCGTAGGAAAAAAGCTGCAACTGCGCCACCGAATAGTGCGCCAACCGCGGGCGGTGCACATCGAGCCACAACGCCCTCTGGCACTGCAAGCCACGGATATACTTGCTCTTGCTCAGCACATACCGCCGTCCGCCGCCCATCTACTCCTCCTCTCCTATCCCCGCTACGCAAGCTTCCACATCCGCCACCACACGCAGTGCAGCCTCCGCCCCTTCGCGCACAAAGCCCGCTTCCCGCATCACCCGCAGTTGCTCCAAAAAAGGCTCGAAAAAGCCCCCCATATTCAGCAGGTAGAGCGGTTTCGACATCTGCCCCAACTGATTGGCCACCATCACCTCCGACACCTCATCGAGCGTCCCAATCCCACCCGGCAACGCCACAAACACATCGGCCATCGCCATAATGCGCACCTTGCGCTCGGCCATCGACCCCACACGCACCACCTCCACCCCAGGCTGCGAACCGATCACAGCCTCGCCGAAGAGCGTAGGAATCACCCCCACCACCCTTCCGCCAGCCTCCAAGGCCGCCCCACTCACCTCTCCCATCAACCCCAGGTTCGACCCACCATAGACCAGCTCATAGCCACTCTGCGCCACCCAACTGCCCAACCTACGTGCTGCCGCTGCAACGCTTCCATCTCGCGGGACACTTGACCCGCAGAACACTGCAATCCGTTTCATCGTCATTCCATTACATCCAATCCATCAACCTCCCACACCGCCCCCTAATTAACGCCGTTTTCCGCCCGATATTGCCCCGACCTGCACACACCACTCACCCCTCCCCTCAGCGCCAGAAAGGAGAAAAGATTTTGACAGCCCGAACAAAGGAAACCATCCCAAATCCGCCCACCAAAAAATTAGTTCGCACACGAATTAGTTTCAAAATCGCCTTCCGAATCCATACCCTCCGCAAGGCACTTTTTCCCCACCCCGAAACTCCACGAAAAGGCACAAAAACACACTGCAAATCAAATCAATGCACATTTTAATCATATGCAATACATTCAGAATCAACCACTTTATGGTGCTCGGTAGGCATCCGCTCCGTATCCGCTCCGTATCCACTCCGTATCCGCTCCGTATCAAGTCCGTATCCGGACGGAGAACATACGGCGTGCAAACGGGGAAGAAGCGAGGTGGGTGGCAGGGGGTTTCGAAGGGGGAAAAATTAGTTCGCACACGAAATAGTTGCATTTTTTGCCCTTCCCAAAGGGTGGAAAATTTGGGGACAAAAAATGCCCTCCCGAGGGGTGTTAGAAGACTGCGGCGGGGGATGAGCGAAGCACCGGGCCGAAACTGGGAGAGCAGGCAATGGCGATACCCTTGGCTGCGATGGAGTAGGACAGAGGAATGGTGCTACCAGTCGATTTCGATGATGTAGATAAAGTTGCGGAGCTGCTTCACTTTCTGCGGGAGGGTGAGGTCGGCGAGGCTGCCGCTGGTGGGGAGGGCGATGCCATCGGCTGATTGGGCGAGGGTTTGCAGGTAGGGGGTTTTGACGGCGTAGGTGGCACTTTCGAGCAGGCGGGCGTTGACCACGCCGACCACGTCGCCGCTGGCGTTGAAGAGTGGGCCGCCGCTGTTGCCTGGGTAGACAGCCACCGAGAGCTGGTAGCTGGAGGCATCGCCTTGGAAACCGGTGCGCGAGCTGATGATGCCGTTGGTGAGCTTGATTTCGTCGCCCATGACGGCGTTGAGGGGGTAGCCGAGGGTGAAGACCTCTTCGCCCACGTCGGAGAGTGAGGATGCGATGCTGTAGGGTAGCTGACCGAGGGTGGTGAAGTCGGGGTCGCTGATTTTGATGATGGCGAGGTCGTTGTTCTTGTCGTTGATGATGACGCGGGCTGAATAGGTGCGGGAGAAGTCGCCGCCGATGCCGCGGATGCGGATGGCAGTGGCGTCGGAGACGACATGGTAGCAGGTGGCGAGGTGGCCTTGCGGGGTGAGGGCGAAGCAGGTGCCAGTGGCCTCGACGGTGAATTGGCCTTGGCGGCTGGTGCCTTCCTCTGGTGCGCTGCCGCTACCTGGGCGGTCGGGCATGGATCCGCTGCGCGAGCTTCGGTCGCCCTTCGAGCGTCGGGCGATGCCTTTGGGGTTGTTGATATGCACTCCGTTCCAGGCCCAGCCAGTGCCGGCGGAGGTGTGTTCGACGATGTTGATGGTGGTGATGCCAGGTTCGAGGCGAGGGAAGACCATGAAGAGGACGTAGCGGCGGTCGGCGGTGGTGGAGTAGCGCTCGTCGAGTTCGAGCTCTTTGGGTTCACCATCGTTGTAGACGCCCCAGGAGATGACGCGCTTCGAGGTGCCGTCAGCAAGGGCGGACAGGCGGGTGTTGGAGGAGAGTGAGACCCAGCAGTCGTCGCAGCGGCGGGGGGTGATGTACTCGATGAGGACGTAGGTATACTCATCGTCGAGGGCGATGCGGGTGATGGTGGCCGAGCGCGAGCCGCGGTCGACGGTGGGATTGTCGGTGGTGATTTGTGCCTGGAGCGAGGCTGTAGCCATCAGGAGGGCGAGGAAAAGGTATTTTTTCATGGGGCTGGAATGGGTTTACATGTGATAATCGTAGTTGCCGTCGATGTCGGCAAAGAACCAGGAGGTGCAGGCGATTTTGAGGCGGTAGACATCGAGGCGGGTTTCTTTCAAGGCGCGGCGGAGGGTGGGAGGGATGTCGCCCAGCACCTTATAGCCTTCGGCGTAGACGGCCACGCAGGCATCGTCGGTGAGGCAGGCCGACCAAAGTTTACCCTTGTCGAGGCCGTCCTTGAGCCATGCTTGGAGGTCGGTGTCGGAGGCGGAGAAATAGTTTTTGGTGATAACTATCCAGTCGCCGGCATCGTTGAAGGTGACGGAGTAGATCACCTCGTCGTTGTCGTTGTATTCGCGGAGCTTGCGTTCGAGGCTGTAGGGGATGTCGTTCCAGCGGATGCCGTTGTTGCCGTAGAGGATAATCCAGCGGCCTTGTTCGGTTATCTGCACATCGTCGATATAGGAGCCATCTTCGTTGAGCTCGTGGAGGGCTTGGGTGAGGCTTTGTGGGCAGCCTTTGGAGGCGTAGCCGTTTTTGCCGTAGAGCATAAGGTCGCCACCGTAGCAGGTGATGGCCACGTTGCGGCACTGGCCTTGCTGGCGGATATTCTGCCTAATCCACTCGCGGCTGCTTTGTGCACAGAGCGTGGAGACAGAACCGAGCAGGAGTGCGGCGGAGAGGAGGATGCGGATGAAGGTGCGGTTCATAGCGAGGTTAATTATGGGGGGCAAGCGAGCGGAGGACATCGTTGAAGGAGCCAGATGGGGCGGTGGGGAGCGGTGGGAGGACTTCTTCGGGGAAGGGTTGGGGCTTGTAGGTCTCGAGGATGCGGCGGTAGGCATCGGTGTCGCGGAGAGAGTCGAGGTCGGTGTCGAATTGCATATGGTCGTAGTCGCGGTTGCCGTAGATGAAGCTCTTTTCGAGGTATTGCAGGGCTTCGTAGGTGCGACCCATAAGTGCGTAGATGCAGGCGGCCTCGTAGTAGGCTGCACCCTTGTCGTCGTCGGCTTCCATGTAGCGGTTGAGGAAGTCGAGGGCCTTGTCGGTTTCGCCTAGGGCGAGGTAGGCATACATGGCGCAGGAGCCACTTTGGGGGACGGAGTCGAGGGCGATGGCCTTGCGGTAGTCGGCCTCGGCCAGGGAGCGCTTGCCCACGGCGAGGTACATATCGCCACGTGCCTTATAGGCATGGGCATAGTCGCCAACAAGCTCAATGGAGGCAGAGTAGTCATCAATGGCATCATCGTAGCGATGGAGGATTTTGTTGTAGAAGCCGCGGCTGTAGTAGTACCAGGCATCGGTGGGATCCAGACGGATGGCCTGCGTGATGTAGAGGACGGCGCTGTCGGGCTGGCCAGAGTAGTATTTTGCCGATGAGATGGTCAGGTAGGCAGCATCAGAGCTGTCGTAGATGGCGATGGCACGCCGGGCGTAGGCTATGGCGGCATCGTAGTTGCCCATGTGGAGAAATGCGCGGGCGGCTGCATTGGCGGTGTAGGAGTATTGGGGTTCGATGGCGTAGGCTTTTTTGAAGTAGTCGGCGGCCTTGTCGTAGTTTTTCTCCACATCGCTATAGAGGAGGCCGATGTAGTAGGGCCACGAGCCGTCATTGGGCTGCTTGTTGGCTTGGATTTGGTAGCGGGCGAGGAGGGTTTGGAAAGCAGCCTTGCCGATGGCGTGGTTGTAGTAGTGGGTGTAGGGATACTTTACACCTCTATCGATGATTGAAATCAGGAGGTCGGCAGCATCGGCATAGCGGCGATGCTTCAGGTAGATGGAGAAGAGATAGGTGTAGTTGGATTGGGCTGTTGAGCCTGCGGCGATGGCCTTTTGAAGCCACTGCTCGGCCTTGGCCTCATCGCGCCGGAGGTAAGCGACTGACCCCATAGTGGTAAGTCCTTGCAGACTGGAAGCGTTGAGGTTGAGAAGCTTCTGCGCATCCTGCTCTGCCAATTTGAGGTGTTTTTCCCCTGCTTTCGACTTCGGGAGGCGCATGTTAATGCTGTCGAAAGCATCGGCATCCTTGATGGCCGTGAAAGCCAGTGCGATGTATAATTGAGTCCGCCAATCATAGCCGCGTTCCTCATCGGGTGCATATTTGATGACGTTGGAGAAATCGTTGAGGGCTTGTTCGTACTCTTCATTGAAGTAGTGGACAAGACCCCTTTGCTGGTAGACCCAAGAGATGTTGTGGCGGCTTGAGCTGCGGCTTAGGACGATGTCGCCCGCACGGAACTGCTCATCGAAATCCCCCAGATTGAAGCACGCGATGGAGAGCAGGTAGGCAGCCTCGGCATTCTTGGGGTGCTGCTTCAAATAGCCTTGCAGGTAGGATTTGGTTTCGGCATAACGCTCATTTTGCAGGGCTTCACGTGCCCCATCGAGGGAGGTAATTTGTTGCGCCTGTAGCACCCAGCCTGCTGCAAAAGCCAGCAGGAAAAGCATCGCTTTCCTCATCATCTTTGGTTGTTTCGTTTGGGGTTTCAGTATTTCTTTGTCGGTTTATTCCTTTACGGATATGTTCCTTCGCACGGGTGACCACTGCGAATGATGCACCCGCAGCGTTATATAGGCAACTCGGCAACGTAATCTATCATGCTGAGGCAAATTATTTCAGGCCGAGCCGATGACCCATGCGCTCCTGCTTGGTCTTGAGGTAGCGCTCGTTGTAGCGGTTGGGCTGGATGATGCAGGGGACGATTTCGGTTACCGTCAGGCCGTAGCCTTCGAGACCAGTACGCTTGACAGGGTTGTTGGTTATCAGGCGCATCTGGGTTACCTGCTGGTCGCGCAAGATTTGTGCACCGATGCCGTAGTCGCGCTCATCGGCCTTGAAGCCGAGCTTGAGGTTGGCCTCGACGGTGTCAAGCCCTTGCTCTTGCAGGTGGTAGGCTTTGAGCTTGTTCACCAAGCCGATGCCGCGTCCCTCCTGGCTCATATAGACGATGAGACCTTTGCCTTCGTGCTCTATCATCTCCATCGCCTTGTGCAGCTGGTCGCCACAGTCGCACTTGCAGGAGCCGAAGATGTCGCCAGTGGCGCAGCTGGAATGCACCCTGACGAGCACTGGCTCGCCAGGCTGCCAGTCGCCCTTGCGGAGTGCCATGTGGGTCGTGCCGTTGTCGAGCTGGGTGTAGGCAATCAGGCGGAAGTCGCCCCAGCGGGTGGGGAGGAAGACCTCCTCTTCGCGGCGGATGAGGGTCTCGTGAGCGATGCGGTAGGCTATGAGGTCTTTGATGGTGATAATCTTCAAGCCGTATTTGTGTGCTACCTCCTGCAACTGGGGCATGCGTGCCATGGTGCCGTCGTCGTTGATGATTTCAATCAAGGCGGCAGCGGGTTGGAGCTCCGAGAGGCGTGCGAGGTCGATAGCGGCCTCGGTGTGGCCTGCCCTGACCAGCACACCGCCGTTGCGGGCGCGGAGGGGATTGACATGGCCAGGCCTGCCGAGGTCGGAGGGCTTGGTGGCGGGGTTGGCCAAGGCACGGATGGTCGAGGCACGGTCGTGCATAGAGACGCCCGTGGTGCAGCCATCGCCGAGGTTGTCCACCGTGACGGTGAAGGGGGTGCCGAGGAGCGAGGTATTGTCGTGCACCTGCATATCAAGGTTCAGCTCATGGCAGCGCTGCTCGGTGATAGGTGCACAGAGTACACCGCGGCCGTTTTTGAGCATGAAATTGACATGTTCGGGCGTAATTTTCTCGGCGGCGATGATGAAGTCGCCCTCATTCTCGCGATCCTCATCGTCCACCACTATCACAAAACGTCCCTGCCGAAAGTCGCTGACGGCCTCCTCTATAGTGTTAATTTTGAAATCCATAATTCCTACAGCAATTATCGTGAACAGATGCAAATATACAAAATAAAAAAACAATTTGTATCTTTGCAACACTATACTCACTCATACCTGCATAGTTTATGAACATTGCATTGATAGGCTACGGCAAGATGGGGCACGCCGTGGAGGCCATTGCCCTCGAGCGCGGGCACTGCATCGCCTGCACCTTCGACAGCGCACCCGACCTTGCCGCGCACCGCGACCTGCTCGCCCAAGCCGACCTCGCCATCGAGTTCACCCAGCCAACCGAAGCTCCCGCCAACCTGCAGCTCTGCCTCGACATGGGTATCCCCACCGTCTGCGGCACCACAGGCTGGTACGCCACCCACTACGAGGCCATCGCCACCCTCTGCCGACAGCGAGGCGGACGCTTGCTGACCGCCACCAACTTTAGCCTCGGAATGAACATCATGTTCGCCCTCAACGAGCACTTGGCTACACTCATGGCTGGCCGCACCACCTACAAGGCTTCCATCACCGAAACCCATCATATCCATAAACTCGATGCACCCAGCGGCACCGCTCTCACCTTGCAAGAGCAGATACACTCCTACGGCAACCGTGATGCCAGTGAGATTCCCATCCGCTCCATCCGTGAAGGTGAGGTGGCTGGCATCCACACCGTCAGCTACACCAGCCCCGAGGACACCCTCACCCTCACCCACCAGGCACACTCGCGCCGTGGACTCGCCCTCGGTGCCGTGGTGGCCGCCGAATGGCTATTCGAAGCTGCACCTGGCGTATACACCCTCCAAGACCTCCTCCGTTGACCGCTCCCCGCCATAAAGCCAACCCCTGGGTGCTGACCGCACTCGTCCTCACCCTCCTTGCTGCCATGGCGGGCAGTTGTATGCTCGGGGCTGTCGATTTCAGCCTGCAGGATATTCTCCACTCGCCCATCTTCTGGCAACTGCGACTACCGCGGGTGCTGATGAGCGTGCTGGTGGGGGCAGTACTCTCGGCCTGCGGTGCTGCCTACCAAAGCATCTTCCGCAACCCCCTGACCGACCCCTACGTGCTGGGGGTCAGCAGTGGTGCATCGCTCGGGGCAACGGTGGCCATCCTGATGGGGCTTGATGCCGTGCTGTGGGGTGTGGGAGGCATGGCCCTACTCTCGGCCCAGCTGACCGTCGCCGTCATCTATCGCATCGCCTCCATCGGCAACCGTATGCACACCACAACCCTCCTCCTCACTGGCGTCAGCTTGACGCTCCTCATCTCCGCCCTCATCTCCTTCCTCATGGTGCTCAACCACGAGAAGATGGATGCCATCATCTTCTGGACTATGGGTAGCTTCGCTCATGCCTCCTGGCCCGACATCGTCATCCTCGCCCCCGTCGCCTTGGCGGGCATAGCCGTCGTGATGTGGCACAGCCGCGACCTCAACCTCCTGCTCGTCGGTAGCGAGGAGGCGCAAAGCATGGGGGTGGAGGTAGAGCGAGTGAAACGCACGCTACTCATAGCCACCACCCTGATGGTCGCCTTCGCCGTGAGTGCCTGTGGCGTGATCGGCTTCGTCGGACTTATCGTTCCCCATGCCGTACGCCTCGTGGCGGGAGCCGACAACCGTCGCCTCCTCCCCTACTCCATCCTCATCGGTGCCCTCTTCGTCCTCCTTTGCGACACCCTCGCCCGCTATCTCCTTCGCCCCAGCGAGCTTCCCGTCGGTAGCCTCACCTCTATCGTCGGTGCCCCATTGTTCATCTACCTCCTCTATAAGAATAAAAAAAGCTATTAACCCCCATGATCAGCCTCCAGCACCTCACCTTCGCCTACGGCACGCGCACCATCCTCGATGGCATCGACGTTACCTTTGCATCCTCGCGACTGACCGCTATCATGGGAGCCAACGGCTGCGGCAAGACCACCCTCCTGCGCCTCATCGGTGGCCTACTTACTCCCACCTCGGGACAAATCACTATCGGTGGCACACCAATCACCTCCTACTCCGCTCGCACCCTCGCCCAGCAAGTGGCCTTCGTCCGCCAACAGCAACCCACTGACCTCGACTTCTCTGCCTTCGAAATCGTGCTTATGGGGCGCAACCCCTACCAACACCGCTTGCAGAACGAATCGCAACACGACTGGGACATCGTGGAATCCTGCATGAGGCAAACCTCCACCTGGCATCTCCGCTTCGCCCGCCCCTCGCAGATGAGCGGCGGAGAGCTGCAGCGCGTGATGATAGCCCGCGCCTTGGCACAGCAGACCCCCATCCTGCTGATGGACGAACCCGTCTCCAACCTCGACATCGCCCATCAGATTGACATCATGCGCCTACTCCGCACCCTCAAAGCCGAGCGGACAATCCTTATCGCCATCCACGACCTCAACCTCGCCCTCCACACCTGCGACGACCTCCTCCTCCTCCACGGCGGCCGCGCACTCTACCACGGCGAAATTCGCTGCGGCCTCACCCCCGACCGTATCCGCATAGCCTACGGCATCGAAACCACCGCCAACGATGGCCATATAGCCTTCGCCTATTGAAAAATCAACAATCATCACAATAACAACCCCTAAAAAAACGCAACACACCATGAAACGACCGATTCTTCTCCTCCTTGCCGCCTTTATGGCCGCACCCACCCTCGTCCGTGCCGACGAAGGCATGTGGATACCTATGCTCCTCGGACGCAACCAAGCTGCCATGCAGCGTGCTGGTATGCACCTCTCGGCCTCCGACATCTACGACGTCAACCACGCCTCGCTCAAAGATGCCGTCGTCCTTTTCGCTGGCGGCTGCACGGGCGAGTTTATCTCCGATGAAGGTCTGCTGCTCACCAACCACCACTGTGGCTACGGCCAAATCGTCAAGCACTCCACCGTCGAACACGACTACCTGACCAACGGCTTTTGGGCGATGAACCGCGACCAGGAAATTCCCTGCCCAGGGCTGACCGTGGTGCGCCTCGTCCGTATGGAAGACGTAACTACACAAGTGCTTGCAAACACCGACGACCAAATGACCGAATCCGAACGCGAGGCCACCATCAGTGCCAATATCGAGGCACTCACTCAAAAAGCCGTGGAAGGCTCACACTATAAGGCCGTCGTAAAGCCTTTCTACTATGGCAACCAGTATTTTATGTATATCAACGAGGTCTTCACCGATGTTCGACTCGTGGGTGCACCACCCTCCAATATCGGCAAGTTCGGTGGCGACACCGACAACTGGATGTGGCCTCGCCACACTGGCGACTTCAGCCTCTTCCGCGTCTATGCCGCCGATGGCCTCCCCGCCGACTTCAGCAAAGAAAACACCCCCTACCGTCCTCTGCAGCATCTCCAAATAAGCCTTAAAGGTATCAACGAGGGCGACTTCACCTTCGTCTTCGGCTACCCAGGCACCACCCGACGATATGTAACCCACGATGCCGTGAACCTTGCCGCCAACATCGAGAACCCCATCCGCATCGCCCTACGCGACATCCGCCTTGCTCACTACAATGCCGCCATGAAGCAGTCGCCCGCCCAGCGTCTCAAGTACGCCTCGCGCGTGGCTGGCATCGCCAACGGCTGGAAAAAATGGCAAGGCGAAACCCTCGGCATTGAACGACTTCACGGCGTGGAACAGAAAATGCAGCAAGAAGCCTCCTTCCGCCGCTGGGCTGCCGATAAGCCCCAGTACCGCAACGTACTCGACAGCCTCGAAGCAGCCTACGCCACACTAACCGATGTCGAAGTGGAACGCGTCTACTTCAACGAAGCCCTCCTCGCTTCCGACTTCATGAACCGCGCCCTCGCCCTCTGGCGGCTCACCCGCCAAAACAGCGATGCCGCCGCCCAAAAACTCCTCGCCGACAGCCGCCAATACTTCGCCGACTTCTCCATCCACTCACCCATCGACCAAGCCATCTTCACCGAGACCCTCGTCTACGCCTGGCAACACGGCTACGCCCCCTACATCGACAAAAAATACACCAATGCCCAAACCCTCACCACTTACCTCAACACCATCTACACCAAGTCCATCCTCAACCAGCCCCAAAAGCTCGAAAAGCTCCTCACCCTCCCCACCGAAAAACGTGCCTCACGCCTTGCCACCCTTCTCAAAAACGACCCCGCACTCATCCTCTTCCACACCGCCTACTCCCAAGTCTACTCTCCCGAGAAGAACCAGTCCTTCTCCGCCGCCAATGCCCGCATTAGCCACCTCATGCGAACCTATGTGCGTGGCATGATGGAGCAATTCCCCGACAGCAATTTCTTCCCCGATGCCAACCTCACCCTCCGCGTTGCCTATGGCCATGTGCAGGGCTTCCGCCCACGCGATGCCGTCTACTACACCCCCTACAGCACCATTGACGGCATCATGGAGAAAGAAAACCCCGACATCTACGACTATCGCGTTGAGCCTCGCCTCAAAGAACTCTACCTCCACAAAGACTATGGCCAATATGCCAACTCCAAAGGCGAATTGCCCACCTGCTTTATCGCCACCAACCACACCACTGGCGGCAACAGCGGCAGCCCCGTCCTCAACGCCGACGGCCAACTCATCGGCATCAACTTCGACCGCTGCTGGGAGGGTACTATGAGCGACCTCCTCTTCGACCCTAACTACTGCCGCAACATCAGCCTCGACATCCGCTACTGCCTCTTCCTCATCGACAAATACGCTGGTGCCACCCACCTCATCCAAGAAATGACGATAGTCAAGTGAATAAAGAAACTCACATTGAACCCATTAATCTCTCTTACTACATTAAGTTCCACCCTTTCATAGTAGTTCATAATTCATAGTTTCCCTAAAGCCCACAACCATGAAAGCAAAAAGTCTCCTCCTGCTCTCTGTGGCAGCCTTCGCCTGCGGTTGCCATCACCCTGCTCCTACGCAGCGTAGCCTCGACCAGCAGGCCACCATCCGCCGCCTCTCCGATGCCGACAAAGCCAGCCTTATCGTTGGTACCTACATGCACCGCACTGGCAGCGACTCTAACCTCTACTTCACCTACCGCGACCAGCTCCCAGGTGCCGCTGGCACCACCAACGCCCTCGACTCAATCGGTATTCCCTCCATCATCCTTGCCGACGGCCCTGCTGGCCTCCACATCAGTGCCACCCGCCCCGGCGACACCCACACCTACCACTGCACCCACTTCCCCATCGCCACCCTACTCGCCTCCACTTGGGACACCAACCTCATCCACCGCGTGGGACAAGCCATCGGCGAAGAAACCTATGCCTATGGAGCCGACATCCTCCTCGCCCCGGCTATCAACATTATGCGCCACCCTCTCTGCGGACGCAATTTTGAATACTACTCCGAAGACCCCCTCGTCGCTGGGCTGGCAGCCGCTGCCTACATCCGTGGCGTGCAATCCTGCGGCGTAGGCACCAGCGTCAAGCACTTCGCCGCCAACAACCAAGAGACCAACCGCATGAAAACCGATGTCCGCGCCTCGCAACGTGCCCTACGCGAAATCTACCTCAAAGGATTTGAAATCGCAATCCGTCAAGGCCAACCTTGGACTGTCATGAGTTCATACAACCAAATCAACGGCACCTACACCTCCGAGAGCCACGACCTACTGACTGCCATCTTGCGCGGCGAATGGGGCTACGATGGTGCAGTCATCACCGACTGGTTCGGCGGAAGCAATAGCACACGTCAAGTCCAAGCTGGCACCGACCTCATTATGCCTGGTGCCCGCCACCAGTACGACACCCTCCTCGCCGACCTCTCCAGCGGTCGCCTCTCCCACGAAGACCTCAACCGTAGCGTCGCCCACACCCTTGCCCTCATCGAAAAAACACCACGTTTCCAAGGCCACCAACCCACCAATGCACCCCACCTCACCGTCCATGCTACCCTCGCCCGACAGACCGCAGCCGAAGGTATGGTGCTGCTCAAAAATAGCCATGCACTGCCGCTCGCATCCACCGCCCGCCGCCTCGCCCTCTACGGCACCACCTCCTACTCCCTACTCGCTGGCGGCACTGGCTCGGGAGCCGTCAGCACCAGCCACACCACCACCCTGCCCGAAGGGTTGCAAAACCTCGGCTACGCACTCGACACCACCCTACAGGCCACCTACCAAACCTACTGGACAACCTACCGTGCCAGCCACTCCGCACCCCGCTCTGAATACCGTCTCCTCTCCCTACCCGCCGAAATGTCCATTGACACCATCAGCCTCGCCACCCAAGCCGTCCGCAACGACCTCGCATTAATCACCCTCGGTCGCAGTGCTGGCGAAACCAGCGACCGCCCCACCGCCGACTTCAACCTCAGTGCCGCCGAAAGGCAGCTGCTAGCGCAAGTCTGCCGTGCCTACCACCAGCAGGGCAAAGCCGTCGTAGTATTGCTCAACATCGGTGCCCCCATCGAAACCGCCTCGTGGCAATCGCTCCCCGACGCCATTCTCTGCTGCTGGCAGGGCGGACAGGAAGGCGGACAAAGCATAGCCGAGGTTCTCGCTGGCAAGCAATCCCCCTCGGGCAAACTGACCATGACCTGGCCTCGCACCCTCGCCGACCTCGCCTCCCACCGCAACTTCCCCCTCGACCTACACACCGATGAGGATATCTACGACCGCACCCTCGACACTACAACCCGAAACGTCGACTACGTCCTCTACGAAGAGGATATCTATGTCGGCTATCGCTACACCGACGCCTTCGCCGTTCCCGTGGCCTACCCCTTCGGCTACGGCCTATCCTACACCTCCTTCAGCTACAGCGATGCCAGCATCCGCACCTGTGCCGACTCCATCGAGGTAATCGTCAGCGTGACCAATACAGGCCAGCTTCCAGGCAAAGAGGCTGTCCAGCTCTACGCTGCCGCTCCTGATAGCAAGGCTGCCAACAAGCCCGTCAAGGAGCTGAAAGCCTTCGCCAAGACGCACCTGCTCCAACCTGGCGAAAGCCAAACCCTCCGCCTAACCCTCGCCACCGCCGACCTCGCCAGCTTCGACGAAGTCAGCTCATCGTGGGTTGTAGCCGAAGGCGACTATAACTTCCTCATCGGAGCTTCATCGCAGGACATCCGCGCCACCCTCACCGCCCACCTCGCGGGGCAAAGCCGACAAGCAGGCCGCTTACTCACCCCCAAGTACCCCCTGCATCTGCTGCACCGCTGACCACTCTGTGGCTTTTTCCACACTGCATCGCCCTGCTCCTCCTTATGTGTGGAGAAGGGCTATCTGCTGCAGGATACGCTCAAGCTTCTCGGCCACCACACGGCTGGTGCATTCGTGGCCATTGCTGATGATGGAGAAGGCGTAGGTCTCGCCACCAGCGGTCTGCACATAGCCCGCGTAGGCTTTCACACCCTCCATCGTGCCAGTCTTGACGTAGACCGATACCCCTTTGGGCAGCGATGGCAACAGACGCCGCGCCGTACCACTCTCGCCAGCTTTGGGCAGCGTGAGGAGAAACTTATCGTAGTACGGCTCTCGATTGAGAGCCGATAGGTAGCGGCAGAGGAAATCGGCAGTGGTATGGTCAAGCCGCGAAAGGCCGCTACCATCAACCACACGTGTTCCCTTGGTCGAAAGCCCCATCCCTTTGAGATATTGCACCACCACCTTTTCTCCGTTTTCAAAGCTCCCCTCTCCAAATACTTTATAGCCCAGGTATTTGAATATGCACTCGGCATAGAGGTTGTTGCTCGTATGATTAGTGTATTGTGCAATGGTTGCATAGGGACTGCTTCGGTAGTCAAGCACCTGCTGCAGGCTGTCGGGCTCCACCGTGGCCTCCGCCGAGGTGGCCGAGACGCTGATACCATGGGTGCGAAGGTAGGTAGAGAAAAGGTCGGCGAAGTTCTTGGCCGGTGTAGGCATAGCCGCCCGTATGGCAAACTCAGCCTTTCCCAGCGGCACTGTGCCAGTGTATCGTCGCTCCGCTGAAAAGGGACTGCCGTAGACCACCACGCCGTCGCCCGTACCTTCTTCGCCCGTACTCACTTGGTTGGTGGCGTAAATCTCAAGGTTCTTCGGTTGAGTCCGAGCCACCGCCGCTGCCAGCCCTTCATGACTCGCCGGGTTGAAGTAGACGAAATACATATTCTCGTGGAAGTTCAACCCACTGACCCCCGAAGCATAGTAGTTGCCAATGTCGCCCCACTGCCAGCTGTCGTGTAGCGGCTTTGAGTCGAAGGTGCTGGCATCGTAGAATATGCGCCCATAGATGCGCCTGATGCCTTTCCCCTTGAGTGCACGCGTTAGGGCTGCAAAGAGGGTGTCGGGATGTGTCTGCCGATAGCGGTAGGAACCCAACATCGGGTCGCCTCCACCTATGAGGTAGACATCGCCATGCAGCACGCCTTCGCGGTCCACCGTGCCATGCATCACCACCCGCGTGGTGAAACGAAAGTCGCCCCCCAACTGGGCAAACCCCGCCCCTGTGGTGAAGAGTTTCGACACCGAAGCCGTGGTCAGCGACAGACCCGCATTGTGCTCATATATAGCCTTGTTGGTCTCCACATTGTAGACGCTCACTGCCAGCACCCCGTGTTCCATTCCCTCCTCTCGCTCTACCTTGCCGACAGCCTGTTCTATTCCTTTGGTGGATTGTGCTTCAACTATCGTGGGACACAGCAGGGCTGCGGCCACAAGCAATTTCAGTCGGTTGCGTTTCATCGTGTGAGTGTTTGATTGATAGTTTCGATTTGGTCGAGCAGGGAATCGCGTCCGTAACCCGTCAGTGCCGAGGTGAGCAGCATCGGCGGCAATTCTTCCCATTGCTCGCCCAGCACTTGCTTCATGGCCTTGATGTTTTTCATCACCTCGCGCTGGTTTTCTTTGTCGGTTTTGGTGAAAACCACCGTCAGGGGGACTCCACCCCTGCCGAGCATACCGATGAAGTCCACATCTATCGCCTGCGGCGGAATGCGGCTGTCCACCAGCACGAAGGTATTGGCCAGTACCTCGCGGCGAAGCAAGTAGTCGCGTATCATCGTGCTCCACGCCTCACGCGAGCTTTTCGAAACGCGGGCATAGCCGTAGCCTGGCAGGTCGACCAAGTACCACTGCCGATTGATCAGGAAATGATTTATCAGCTGCGTCTTGCCCGGTCTACCGCTGGTTTTGGCCAATCCTTTGACCCCCGTCAGCATGTTTATCAGCGACGATTTGCCCACATTGCTTCGCCCAATAAAAGCATACTCTGGCAGCCCGTCGGTGGGACACTTCCGATAGTTCGGGCTGCTCACTGCAAACGTGGCACTCTCTATCTTCATGCCTTCCCCCTCCTCTTTTCTTGCCGCGTCTTGCGCCCGTTTCCGAGCGAGGTGCGAAGCCGCTTGAGGCTAAGCAGCTCCTGCAGGCTACGCTGTTCCTCCTCGTCGTGCCTGCGCCACCAAGGAAGCCTCCGCATATCAATGCCGAAAAGCCGCTTGCGGTCGAACAGTGGATTCTTCTCGGTGTAGCTTTCCATGTGCCGAGCCCGCTTGTCGGCGTAGATGTCGCCGAGGGTGATGAGGATACCTGTGTCGGTAGTGCCAGCAAGGTGGTGGTTGGGGCAAGTCCCAAACGAGCGCATCGACGGCGAGAGGTTCATGTAGGCGTTGATCAGCGGCGGCACTGTGTTGCCATGTTCGCGAGCCGCACGCAGGAGTATCTGGTAGTCCTCCTTGTAGTTGCGCCCACAGAAGAGCTGTACCAGCTTGTTGTAGTCGCTTTCGATGCCCACCTCCTCGAAAGGCCACATCAGGCCGTCGCGGTCGGGGAAGTGCTTTTGGTAGAAGTAGAGTATCATGTCGCGCACCTCGCGATTGATGTCGGCATACATGGTGATCTTGCCATAGAAGTAGCGCGTCTCTGGCACCTCAAGGGCCAACACACCGAGCCCATCCCACAGGTTATCGAGCGAATAGATGCCCTTCCGCAGGTCGTTGGACGGCTGATAGGCTGGCTGCACGAATGCACGCCCCAGCTCGATGGTGTAGGGCAAGTAGTCGTTGATGAATTGTTCGCTGAACTGGTACTGGTCGGCCACGGGCGTAACAATCGAGCCATCCTCCCGCCGTTGCATATTGCTGCCGTGGATGAAGCGGTAAGCACCCACTATCTCCTCGTCGTCGGGATTCCACACGAAGAGCTGGCGGCAGCAGTAGGGGTCGGCCAGCAAGTCGTAGCGGTCGATATCCACCTCCTGTCCCGTGCCGCCACCCTCCGAGGCAAAGCTGAGTTCGCGCAACCGACCTATCTCGCGCATGATATTGGGCGAGAGGTGCGCCGTGGTGATATAGATCTCTTTCCCACCGTGGTTGGTCTTGCGCAGAAAATGCTTTTGCTTGAGCTCCTGCTTGATGAGCTCACGGCTGACGGGCGGTGCTATGTAGGATAGGTCTGGCATATTCCCAATCGTTTGTTGTTATGGTTCAAAGATGGCATCTGGCTCCTCGGCCAGCCGGTAGACGTGCGCCCTGACGCGGGTTGCCCACTCCTGCGGTGTGTGCCGACTGTCGAAGGTCTGCCACGGGATGGCCTTGCCAAAGGTGATGCCGAAGGTCTTTCCCCGCTGGGCATACATCTCGGCGGGCAGCAAAGCCATCTCGAAGCTGAACTTGATGCCCAGCCGCTTGCGCAGGTTGGCGATGGTGTAGAAGCGGCGCCGATTGTGGGCATCGGTATGGACGGGGACGATATCTCGCTGGTAGCGGACGGCTTTCTTGATGAAGGTGGCCTTCCACTCCAAGTCCTGCACCACGCCGTCTACCCTCCGCGAGCAGGCCCCTGCTGGAAAATAGAGCAGCGCATTGTGGGCAGCGAAAGCCTCCTCAAGCCCCGCCAGCGCTTTGTTGCGGCTAACCTTGTCGATAGGGATAAAGAGCTCGCGAAGCCCAGGCAGGTAGAGCAGAAAATCGTTGACAGGGAACTGGATATCCTTCCTCACCCTCCCCACGGCTCCCATCAGTGCCAACCCATCGGGGCCACCCAGCGGATGGTTGCCCACCACCATCGGCCAACCCTCCGTTGGGATATGCTCCGCCCCACGGGTGGAGATGGTGATTCCGAGGTCCTGCGGGTCGTGCCCCTCGAGAAACTTGTAGACAAAATCCAAACCGAAATACTGACGGTTGAGGTAAATCCCCGCGTTGAGTTCGGGCACGTGCAGCAGCCGCTCCAACCACCGCACCGCTACCTTGGGCAGCTTCACCCCTTTCGAGCCTATCATGCGCTCCACGTCAATGTAATGCTCGCCGATGCTTTCTATCGTTGGCCGTTCCATCTGCATAGTCAATATGGGCTGCAGGCTCCCGACGCTCTGCCGGCGGCACTACTGCCAGTTCTTATTCCTAACGGGAAAAATCTGCCAATAGTATATCAACACTCAAAAAAGTGTGCCACCGAGAGCCACCGCACCTCTTCCCAACCCCGCCGCACATTCAGCAGCCGTAGCGTTCGAGGGCTTGACGGAGCTCCACAGGGCTGACGTCGTGGTGAAGCTCGCCACCGACGGCATAGCTTATCGCCCCCGTCTCCTCGCTGACCACCACGCTCACCACATCCAGCTCCTCCGTAACGCCGATAGCCGAGCGATGTCGCAAGCCGAGCGACGGGTCGATGTCGAGCCGCGAGGTAACTGGCAGTATGCACCGCGCAGCCACAATCCGACCTCCCTGTGCGATGACCGCCCCGTCGTGCAGCGGCGAGTTTTTGAAAAACAAGGCTTCCAGCAGTGCACTCGAGGCCGTGGCATCAATCCGCTGCCCAGTGGCCACCAGCTCTTCCACCTCGTTGTGCCGCTTGAAGACTATCAGCGCCCCAGTGCGCGTCTGCGACATGTGCATACACGCTCCCACATAGGCTTCGTAGCCTGCCGATTCGCTCCGCTGCGCCCGCCGGTGCCAAAACCGCAGCCGCTGCCATAGGTTTTGGTCAATCTGCGTCTTGGTACCCAAAATGAGCAGGAACTTGCGTATCTCGGGCTGGAAAATCACCACCAGTGCAATCAGTCCCACATTGGCCACCGCTCCCAGCAGCGCTCCCAGCAGCCTCATTCCAAGCCCCCGCGCCACCAGCCACCCCACCAAGAGCACTATCAGTGCCCAAAAGATCACCATCACGTTTGACCGCCGCACCATCCGATAGATGTAGTACACCAGCAGTGCCACTATCACCACGTCAAGCACATCCACCACCCTCACCCTCGGCATCCCCGCCACAGCCAGTATCGTCATCAGTTCCATGCTATCTCCTTTTTGTGTCCAAACTCCTAACCAGCACTACCCCTCGGCCTGCCTGCCTCCAGCAACCTGATCGTCTGGGCAGCCTCACGCACGTCGTGCACTCTCAGAATCTTTGCCCCACGCTCGAGGGCGAGGGCACCCAGTGCCACCGTGCCAGCCAAGGCTCCGTCGGGCGTGCACCCCAGCAGCTGGTAGACCATCCGCTTGCGGCTCACCCCCACCAGCAGTGGCTCGCGAAAAAGTGCCGCCAGTTCGCCCAGGTGGGCAAACATCGCGTGGCTTTCGTCCACCGTCTGCGCAAATCCAAACCCGGGGTCGAGCCACACGTCCTTCACCCCCAGCCGATAAAGCCTGTCGAGCCGCGAGGAGAAGAATTGCACCATACGCTCTATCGGGTCGCTCCCCTGGCTGCGACTGCCCCCCTCCACATGCTCCCGACCTCCGCACATCAGCACATAGGGCACCTGAAGCTCTGCCACCGTGGCAAACATCCCCTCGTCGAGGTCGCCCCCTCCGATGTCGTTCACTATGTCGGCTCCCGCCTCAATGGCAGCCCGGGCCGGCGCTGCAAAGCAGGTGTCCACCGAAAGGATAGCCTCGGGCAATGCCTCGCGCACCGCCTTCACTGCCTCGGTTAGCCTCGCAGCCTCTACGTCGGGCGGCAGCAGCTTCGCCCCAGGGCGCGACGACGAGGCTCCTATGTCGATCACATCAGCCCCCTCGGCTGCCATCTGCCGCGCATGCGCCACCGCAGCCTCCACGCTCCGAAACCGACCACCATCGTAGAACGAATCGTCCGTAACGTTGAGAATACCCATCACCAGCGGCCTGTGGAACTCCACGAGCCGCCCTCGCACCACGATGCTGAAACTTTCCATCCCTTTCCGCTTTGCTTTTCATTCCAACAACGCACCCGCCGCCTCTTTATTGCCTACTGCCGAAAACTTTCCTCCCAAGCCTAAGAGTCCCCTCCTAAAACCCACCTATCCAATTGAAAACCAGTCAATAACAATCAAAACAAACATAACCCTCTATCCCACAGCATCTTAACCAATAGTTCTTCAATAGTTCTTCAATAGTTCTTCAATAGGCGATTGAAGAACGATTGAAGAACGATTGGTAAACGATTGAAAAACAATAGGCAAAAGACCCAGTCGAAAAGTGGGAAAAAAGCGATGCGAAAAATGCAAGTTCCGGGGGAAATAGTGTACTAACTTAAAAGTCGCACACGATGCGCCACACCCGACAACCATCAAAACCCACCGATATGAGACACCCCAAGCCCACCTTTCGCAGTGCTGCCATCGCCCTACTGTGGGCAGCATCGCTGGCTGGCTGCCTGTGCGCCTGCTGCAAAGACGAAGAGGATGCGACCGCAGCACCAGCAGCCGCAGCGGCAGAGACAACGGTTACCGTGCCCGACAGTCAGCTCATCGGCCATGAGGCCGACTACGCCAGTCGCCCGCTGACGGGGGGCATCCGCCTCCGCTTCCAGATGGAGGGGGTTACGCTGGTGGAGGTGGAGAGCGTGGACGGCTACGCCATCGCTGGCACAGCCACCGTAGCCACCGTTGGCAACCAGCCTCAGATAAAGGAGATTACCGACAAGCGGTCAATTATCAACTTTGCCGCCCCCGAAGGGGCAACCTTTGCCTCGGGAACAGACTACTACGTCACCGCCTTCCCATGCGACGTCTACGGCGGCTACCGCCTTTCTATCTACAAGGACGGGCTTGTGGCGCACTACTTCGGGGTGCACCAGACCATCGGCTCCGATGCCTTCATCTCGCCCACCGACCTGGTGGAGGAGGACCTCGAGTTTGTCGACCCCGCTGCCCCACTGGTGGAGGAAGAGCGACCTGGGCTGGATGCCACCACACGCGACATGCTTGCGCGCTACCGCGCCAACCCCACCGCCGAGAACCGACAGGCCCTGCTGGAGCAGATGGGCGTGAAATACGACAAGGTGGTGGCCCGCAAGAAAGCCAAGTTGCGCCAGCTGGAGCGTGAGGCCCACGACCAATACCTGATTGACGAGATGCAGGCCATCGTCGACGAGATGGTGGACAACCGCGACATCCGCCTCGAACAGCAATTCCTGCGCCTGATTGACCCACGCGAGGATGAGGACTCGACCGACGCATGGGTGGTGCTACGCGGCGTGCCCGAACACAACGCCTACATCGGCTACGCTCCAGTGACCAACGCCGAATATGCCGCCTACGACGCTTCCCACACCTACGCCGCAGGGCAGGAGCGCTACCCCGCGGTCGGCATGACCTACGCCGAGGCTGCAGCCTACTGCCAATGGCTCGGCTCGCAGGATGCTTCCCACACCTACCGCCTACCCACCGAGGACGAGTGGATCTACGCCGCTGGACACATGCCCAAAGACATCGTGATGAACAGCAACCACGTGGAGCGCGGACTGACGGCGGTGGACGCCTACGAGCAGTCGAAAGGTGCCTGCGGGGGCATCGACTTCTGGGGCAACTGCTGGGAGTGGACCTCGACGCAGAACGCCACTGGGCAATACATTGTCAAAGGCGGCAGCTGGGATTCGAGCCGCGATGCCTGCCGCACAGAGTATTCCGACGACGCACGCGATGGCACGCAAGGCTACGCCAACGTGGGCATCCGAGTGGTGAGGGAAGACCGCTGACGCAGCGAAACACCATAGCTCTTCGGCCACTCTTTCCCCGCGAGGGAAGGGTGGCCGAAGAGACTTTTTTAGGTTAAAGTGCAATAAAAATACACCGATGGCGTTAGGAGTGATGTTATGGATAAAAAGCAGAACATTCAGCCCAATACGCACGAAGAGATAGCCGCCGAGGCAGCGGCATGCCGCACGCTCTTTGAGCGCAAGACGCGCGACTACGGCACCGCTTGGCGCGTGCTGCGGCTGCCCTCGCTGACCGACCAGATATTCATCAAAGCCAGCCGCATACGCAGCATCGAGGAGAGCGGCGAGAACCGCGTGGGCGATGGCGTCAGGGGCGAATTTGTGGCCATGGTCAATTATGCCGTCATGGCACTGGTGCAGGCCAGCCTAACCGAGGCCGACGGGTTGGAGTTGGAGCTGGAGCGGGCGATGGAACTCTACGACAGCCAGTTGCAGCAGACCCTCGACCTGTTGGATGCCAAGAACCACGACTACGGCGAAGCCTGGCGCGAAATGCGGGTCAGCTCGATGGTGGACTTGATACTGATGAAGCTGCTTCGCATCAAGCAGATCGAGGACAACGGCGGTCGCACCGAGGTGAGCGAAGGCGTCGAAGGCGGCTACCGCGACATAGTGAACTATTCTCTTTTCTGCCTCGTCCGCCTGACCGAGGAAACTATTGATTAATGAAACGGACCGCTAATGAAGAGGTTTGAGCATAAGGATATTAGCTTGCTGAATGCCGATACGCTGGATGCTTCATTGATAAAAGGGGAGGTGGCGGATATTATCGTTACATCTCCACCATACAACGTTGGGATTGAGTACAACTCTAATGACGACGAATTGAGTTACGATGATTACTTGGCTTTTTCGCGTCGGTGGATGGCAAATTGCTTTGCGTGGAGCAGGCCACAGGCGAGGTTTTGCTTGAACATTCCATTGGACAAGAACAAAGGGGGAAACAGAGCGGTCGGTGCCGACCTGACAAAGATTGCACAAGAGGTGGGATGGAAATATAAAAGCACGATTATTTGGAACGAAGGCAATATATCAAGGCGTACGGCATGGGGAAGCTGGAAATCGGCATCTGCTCCGGTAGTGATTGCCCCGGTTGAGTTGATAGTAGTGCTATACAAGGGGGAATGGAAGAAAGAGGGTGGCAGTAAGGTCTCGGATATTACAGCCGAAGAGTTTAAGAATTGGACACAGGGAGTGTGGAGTTTCAATGGTGAAAGTAAAAAACGTATAGGCCATCCTGCCCCGTTTCCCAAGGACTTGCCCTACCGCTGCATAAAAATGTTTAGTTATGTGGGCGATGTGGTGTTAGACCCGTTTGCTGGAAGTGGGACTACGCTTATTGTGGCGCAAAAGACAGGGCGAAAGTCGGTAGGGATAGAGATTGACCCCACCTATTTCGCATTGGCACAAAGACGAATAGAAATGGAGATAGGCATGCTTTTATAGAAATGTATATGAGGCAGAAAGGGACACAGATAGATTTAGTGAAAGAGTATTTTATCGCTCATCCTCAAAAAGAAATAAAACACCCCGAGGTGGTGGATTGGGTAGTAGAGCAGTGGCACAAGCGCACAGGGGGAGTGTTTCGCGACCCTGATAGGGCGATACGGACATTAGCCCAAAAAGGCTTTTTGATTAAGGTGGGTAAGGGTGTGTATAAATACGACCCTGAATACGTCGCTCACCGAGAAATGGAGGATTTTACCGAGGCACAAAAAAGGATAATACTCGAAAGGGGAGGTTATCGCTGTGCCGTGTGTGGAAAAGGTATCGCTGATGGGGTTGAACTGCATGTAGACCATATCAAGCCAAAAGATCTTGGCGGAAAAGCCACGATAGAGAACGGGCAGGTACTTTGTGCAAAGCATAACTTTATCAAGAAGAATACCGGCCAGACCACCACGGGGAAAAGGCTGTTTGTTAATCTCTACGAGTTGGCAAAAGCAGAGGGTGATGAAGAGTTAAAACGGTTCTGTGCAGGAGTTTTAGAGGTGTTTGAGAGATCTAATATGAATGGGCATATTGAGTGGAAGAAATAGGTGGTAGACGGAGGATAAAAGCATAGAATGAAAGGAAAGCTGCGATACGGGCAGTAGGGCGATAGCCGAAAGACACTTATACAAGGCCGCTGCTGCCCTATATTGAAGGATAGAATTGAATGACAACACTGCAAACAAAAGACAATATGAAGGAGACGAAAATGAATTATACGTTGAATGTGGTGGCTCGGTGGGTGGTGGGATTGGTGTTTGTGTTTTCGGGATTTGTGAAGGGGGTGGACCCGATGGGCACAGCGTTCAAGATACAGGAGTATATGACGGCGTGGAGCATCGGGAGCCTGACCTTCGAGTGGGCACTGCCGCTGGCGGGTTTCCTCTCGGTGGTACTGATATGCGCCGAGTTCACCATCGGGATACTGCTGCTGACCAATGCCTATCGCCGACTGTCGGCCTGGGGGCTGGTGCTGATGATGGCCTTCTTCACCATCACCACGCTGGTGGATGCCTTGACCAACAAGGTAACGGACTGCGGATGCTTCGGCGATGCTGTAAAACTGACAAATTGGCAGACTTTTTGGAAGAATATCGCGTTGGACGTGCCAACGGTGTGGATATTCCTGACGAAGGATTTGCACCGCAAGCGGCGGTTTGAACGCGATGGGCTGGTGCTGATGGCGGCGGTGGCTGCTATGCTGGTGTTTGGCATCTACAATATTCGGCATGAGCCCGTGATTGACTTCCGCCCCTGGAAGGTGGGCAACCAGATGATGGACCTCGACAATCAGGAGGGAATGAAGAGCTATGTTACCTACCGCAATGTGCAGACAGGCGAGCGCGAGGAATTTGCATCGGCACTGCTGATGGAAAAGATGGCCGACAGCGCCTGGGCAGCACAATGGGAGTGGGAGAGCAGCCGCGTGGTGGATCCGAGGGAGATTGCGGCTCCTGGGTTCTCCATGATAGACCTCAACGGAGATGATTTCGCCGCCGAACTGCTGGTGGCTGAGGAGGGATTGGTGATTGTAACGATTCACCACTTGGAGGATGTGGATAACGAAAACGTGGAGGAGATCAAACGGGCAATAGACTTGGCCAATGAAGAAGGGGCTCGGATAGTGCTGCTCACGTCGGCTTTGCCCGAGGAGGTACAGGCATGGCTCTATGCCCACGAGCTTGGTGGGCTTGACTACTACTTTGCCGATGCCACGGCGATTGAGACCATGATGAGGGGCAACCCTGGGTTCATGTATGTGAAGGATGCCACGGTGGTGAGCAAAGGCCGCAAGGCGAAGAGTCTGGAAATGTAGTTAAAACAGGAAAGAGATGATACAAAGAGTGCAAAGTTTTTGGTTGGTGCTGGCCGTGTGTGGCATGGCACTATGCTTCATGTTTCCCACAGCCAAGTACGCAATGACCCTGCCCACAACGGGACAGAAAGTGGAGGCGAGCCTTGAGCTTGTGGGGCAGTCGGAAGAAGACACCTTAAGCCAGTTGGGCATGGGGGAGCAGGTGGTGAAGTACAACCCGAAGTTGGGAGGAATTGCCATTTGGCCGCTGGTGGTGCTGGCATTGCTGACGGGAGTGCTGGCGCTGGTGGGATTATTCCTTTACAGCAACAGGGTGCGGCAGATGAGGGTGGTGATGGTAGCATTTTTGTGCAGTGTAGCCTATGTGTTCGTAGTGTTTATATGGGCAGTGGATGCTTATGGGGAGAAAGTGGCGGAGGTGATGCGAGCCACTGATTTAGAGGTGGAGTGGGGCGTGGGAGCCATTGCACCAATAGTCTCGGTGGTGCTGCTTGTCTTGGCCTATCGCGGCATCCGCAGGGATGAGGCAAAAGTGAGGGCAGCAGATAGGTTGAGATAAAGGTATGGAGAGGATTATCCATAGCGAGAGCGAGTTGCCAGAAGTGGCACAGAAATTGATAGAAGAATATGAAGCCGACCGCTTTTTCGCCTTCTTCGGCAAGATGGGGGTAGGCAAGACCACGCTCATCAAGGCATTGTGTGCAACGTTGGGGGTGGAAGAGACGGTGAGTAGCCCGACGTTCGCCATTGTGAATGAATACCGTGCGGGAGATGGGGCACCAGTCTACCACTTCGACTTCTACCGACTGAAGAGCGAGGCCGAGGCCTACGATATAGGCTACGAAGAATACTTCTACAGCGGATGCTACTGCTTCACAGAGTGGACAGAGAAAGTAGAGGGATTGTTGCCAGAGCGGTATGTGAGGGTGGAGATGGAGGAAATGGACGGAGATAGAATATTGAAAGCGAATATAGTAGAAAGATGACAAACAAGGAGAAAGAGGCCGAGGTGCTGGCACGATTGGCTGCACAGGTGATGGATGAAAAGAAAGCCACCGATGTGCGCATACTTGACCTCCGCAAGGTGCAGGGAGCACCAGCTGAATATTTTGTAATGGCCACCGGCAACGTGCCGTCGCACGTATCGGCATTGAGCGATGCGGTTCACGAGGCAGTGAAAAAGGCCACAGGAATGGGGCCGCACAAAGTGGAAGGCTACCAGAATGCAGAATGGATACTGATGGATTATTTCGACGTGGTGGTTCATATCTTCCTAAAAGGGAAGCGAGAATTCTACAGGCTCGACGAGCTTTGGAGCGATGGCGAGGAGGTGAGCGTCAGAAGTCAAATAGCAAAAGAATAGACAACCGATATGGCAGAACAACCAGAACGCAAGTCGGCAAACAATGGCAGCCGCAACGAAAGGCCTAAAGGATCGAAGTTGCTATACATCATCTACGGCATCCTTATGATAGGTATTGCCTATGCCTTGTTTGGGGGAGGTGGAACTCCACAGAAACAAGCCATCAACTGGGAACGCCTGCAAGGCATCCTTGAGCGGCACGACTATGAGACTATCACAGTGATAAACCAAGAGGTGGCCGAAGTACGCATCCGTCGCAAAGCTGCCTTGAGCGACACTGCCGCCTATGCCGACATTCTTGGCAAGCCTACGCTCGGTGGCGGCCCGAGGCCGATAGGGTTCTACACCTACAACATAGGGTCTTTCGACCACTTCGACCGCGAATTATCCGTCGTAGAGGCCAAGACTGGCGAACATATCAGCTACAAGATTGAGACGCGAAGCAACGCACTGCGCGAGATACTGGTGTGGTTCGGCCCCCTGCTGATATTCTTCCTCTTCTTCTGGCTGATGAGTGCTTGGAGTCGACGGCAGATGGGAGGTGAAGGAGGTGGATTCGGAGGGTTGTTCGGCATGGGGAAATCCACAGTGAAGCAATATGACGCCACCAAGCAGAACAATATCACATTCAAGGACGTTGCGGGTCTGGCTGGAGCTAAAGAGGAGGTGATGGAGGTGGTGGACTTCCTGAAGAACCCGAAGCACTACACCGACCTGGG
Organism: Bacteroidales bacterium; assembly: GCA_017455205.1. GTDB lineage: Bacteria > Bacteroidota > Bacteroidia > Bacteroidales > P3 > Colimorpha. The sequence goes on from JAFTBM010000045.1 coordinate 34,064, forward strand.
TGGCAAGATACCCAAGGGGGTACTTTTGGTAGGTCCTCCGGGGACAGGCAAGACGCTGTTGGCCAAAGCCGTGGCAGGCGAGGCAGGGGTGCCGTTCTTCTCGATGAGTGGGAGCGACTTTGTGGAGATGTTTGTAGGTGTGGGGGCATCACGGGTGCGCGGATTGTTCGAAGAGGCCAAGAAGAAATCGCCCTGCATCGTGTTTATTGACGAAATAGATGCCGTGGGGCGAGCTCGAGGCCGCGGAGGATTTGCTGGTGGCAACGATGAACGCGAGAACACCCTCAACCAGTTGCTGACCGAAATGGATGGCTTTTCGAGCACCACCAACGTGATTGTGCTGGCGGCTACCAATCGCGCCGATGTACTCGACAAGGCGCTGATGCGGGCTGGGCGATTTGACCGCCAAATATATGTAGAACTGCCCGACCTCGAGGAGCGCAAGGCCATCTTCGCTGTCCACATGAAGAACCTGAAGATTAACAGCAATCCTGAAAGCGAAGGGTATGTGGACAAAGAGTTCCTCGCCAAGCAGACCCCAGGCTTCAGCGGCGCCGACATCGCCAACGTGTGCAACGAAGCCGCTCTATGTGCAGCCCGCAAGAACAAAAAGCAGATTGAGAAGCAGGACTTCCTTGATGCCGTAGACCGCATAGTGGGTGGCTTGGAGAAGCGCACCAAGGTGCTGACCGACCAGGAGAAGCATACTATCGCCTACCACGAGAGCGGCCATGCCTCGGTCAGTTGGCTGCTGCAGTGGGCCAATCCGCTGGTGAAAGTAACCATTGTGCCTCGCGGTAAGGCTCTTGGTGCAGCGTGGTATCTGCCCGAGGAGCGACAAATCACCACCTATGAGCAAATGTTTGATGAGATGGTGAGCCTCATGGCAGGGCGAGCAAGCGAAGAGATAGTCTACGGAAAGATAAGCACTGGTGCACTCAACGACATCGAGCGTGCCACCAAGATGGCTCAAGCGCTGGTAACCTACTATGGTATGAGTCCTGAAATCGGCAACATCAGCTTCTACGACAGCACTGGGCAGAGCGAATATGCCTTCTCCAAACCCTTCAGCGAAAAGACAGCCGAGACTATCGACCGCGAAGTGCGCCGAATGGTGGAAGAAGCCTATGCCAAGGCCAAGGAATTGCTATTGAGCCATCGTGAGCAGCTTGACCAATTGGCTTCGCAGCTCTACGAGAAAGAGGTTCTCTTCCGCGAAGACTTGGAACGCATCTACGGGCCACGTCCGTGGGACACGCCTGCCGATGCGGAAGAGCCTGTGGCACAAACAGAAGTATCCACCAGCAATAGCGAGGAAGCATGAGCAACTTTTGGAAACGCACCATTAGCGCAGTGGTCTACGTCATCCTATTCGTAGGCTGCATCTACAGTGGTAAACTGCTTGGAAACGATAACTTGGGAGTCGCCATACTTACCTTGTTCCTGCTCTTTGTCGGCTGCGGCTGCACCTTTGAGTTCTATAGGATGGTGGGGCAACAAGGGGCTGCTCCATCGCGTTGGATAGGCTACTTGGGCGTCATACTGCTGACAACAATGCTCCTATTTATTATCGGAAATGGAACTGCTCTCTCTGAATTATGGCTTATCTTGACTGCTCTTACCCTTCTCATAGGTGCTCCACTCTCCATAGCGCTGCAACTATGGAAACACAGCGACCAGCCTTTCCGCGACGCTGCCTACAGCCTTCTGCCCCCACTCTACATAGGGATGCCCATGTGTTCAATGCTCCTCGTAGCTGCAAGTAACGCAAACCTGCTAATGATGCTGCTCATCATTGTGTGGATGAACGACAATGGGGCCTATATGGGAGGCTCGCTACTGGGCAAGCACAAGATGTGGCAGCGCCATTCCCCTGGCAAGACGTGGGAGGGGACAGCCATCGGTGTGCTGGTAGCCATGCTGACGGCCATCTTCATCGGTCCACTGATGTACGCAGAGTCAGGCTGGCTGGAGTGGGGCATCATTGCCCTTGTCATCTGCGTGGCCAGCACGCTAGGCGACCTTGCCGAAAGCATGCTCAAACGCTCTGTGGGGGTGAAAGACAGTGGCAACATTATGCCAGGCCATGGCGGTTTCCTCGACCGCTTCGATAGCTTGCTCTTTGCCGCGCCCGTCATGCTTGTTTGGGTAGTGTATAGCAATAGTATCCTGAACTTCTAATTAGAAATCTCGTAATGGGGAAGGATTTTTGCTTGTTGTGGGAGGGACTTGGTCCGTGTCATCTCCGTGTCATCTCCGTGTCACCTCCGTGTCACCTCCGTGTGGAGTCGGACCAAACACGGACCAAACACGGACCAAACACGGACCAAACACGCCTCAAGTCCCTACCGGCATCCTCTACTGCCTCCAGCCTCTTGCATTCGCTCCGCCAGGGTGCATGCACCCGTATAGACCAGCACCCTTGGCACGATAGTTCCCTTTCCACTGCCTACGCCCTTCCCGAATTTAATGTGGAGGGTCTCCATTGGTTATCAACCTTGGCTGGGTTACCCAAAAGCCTTGCATTTACATTTCCCGCCGACGATTGGCTGCTAAAATATTTATATCGCTGAATATGAAGATTCACAAAGAGGGCAGAAGTATCATCCTGCTGACATTGGGCGTAAGCCTACTGGTATATGTGGCCATATTGCTACTGACCCACCACTGGACGGCATTCCACTATATTTTCTTGGTCGGACTACTGCTTTTCGACCTCGCCATTATAGCATTCTTCCGCATTCCCCGACGGATATTCACCGAGAGCGGCAGTGAGCTCATCTCGCCTGCCGATGGCACCATTGTGGCCATCGAACAAGTCTATGAGAAAGAATACCTCAAAACTGATTGCATGCAGGTGAGCATTTTCATGAGTGGCACCGATGTGCACGTGAACCGCTATCCCTGTAGCGGAGTGGTGGAATATGTTAAGTTCCGCCGAGGCAACTATTTCGTGGCTTCCTACCCTAAGAGCAGCGACCTCAATGAGCGCACCGAGGTGGGAATGAGGCTTGGGAACGGAAGTAAAATCATGATACGGCAGGTGGCTGGCGTTATGGCACGCCGAATTGTGTGCTACGCCAAGGAGGGTGAGCATGTGAAACAAAACCAGGAGATGGGATTCATCAAGTTCGGCTCGCGCGTCGACCTCTTCCTACCACTCAACTTCCCTATCAATGTCCAACTGCAAGACAAAGTGAAAAACGGCATCAGCCCAATAGCCGAGATAGCAGCCCCAAATGATTGCTGACCAGATTCTATACGAAGACAACCACCTGCTGGCTCTCAACAAGCAGCCAGGGCAGATTGTGCAGGGCGACAAGACTGGCGACCTGCCCCTTTCCGAGTTAGTCAAAGCCTATATCAAGCAGCGGGACGCCAAGCCAGGCAATGTCTTCTGCGGCGTGGTACACCGCATCGACCGACCTGTAAGTGGCGTAGTCGTGATGGCCAAGACCTCCAAGGCCTTGAGCCGACTGACGCAAATGGTGCAGCAGCGGACTTTTGAAAAATGCTATTGGGCAGTGGTGAAAAACCAACCTCCCCAAGTCAAGGCCACGCTGCGGGACTACCTTATCAAAAATGAGCAGAAGAACTTGAGCCGAGTGGTGAGCGAGAGCCATCAAGGTGCCAAACTATCCCTGCTTGACTATGAAGAGATTGCTGTCAGCGAGGGTGGCTACCACCTGCTTGAAGTTCACCTCCACACAGGTCGCCACCACCAGATTCGATGTCAGCTTGCACATATTGGATGTCCCATTCGTGGCGACCTCAAATACGGATTTCCTCGCAGCAATCCCTACGGCAGCATCTCGCTCCACGCCCGCAGCGTCAGCTTCCTCCATCCCGTCAGCCACGAGCCGCTTACCATCACCGCCCCCAACGCCGCAATTGAATCTTTGTTCCGCATAAGCACAAACTTATGAATATGAAAAAGATAGCCTTTATCCTCATCGCCATTCTTTCCCTACCCCTGCTGCATGGGCAGACCATCACTTCCGACCATTTCTCCCATTTGAAGCTCCACTATGACCTGCCCCCCGCGGAGATCGATAGCCTCACCATTGCGGGCAACACCTATAGCTACGCCGACATGGAGGATTTCCACCTCGGAGGTGCCATCGGCTCACCAGCTCTCCCCCTCCGCACCGACCTGCTCACCATCCCTTTCTGCGATAGCATCACCGTGGAAATCTCCAATGCCCGCTACGACACTCTCCCCTCCCCCACCGGCTTGCGCTGGCTTCCACTGCAACCCTCACCATCGAAACGCCAGCGAGGTCCTTCACCATTCACTATTGATGAGGCTGCCTATTCTGCCGACACCTTCATCGGCGTCCCTACTGCCTCAATAGAAATCATTGGCATCGCACGCGACCGTCGCCTGGCACAACTCACCTTCGCCCCCTTGCAAATCAATCCAACCTCGGGCGATTACATCCTCTGCCGCAGTGCCGACATTACAATCAACTACCATTCCCCCGACAGCCTCGCCACCCTCGACCACTACCGCCGCTACCACACCCCAGCCTTTGGCATCAAAAGCCTCAACCGCCTCATCCCCTCCAAGTTCACCCCCATCAAATCAGTCCGCACCACCGCCCCTCTCCGTATGGTGATTGTAGCTCACAACTCACTCCGCTGCCGTGCACTAACTCGCTTTGCGGAGTGGAAACGCAAACAAGGCTTCATCGTAGACCTTGTCTTCACCTCCACATCAAACCTCAACTCGCCCGATGCTGTAGCCTCCTACCTCAAAGGGCTATACTCCTCGGCCACCACCTCCAACCCCGCACCGACCTATCTCCTTATCGTGGGCGACCACAACCAAATTCCCGCCTTCCAGAGCAAGCTCAACGATGAGGACTACAACAATCATATCACCGACCTCTACTTCTCCACTTGGACTGACAACGATATACTCCCCGACTGCTACTACGGACGCTTCTCTGCCACCGACACCAACCAGCTCTCCAACATCATCCGCAAAACTATCTTCTACGAAAACTACTCCTTCCCCGACGACTCCTACCTCGAAAACGCTGTCCTCATTGCAGGCGTCGACCACTATAGTGAAGGCGACAATGCCTACACCTATGCCGACCCCACTATGGACTATGCCACTCACTTCTATATCAATAGCAACAACGGCTACCAACACGTCTACTACTATAAAAACGACACTGCTTTTGCACCCAACGGAGTCATCGTTACTGGAAGCAGCCAAAGTTACTCCACCTCGGCGGAGCTACGCGACCTCTACAATGGTGGTATTGGCTGGGTAAACTATAGCGCCCACGGAGACTGGAACAAATGGCAACTCCCCGCTTTCACCGTCACCCACGCCAACGCCATGACCAACATCAACAAGCCCTCCTTCATGATAGGCAACTGCTGCCTTTCCAACAAATTCGACGAGCCCACCTGCCTCGGCGAAGCCCTGCTCCGAAAGGGAAGCAACGCCGGTGCCGCAGCCTACATCGGTGCCACCAACTCCACCTACTGGTACGAAGACCTTTACTGGAGCGTAGGTGTACGCAAGGGCATCTACGGACGCATCAACTCCAACTACAATCGCCAAAATCAAGGTGTCTACGATGGCCTCTTCCACACCCACAACGAGGCTTTCTCCGAGCAGTGCCACACCGCTGGCTCTATGATATTCAAGGGCTGCATGTCAGTCTTTTCTTCCTCGGCGAAATACATCATGCGTGCCTACTACTGGGAAATCTACCACCTCATGGGAGACCCCTCGCTTATGCCTTGGCTCGGCAAGGCTGACTCTATCTACTTCGCAGCCGACACCTCCTCACGCCCCATCCGCGTCCAAGCCCCTCCCTTCGCCTACGTGGCGATGGTTGACACCGCTTCCCTTACCGTGATTGCCGCCGCCTTCACCGACAGCAACGGCGAAGCCTCCCTATCCGTCAGCGCCGATGCCGACCTCGCTGCCATCAACTACTCGGTCTCCGCCCAAGGCTACCGCCCCTATTTCAGCAAGTTCACCGCTACTAACGACGACTTCAAACTCATCACCACACCCTTTGTCTGCTACCCCAACCCCGCCTCTACGGAATGCACCGTCAAGCACGACGATATGCTCTCCGTCCGCCTTTTCGACTCACGAGGCATCCTCTACGCCACCTACCAACCCGCCGACGGACGATGCATCCTCGACCTCTCAAACCTGCCGCGAGGGCTTTATTTCATCAACGTCAAAACCACAAGCGGCTACGAAACCCAACCACTCGTCGTCCGATAGTGCCTTTCAATAGCCTAGTATCTTGAGCATCGACTTGTAGCTCTGCTCCTTGGCGAAGAGCTTGGTGGTGTATTCCCCATTCTCGTCCTTGTCGATGATCACATGTTTCGGTGCTGGAATGAGGCAGTGCTGTATGCCACCATACCCTCCTATACTCTCTTGGTAAGCACCTGTGTGGAAAAAGCCTATGTAGAGCGGGTCGTCTTTCTGCAACTTGGGTAGAAAGATGGCATTAGCATGGCTATCAGCATTATAGTAATCCTCGCTATCGCAGGTCAATCCACCGAGGAACACCCGCTGGTACTCGCAGTCCCAGTGGTTGATCGGCAGCATGATGAAGCGCTGATTAATACCCCACGTGTCGGGTAAGGTGGTGATAAAACTGGAGTCTATCATGTACCACAGCTCACGGTCGTTCTGCTGCTTCTGATCCAATATGCTGTAGAGCGTGGCTCCGCTCTCGCCCACCGTGAAGCTGCCGAACTCGGTGTAGATATTCGGCTCTTCCACGCCCCGCAGTGCACAGATATTCTTTATTTGTGCCAATATTTCCTCGGCCATGTACTCATAGTCGTAGGCTGCCGCAAGGCTTACTTTGCAGGGAAATCCACCGCCGATATTGAAGCTATCCAGCTCTGGACACACTCGCTTGAGGTCGCAATACACATTGACGCACTTAGCCAGCTCATTCCAGTAGTAGGCGGTGTCCTTGATGCCGGTGTTGATGAAGAAGTGGAGCATCTTAAAGCGGAACTTCTGGTTCGGCTTCACCTGCTCTTCGTAGAACGACACAATGTCGTGGTAGCGGATGCCAAGCCGCGAGGTGTAGAAGTCGAACTTGGGTTCCTCCTCCGCCGCTATGCGTATGCCCAGCTGCATCTGCCCCTCATTCTCACCCACCGACTGGTCGAGCGTATAGTATTCATTCTTATTGTCCAGCACTGGTATCACATTGCTAAATCCTTCACGATAAAGCTCCACTATGTTCTCTATATATTGCTGCTTCTTGAATCCATTGCAGACGATCACTTTCTCTTTATCTATCAATCCCTGTGCGTGCAATTCCTGCACCAAGTTGATGTCGAATGCCGACGAGGTCTCGAGGTTTATGTCGTTCTTCAATGCTTCTTCGAGTACGAATGAAAAGTGGCTACTTTTGGTACAATAGCAGTAGTTATAGCTGCCGCGATAATCCGTCTTGGCTATGGCCACATTGAACAGGCGCTTGGCACGCTGTATTTGCGAACTGATTTTGGGCAAATAGGTTATTTTCAGTGGTGTACCATATTGCTTGATGATTTCCATCAGCGGAATATCGTGAAAGAATAGTTCACCTTCCTCGGTGCGAAACTCGTCCTGTGGGAAATCAAACGTCTGGTCAATCAGGTCGAAATACTTATTCTTCATCTCTCTGAAATGGTTATTTTGTTGCCGATTTTTGCAATCCGTCTCACTCGGATTGGTTTGCAAAGATACAACAATTTATCCTACATCCATCAAAAAACCTCAATCCAAATTGATCCGACCATTCAAAAATGCAATAAATAAAGACAATAGGACTGCACCATCCGACCCTTCATCCAGACTACATCCAACTCCTTTTTCTCCCCAACTACCCTCGCTTTACGCTTTTTTATCCCTCTGTTTGCCCAAATATTCGTAACTTTGCACTCCGATATGCAGCCCTCCTCCACCGACATCCAGTTGATGCACCGCTGTCTGCGTCTGGCCGCCAGCGGCCTCGGTCGCACCCGCCCCAACCCCTTGGTGGGTTGCGTAGTTACCGATGCCCGAGGCCATATTCTCAGCGAAGGCTTCCACCAAGAGTATGGCCACAACCATGCCGAGCGCAATGCCCTGCTCCGACTCAACCCCACCGCCACCCCACCTCCCCACACCCTCTATGTCAACCTCGAACCCTGCTCCCACTATGGCCACACTCCCCCCTGTGCCGACCTCATCATCGAGCGCGGCATCCGCCGCGTGGTCTGCTGCAACGACGACCCCAACCCGCTGGTCGCAGGACGCGGCTTTGCCAAACTCGAAGCCGCAGGCATCTCGCTCACGCGCCATGTTTTAGAGGCCGAAGGCCGCACCCTCAACCGCCGCTTCTTCACTTTCATTGAGAGGCAGCGCCCCTACGTCATCCTCAAATGGGCTGAAAGTGCCGATGGCTATATGGCCCCCGCCTCCCCCACCCCCTACTGGCTCTCCTCCCCCTCGCAAAACCGCCTCAATCACCGCTGGCGCACCGAAGAAGCCGCCATCCTCATCGGAAGTGCCACCTACCTCGCCGACCGCCCGCAGCTCACCCCGCGCCACTTCCTCGGCCCCGCCCCGCTCCCCGTCGTCCTCGACCGCCGCGGTCGCCTTGCCGACCTCCCCGCCCACTGGTTGCACCTCCACACCCCCACCATCGCCGACACCCTGCAAGCCCTTCGCCAGCGGAATATCCAAAGCGTCATCGTCGAAGGAGGCCGACAGCTGCTCGATGCCTTCATCGCCAGCGGCCTCTACGATGAGGTGCGCATCCTCCGCAGCCCCACGCTCCTCGGCGGTGGCTTGCCTGCCCCCATCCTGCCCCGCGATTCCCTCGTCCAACCCCTTATATTCCATTAATGCCCACTACCGACACCTACCGCACCCTCGCCACTCCCGCTGAAGGCATCTACAAGGAAAAAGGCTCCCGTTTCTTGGCCTTTGCCTACCCCGTGGCCGACACCAGCCAAGTCAAATCGCACCTCGACCAGCTCCGCAAGCAGTTCTTCGACGCCCGCCACCACTGCTACGCCTACCGCCTCGGGCCTCTGGGCGATACCTTCCGTGCTGTCGACGATGGTGAACCCTCGGGCACTGGCGGACGCCCTATCCACGGCCAACTGCTCTCCGCCGACCTCACCGACACCCTCATCGTGGTCGTGCGCTACTTCGGGGGTATCCTGCTCGGCACTTCACACCTATCCGCAGCCTATCGAGAAGCTGCCCGCGACGCTATCGCCCAAGCACAAATCATCGAGCGCACCATCGACCGCCACTACCTCCTCACTTTCCCCTACGAATCCATGAACGACATCATGCGCCTGCTGCGCGACCTCGGCCTAAAACCCACCACACAACCCACCTACGCTGACCAGCTTTGCACCCTCCCCGTCGCCATCCGCCTTTCGCTCACCGACCGCTTCCTCGCCGCTGCCTCCCAGCTCCGCTCCCTGCAACTCACCCCTCTGCCCGCCCCCTCCAATAATCCTCAATCCTGATGCGACGGACAAACATAATGGTCGCACCAACGGCAAGTCTCAACCACTGCATTGGCTGTGGTATGCACCAATAGTATCCTAAATATTTTGCAGAAAATCTTCGCCAAGAATTGCAACTGCAAGGTGTTCGAAGTGCCTCGCAAGCGGAGGTGAAGTCGGTAGGGACTTCCCCCGTGTTTCGTCCGTGCATAGTCCGTGTTTGGTCCGTGTTAGGTCCGTATCAAGTCGGAGGTGACACGGACCTGACACGGAGTTGACACGGAGATGACACGGACCAAGTGGGTGGAAAAAAGGTTATGGGTTATGGGTTATAGGTTATGGAAGATTCCTCGGCTGTGGTGTTCCTTTCTGTATGTGGGTGAACTGACTTCCCGAGGGAAACTGGGGAGGTGAAGGACAGGCAAAGTAGGAGAGTTACTAATAGGAAGAGAGCAATAAAAATCACCACTTTTGGCTATTGGCCGATTGTTGGAATATTCCTACCTTTGCAAATCGAAAAACGAGTGCATCTATGAAATGTAAAGCAAAGACAATGCGTGTGGTACTGGTGGCGATTGTTGTGGCAGTGCTGGCTGCAGCCACCATCGTTGAGAAGCTCAACCCCGAAGTACACCTCTACTCCACTTGGTGGTTCAGCCTGCTCCTGGCCGTGTTGGCTGTGGCAACCATTGCCAGTGCCGTGCAGGGCAAGATGTGGCGTCGCCCGTCGCTGCTGCTCATCCACGCAGCGATTCCCCTCATTCTGCTTGGTGGCGGACTGACCACCTGGACTGGCGTTCACGGCAGCATCAAGCTTATGCCAGGCCAGCCCTCGTCCACCTTCACCACCGATGGCCGTGAGGCCACACTCCCCTTCAGCCTCACGCTTGAGAGCTTCGAGGTGATACCCTACGCTGGCACCCGCACCCCGATGGACTTCCACAGCCGTGTCAGCATCGCAGGGCAGTCCTACGACATCTCCATGAACCACATCCTCCGCCACAGCGGCTACCGCTTCTACCAAGAGGACTACGACACCGACGGCAGCTCCACCCTCAGCATCGCCCGCGACCCGTGGGGCATTGCCGTAACCTACATCGGCTATGCCCTCTTGCTCCTCGGCCTCATAGGGCTTATGGTCAGCCCTCGCGGACGCTTCCGCACCCTGCTGCGTGCACCTGCCACACTACTGCTGCTGCTACTGGCCGCCAGCTCTGTCCAAGCTGCCCCACCAACCCTACCCCGCCACGCAGCTGACCAGATGGGGCGCATGTATGTGCTCTACAAAGGGCGCGTATGCCCAGTGCAGACCCTCGCCAAGGATTTCACCACCAAGCTCACTGGCAAGGCCACCTATCAAGGTCTCACCCCCGAGCAGGTGCTCAGCGGCTTCCTCTTCTACTACAGCCAATGGGCCGCCGAACCTATGGTGAAAATCAAAGGTGCCGGCGACTGGACGCTCGAAGGCTCTACCCACCATGTGGATAGCCGCACCTCCATTGCCAGCCTCGCCTTCCTCGACCACGCCAGCCTCTCGCCGCAGACCGACAAAAACATCCGTGCCGCCGCCGAAAAATACAACCTTGCACGCATGCTCACCAGCGGACGGCTGCTCAAACTCTTCCCCGTTGCCGACAGCACAGGCACACTGGGCTGGTACGGGCAAAACGATGATGTCCCCCTCACCATCGGCGACGATGAGTACCTCTTCATCCGCCACAGCATCGGCTACTGGCAGGAACTGGTGGTCAATGCTGATTGGATACAGTTAAACCTCGTTTTTGAGAAAACACGTGCCTACCAGCAGCAGCATGCCGTTGCACTCCCCACACCATCGCGCGAGTACTCCGAGCGGCTCTACAACTCGCTGACCACTGGTCGCTGGCTGCCGATGCTCTGCATCACCCTCGGCCTGCTGGCCTTCGCCTGCAGCCTCCTCGCGCGGCATCGCCCCAGCCTCTGGCCACGCTGGCTGGGTATCGCCTGCACCGCCTACCTATCGCTCCTGACCGCCTACCTCCTGCTCATCTTCATCTTCCGCTGGATAGCTGGCGGGCACGCCCCTATGGCTGGCGGATTCGACTCGATGAACCTTATGTCTATCGTCATCGGCCTCGTGGCTCTCGCATTCTCTTGTCATTGCAGAAAAACCTCAATCTCCAATTCTCAATTCTCGGTTTCTGCAGCCATGCTCACCATTGGATTCTGCCAACTGGTGGCCATGATTAGCGGTGCCAATCCCCCTATCACCAACCTCATGCCTGTCCTCAACTCACCGCTGCTGACGCTCCACGTGGCCGTCATCATGTGCGCCTATGCACTGCTCTTCTTCGTCATGATGTGCGGCGTGGCTGGCCTCATCGTGGGAGGCGAAGACTATCGGCGTACCACCACGCTGCTGCTCTACCCTGCGGTCTTCCTACTCGCCCTCGGCATCATCATTGGTGCCGTGTGGGCCAACATCTCGTGGGGCAACTACTGGTCGTGGGATCCCAAGGAGGTCTGGGCACTCATCACCCTCATCGTCTACGCCCTGCCGCTGCACCCCACGCTCCTGCACCGCCCCCGAACATTCTACCTCTACTGCACACTGGCCTTCTTGAGTGTGGTGATCACCTACTTCGGTGTCAATTTGCTACTTGGCGGAATGCATGCCTACAATTAGGCTCACCACCTCTCGCACCCCTAATGGGTGGTGACGGTGTTGCTGACCGCTGGTAAGCCACATTACTGGATATTCTTATCTTATCCACCAGTCTCTTTATCCTACTGCACGGATAGGCACTATTTATGCATGCAGAGATACGATTTGGTTTTCCAACGTAGCCAAATTTTTCTCTACTTTACTCGAAAGGGGATGAAGGCAAAAAAAGGGGATGCCTCAAAAGTCTTGAAGCAACCCCTTTATCACTTATAATCTGTAACCTATAACCCTTAAATGGCCTCAATGAATTTCACCACGGCATCGCGGTCGGCCTTCGGGAGTTGACGGAAGGCTTCGACGGTGCGGCGGGCGTCGCTCTGCTGCGAGCCGTGCCACATAATGGCCTCGATGACGTTGCGTGCGCGGCAGTCGTGGAGGCGGTCGTTATGGCCAGAGCAGATGGGAGCTAAGCCTCTGCCCCAAAGCGGGGTGGTGCGGCACCAGCCGGTCCGGATGTCGTTGACCATGAAGAGGCGGTGTTGCACCATGTCGGAATAGGGCCAGATTTTCTGGTGCGGGTAGCGTGGCAGACGGTTATCAGCATCGGCAAAGAATTCGTTGGGGTCGGTGAAGCGGTCTTCGCCCGTCTGCCAACTGGGGCGGTGGCAGTAGGCACAGCCGAGGTCGGAGAAGAGCTTTTTGCCCCGCTGGACGGTTGCATCGTTCATATTGCGTGCGGCAGGTACGGCGAGGCCGCGGTGCCACACCATGAAGTTGATGTAGTCCTTATCGCTCATCTCGATGGGGAGGGTGTCGCAGGTGAGGTAGTTGTAGATGTCCTGTTCCACATTGCCACTGACGCGCCACTGTGGGAAGAGGTCGTAGAACTTGGCTTGCACGTCGGGATCCTGCGAGGCCTTGGTTGCATAGATGGAGGGAGTGAGGCTGAGGTAGTGCTTGCGGCGATCGCTGCGGGTAACGTTGGTGATGTTCCAGATGGCGTTGGCACCGGCTGCATCCTGCAGAGGGCCTCGGCTGAGGGCGTAGGTGAAGCGTTTGGGATGGTTGGTGTTGCCATAGAGGGAGGCCCAGTTGCCACCAGCCCAGATGGCGGGGTTGAGTTGGAGGTAGCCGTCCTGTTCTTCCTTCATGTATTGGGCTTTGAGCGAGTCGTCGTCGATGGCGTCGAGCAGGCCAGTGCCGTAGATACCGATGGTGGTCTCCAGGCGGAAGCCGAGGTTGGCATAGTCGGTGGTGAGGGGGGCGTAGAAGGCGGCTTCGGGGATGTTCACTTCGGGGTAGATGAGGTCGTAGGTCTCACCGTCGGGGAAGGCGTTGCCCCACTCGTCGGTGTAGGGAAGCCACTGGATGTCGATCATGCTCTCGTCGATGGAGGGCTTGAAGGGCTCGACGGCCTTGGTCTGCGGCATACCAGCCACCGATGCCTCATAGGCGTTGGTAGTCTTGTTGTAGACGACGAGGAGGTAGCCGTTGCCCCAGTCGTCGGCGCGATAGCGGTTCATGCGGCGGCCGTGACCATAGCCGGGGTGGCAGCTTTCGCACGAAGAACGGACATAGAGGGGACCAAGGCCGTTGAACGGCGGGTTGTTCTGGGTGATGGTGTGTTCGAAGAAGAACTCACCATACTTGAAGGCATTGACCATACCAGCCTGCTCGGTGGCGGGGGTAGGATCCTCGTAGGCCGAGGCCGACTGGTTGAAAGTGGTACCCAGCAGGCCGCCAGCGTAGGTCTCCTCGCTGATGCCGGGGGCTGGCTGCACTGCACTGCTTTGCTCGGGCTCATCGTCCTTGCAGGAGGCAAAGAGGCCACCTGCCAACAGGGCTATCCCTGCGATGATTACTTGTCGGTTCATGATATTGTCTTTTGTTTTAGAGTGTACGCAAAGCTTCGTTGATTTCGCTCAATGCATCGCTCAAAGCGGCACAGGCTTCCACGGCCACACCATTGGCGGCATTGGTGTAGTTGAGAGCAAAGGGACCGACGGCCTTGGCGGCCTCGATCTTGGCAATGGCATTGCTGATTGCAGCCTCTACCTTGGCATCGAGCGCGGCATTTGCACTGCCGAGCAGGCTGTGAAGCGACTTGCTGTTGTCGCGCTGACCTTCCACACCACCGTAGTAGACATTCTCGATACTCTTGATGTTGTTGATGAAGTCGGCGTAGGACATGTAACTGTAGGGACTCTCGATATAGGTTACATCATCGCCGCTATAGGCAGCATTGATTTTGGAGGTGCCCACCTCGTCGGCAATGTCGATGCTTCCCTGCACGATAGCCATCACGGCAGCCAGCTTGGTACGATAGGTAGAACCGGCGTTACCAGCGTTCTTCATATTCTCGCCATAGCTAACAGCGCTGCTGGCAACGGTGTATTGGAGCTCAATATCGTCGAGTTTGGCAATGTGTGCGGCAGGGGCATCGTCTCCAAGCCAACCCACTTCGAGCTGGTAGCAGCGGTTGCGCAGGTCTCCAGCGACGGCCACCACGTAGATCCACTGGTCGGCGGTGATGTCCGAGACATTCTTGGGCTGACCGCCTGCGAAGAGGATATACTCGATGCCGTGGAATCCAAGCAGGGCTTGCCCCAATTGTTCGCCAGCCACCACATCGCCATCGTCGGCATTGAGTGAAGCAAGCATGTTGGGCGATGCCATCAAGTTGGCGAAGGCAGTTTCGTCAAGTGGCCACGAGTCGATGTGGGGGTCTACACCGAAGTCGCCAGCAGCACCGAAGAGGAAAGCCTCGCTTTTCTCCCACTGCTCTCGGGCAGCGAGGAAGGTGCTGCACGCTTGGTTGAAGCCGTTTTGGTCGGGGTTGGCCTTGAGCGCTGCCAGTTCGCTGGCCAATTGCTCGGCCTTGGCGGCGAGGGCCATGTAGGTGGGAGCCACGGTGTGGTCTACAAACTGGGCTGCAATGGCGGCAGCTTGTGCATCGGCTACACTGACCGCGTTGCCAGCATTGGTGGTTGCTGCAGTGTCGTCGTCTTTCCCGCAGGAAGCGAACACCAAGGTGGCCGATGCTAATGCCACCGCGATGGTTTTGCTGAATGAGTGTTTCATAATAGTGATAATGTTGATTGGTTTTTTGTTTGTGTTCAATGCTTGAAGTATCCCGCCCAGGTAACGCCGAGAGCTATATATGGCTCATTGTTGTAGGTTCCAGGCTTGCCCACACCGCGCAGGCTGTATTCCGCCTTGACGGCCACCTCGGGTATGGGGTAGTAGTTGAGGCCAGCTGTTAGTATCTGCTTCTCTGCCCAAGCTACGTCCATAAAGCCGCTGGCAGGAATGAAGCTGTCGTAGTGGTCGTAGCGACCGAAGAGCCAAAGTTTGCGACTGCTGTGCGACCACCCCAGGAGGTTCACACCCGCCTCGCACGAGGCATCCCACGCATGCTCGCCCACCGTGGTGTGGGGGTAGGGATTGCCGTTCATGGTGGTCTGGTTCTTGTTGAGCGTGGAGATAAGCCCAGCATCGCCGAGGCTGCCGTAGTCGAAGTTGCCCCTCGCGATGAATGCCTTGCTCTTGTAGGCGAAGTCGAATGCCCCGATGGCCACTATGCCTGTCGCGCCATAGTAGCGCGAGGTCGCGGGGTAGATGGTGGTGCGGATGTCGTTGTTGAAGCATCGCCCGACGTAGCCGCTAAGGCTCAAGCGCAGCCCTTTGATGCCAGTCCAATCCAACCGTGCAGCACCAGCCAGCCCGTTGGCGGGGCGAAACTCGTAGGGCGAGGCCGAGCCGTTGTGTACCCATCCTGCATCGTTGAAGAGGTTGCTGTTGAGGGCAGGGAGCAGCTGCGCCTCGTAGCGCCAGTGGCCAACCTTGCCCCAGAGGCTCACTCCCGTCTCGTGCCAGGTGCAGGGCATAATGGTGTTCTCGCCCTCGGGACGGTAGACGGTGAAAAATTGCGTGGGGAGATGCCCATTGTTGGTCATACCGACTGGCACCACGATGTGGCCCGCACGAATATTGAGCCAGGGGTTGAAGCTTTTCTGCACCCAGAATTGCTCGAGCGCCACCTCGCCGCCACGCTCAATCTCGTGTTCAAACTCCCCCGTCTCCTCAGTCTCCATCTCGACGGCGGCTTCGATGCCTCCGTGCTCAAACTCCACCTCGGTGCCCATGCTCCAGCCGTGGCCGAAGTCGTAGCCCAGCATGATGACGGCGTGGGGCAAATCCACGCGTCCGTAGGAGGGCGCATCTTTGTAGCGGCTGGCATAGCTGTAGCGGAAGACGTTGTCGCTATAGAAGTGGCGACTGTAGACTGCCTCGCCGTAGCCACCGATGGTCAGACGTGGGGCTTTGGAGCTAACGGTGTCGGCATTTTGAGCCACTGCAGAAGGCGAAACCAAGAGCATCAAAGCGGCTGAAAGCACTGAAAGAATGTGTTTTGTTCTCATCTGTCAGAATTTGAAACGACAGGGCAAAGATAGCACCTTGCGGCAAATGACACCTATCACCAATAGTGGTGATTTTTCGCCTATCTGCACGTCAAGTCAGTGTTCAAACGGCTTGTGCTGCACTCCACAGCAGAAGGGCATACCTGACAATCAAACAGCGCCTATGGAAGTGCAACGAAAGCTATAATAGACTGGGAATGAACATATCGCAAACTAATCACCAGACCCTATCATCTTTTCCACAGCCCTAAATTGTCCGCTTCTGCAACTTGCTCATTATAAGATACTTCTTCGGCAGTTCTTCAATAGTTCTTCAATAGTTCTTCAATAGCGCATTGAAGAACTATTGAAGAACGATTGAATATCTGTCGGATATCGGACGGGGGGAAAGGTAGGCTGACGGGGGGTAGAAAAAGGGGTCAGAGGGGTAGGGCATCGAGCAGCTGGTCGCTGACGAGGTTGGGGAGGGTTACCTTGAGGTCGGGGCAAAGCTCCATGGCGCGGCGGATGGCAAACATGGCCCCTTCGTTGCGTGCCCAGGAGCGGCGGCTAATACCGTTGTTGACGTCCCAGTGAAGCATCTGCCGCAGGCGGCGGTCGCAAGCCTCACTGCCATCGAGCACCATGCCGAAGCCTCCGTTGATGACCTCGCCCCAGCCTACGCCGCCACCATTGTGGATAGAGACCCACGTGGCGCCGCGGAAGGAGTCGCCGATGACGTTCTGGATGGCCATGTCGGCGGTGCGGTTGGAGCCGTCGTAGATATTGCTGGTCTCTCGGAAAGGCGAGTCGGTTCCGCTGACGTCGTGGTGGTCGCGTCCGAGGACGATAGGTGCCGAGATTTCGCCGCGGCGGATGGCCTCGTTGAAGCGGGCGGCAATGGTGGTGCGCCCTTCGCAGTCGGCATAGAGGATACGTGCCTGGCTGCCAACCACGAGGTGGTTTGCCTTGGCACCGCGAATCCACTGGATATTGTCGTGCATCTGCTGCTGGATTTCGGCGGGGGAGTGGGAGGCTATCTCTTCCAGTGCTTCGATGGCGATATGGTCGGTGCGGTCGAGGTCGGCAGGGGCGCCGCTGGTGCAGACCCAGCGGAAGGGGCCGAAGCCGTAGTCGAAGCACATCGGCCCCATGATGTCCTGCACGTAGGAGGGGTAGCGGAAAGCCGAGTGGTCGGCGTTCCAGACGTCGGCACCAGCACGGCTGCTTTCGAGGAGGAAGGCGTTGCCATAGTCGAAGAAGTACATGCCTTGGGCGGTGAGGCGGTTGATGGCTGCCACTTGTCGGCGGAGGCTTTCCTGCACTCGCTCTTTGAAGAGGTCGGGCTGCTCGGCCATCATCTGTTTGGCCTCGTCGAAGCTGAGCCCCACGGGGTAGTAGCCGCCGGCCCAGGGGTTGTGGAGCGAAGTCTGGTCGGAGCCGAGGTCGACTTGGATATGGTGGTCAGCGCAGTATTCCCAGAGGTCTACCACATTGCCTTGGTAGGCGAAACTTCGGGCGATTTTGGCCTCGCGTGCCTTGCCTACGGCTTGGAATAGCTCATCGAGGTCGGAGTGCACTTCATCCACCCATCCCTGGGAGAAACGCTTCTGCGTGGCGGCGGGATTGATTTCGGCGGTGATGCTGACCACGCCTGCAATGTTGCCTGCCTTGGGCTGGGCTCCGCTCATGCCGCCAAGTCCGGCGGTAACAAAGAGTTTACCAGCGGTGCCGCCGCCGAGTTTGCGGGCGGCATTGAGGACGGTGATGGTGGTGCCGTGAACGATGCCTTGCGGGCCGATGTACATATAGCTGCCGGCGGTCATCTGTCCGTACTGCGTCACGCCGAGGGCATTGTAGCGTTCCCAGTCGTCGGGGCGGGAGTAGTTGGGAATCATCATGCCATTGGTAACCACCACACGCGGGGCTTCTTTGTGGCTTGGGTAGAGCCCCATGGGGTGGCCGCTGTACATGACGAGGGTCTGCTCGTCGGTCATCTCGGAGAGGTACTGCATCGCGAGGCGGTACTGTGCCCAGTTCTGAAAGACGGCACCGTTGCCGCCGTAGGTGATTAGTTCGTGTGGGTGCTGGGCCACAGCGGGGTCGAGGTTGTTTTGTATCATGAGCATGATGGCGGCAGCCTGACGGCAGCGGGCGGGATAGTCGCTGATGGGGTGGGCATGCATGGGGTAAGTAGGCCGTAGGCGGTACATATAGATGCGGCCATACTTCTGCAGCTCGTCGGCGAACTCGGGTGCCAGCTCAGCGTGGTGCTTGGGGTGGAAGTAGCGCAAGGCGTTGCGGATGGCCAGCCGCTTTTCGGCAGGCGATAGGATGTCCTTGCGGCGCGGAGCGTGGTTCACTGCCGTGTCGTAGGGCTGGGGGGCGGGCAGGGGGTCGGGGATGCCGAGGCGGAGGTCGGCTTGGAATACGTCAAGGGTCATGGCTGATGGGGGTTTGAATGGGTTGATGCTTATGTTGGACTATCGTTGGCTAAAAGAGGATTTGCAGGCCGATTTCGAGGTTGGGGAGTTCCACCTGCGGCGTGCTGCTCGCCGCGGCAAGGCTGCCTATGCGGTAGCGTGCGTAGAGGCCGAGGGCATCGCGGGAGAAGCGGGTGGTGATGCCGTAGTTCCAACGATAGGCATCGAGGGGGCTGGGGTTGGAGTATTCGAGCGTGGTCTTGCTGGCGGGGATGCCGTTGGCGGGTTTGCCTTTGAGGCTGTAGCTGGTGTAGCCGTAGGAGGCGTAGAAGCCAAGATCCCAGTGGATACCTTTGCCCATAATGCCATAGGGAAGGAAGCGGACGCGCTGGAAGACTTCGAGGCTGACCTCGCCGAGGCGTGCGCGGCGATGGCTCACCTTCTGCATCGCATCGATAGTGGCTGGCAGGGCGAGCGACTGCTCCAGGGTGTTGGTCAGCATCCCCTTGTAGTTGAAGGCAGCGGTGCCCCATTCCAAGCCAAGGCCGATACGGTAGGGCTTGGCGAGGGCGTGCATCACCCTGACCCCTATGCGCTCGGCAGGCGACCAGGCAAGCATCGAGAGCTGGCTGTGGGAAGTCTTGGCGGGCAGCCCGAGGAGGAAGTAGAAGTCGGCAGTCCACTCGGCATTGCTTCCCCACTTGGAGGGCTGCTCGGAGGCCACGTGGTGGTAGTCAATGCCTTCTTCCCGTCCAATGAGTGCTCCTTCACGGCTGGCGACCTCGGACCAGAAGGAGAAGAGGGAGTCTACCGAAGTGGAGACGAGACTATCGGTGTAGCCAGCGAAGTGGGCCACGAGGCTGTTGCCAGGGGCGATGGTGAAGACGAGGGTGGAGAGGGAGTCGATGACGCTAATATTGCGCTTGCCGTAGCGGACGATGCTGCGGTCGGGGCGACTCTCCTTGTAGAAGATAGCCTTTTGGCCGAAGATGCCCAGCGGCTGCAGGCTGATGCGCCCTTCGTGCTGCACAAGGCGGAAGGTTGGCGCTGCAGGCGCAGCCTCCCCAGTGAAGAACGAGGCTTGCGGCACACCATAGCCGAAGGCATAGTCGGCGTAGGGGTAGAGGTCGGCACTCTGCTCAATGAGGTGGAAGAGCTCCATGACGGTGGCCTCGCGTCGTGTCTGCCAAGCACAAGCTGCAAATCCGGCCACGAGCGGGCAGGAGAAGCTGGTGCCATCGATGCGATGGGTGGCCTTGGTGCTCTTGGTATCGGCCGTCAGGGCATTGCCGAAGGCACAGACGTTGGGTTTCTGCCTTCCGTCTGCCGAAGGACCATAGGAGGAGAAGTAGATGTGGTTGTAGCTGGTCAGGCTATGCTCAATGCCCCCAATGCAGAGTGCACTGTCGGCATCGGAGGGGGTAACGATAGTGCGCCATTGGCGGGAGGTGGCTTCGTTTCCAGCCGAGTTGCATACGAGGATACCCTTACGGGCAGCCATATTGGCTGCCTTGGCCACGTAGCTGGTGCCGTCCATGTCGGTGGTGTAGTGCCGCTCCTTGCCGTAGCCGAGCGAGGAGGAGATGATGTCGGCACCATGCTTGTCTGCCCATTCTACGGCCATCTGCCACCAGATTTCCTCCTTGAAAGGCTCAGTTTCCACCTCGGTGCGTGCCAAGAGGAACTCGGCGCCAGTGGCCAAGCCAAGCTGTTTGCCGCCAACCATTCCCGTGATGCAGCTGAGGGTCATCGTGCCGTGGCTGTTCCAGCCGTAGACGTTCTCGCGGCAGTTGGGGAAGTTCCAAGTGGCGATGATACGATGGCCATCGCGCAGGTGGCGGAAGGCCTCGTGCTTGTCCACAAGGGGAAACCCGCCATCGAAGACTGCGATACGCACACCCGAGCCGTCGATGCCGTGCTGGCGAAAGGAAGTGCCACCCATTCGGAGCAGCTGGTCGGTGAGGGAAGCAAGGGTGTCGAGGTCTACTATGATGTCGGCGGTAGCTGGGGCAGCGGCAAGCGTAGCATACCCCTCGATGGGTTGCACCCGTGCCACACAGGGCAGGTTGGCCATAGCAATGGCCTGGTCGGCCGTGGCCACCACACCTATGGCGTTGAGCCAACGACTTTCGCCCACCACCTCGGTTGCCTGCTCGGCCACAGAGGCGACGTAGGCCGCTTTGAGGGGATAGTTGCTCTCGTGGTGGAGGTCGGCACCGCTGCGCTGGTAGCGACTGACGGCGTGAGGGTCGAAGTAGGCGTAGGGGTCGAATTCCACGCCCTCTTTGTCGGTCAGGAATACCCAGTAGGCCGATTGCGCTGCCACTGGACAGGCGAAGCCAACAAACAGGGCCACCAAGAGGGATTTTGCTGCATTCATAGCTGCCATCATTTCAATAAAGTATGCAATATATCGGGGCTTGCCATCTGGCCGAAGCCCGAGAGGTGGAGCTGAAGATAGGCCAGGAGGGAGTCCATCAGGTCGCGCCTTAATTTGTGGGGAGGGAGTTCGGAGGGAGGCTGCGTGGAGGGGGTGGCGAGGTAGCGGTGGAGGGTGGCAGAGAGAGGGAGGGAGAGGGTGGACTCGGTGGCCGCAGGGAGGAAGTGTCCCTCCTGCAAGTCGAAGTAGGGTCTTGCGGGTGCGTAGTTATCCCTTGGGGCAATGCCCATATATTCCGCCACAGAGAGGAGGAATCGCAGCGGCTGGTCGGCTTGCGTACGAGCTGTGCCATCAGCTTCGGCCACCTGCTGGGCCACATAATCCCACAGGTCGGGCTGGGGGTTGGCCTCGCGCAGCGCTTTGTATAGCACCTCGGTCATAAACATACGCAAAGCGTTTCCCTCGGGGGAAGGCATCGGTAGCGGCTGGCGTGGCGAGAGTTCCTTGACAAAGCCCAACTCGCGACGCGGATTGTCGTAGACCGTCATATCCACGCACGAGAGGGGTTGCAGAAGGTTCTGCTTCGCACGTCCTTTTGCCGTGCGCACCCCCTTGATGATATATGGCTTCACACCGAGCCTGCGGGTGAACACACGAGCCACCACAGAGCTTTCGCCATAGGGGGTGGTGTGGAGCACAAATCCAGGGGTGGTGAGAAGCGTGGAGGGCATAGCCGATGGGGGGAATTAGCGAATGACAAGTATCTTAGTTACACTCTTGCCCGAGGCTTCGGCGGTGGCAGCAAAGACGTAGTAGACACCGGCAGCCACACGCTCACCCTCGTCGGTGCGAAGGCGCCATATAGCCTGTCCGCCGAGGGCTTGGGTGGTGAAGACGGTATGACCCGCCGCATCGGTGATATGCACCAAGGCATCGCGAGCCAGCCCTTTGATGGCCACTGGACCATCGTAGCCTGGCCGCACAGGATTGGGGAAGGCATAGACGGTTTCCTCGGGTTCACCAGTTGCCTCGGTGGCATCGGAGCGGTAGATTTGCACTCCACGGTCGGTGCCAATATATAGCAATCCGCTGTGGGGTTGGATGGCAAGTGTGGTGATTTTGTCGGAGAGCAAAGGGCTTTCGGCTGCGGTGAAGTGGCGGAGCTGGGTCAAGCCATCGGCGGAGAGGAGGTAGAGACCTCCCGAAGCGGTTCCTACCCACTTGCGGTTGGCACCATCGACGGCTATGGCTGTGATGTTCTCGTAGGCCATCAAGTATTCGTAGATACCTCGGTCGGAGATGGTGATATTGCTGCAGACCACGGGCGACACTTCGCCCATGCCTCCGCCCGCGAAGACGCGCCCTCCATCGTAGACCACCTTGATGCCCTGGTCGGTTCCCACCCAGATGCTACCTTCGCGGTCCTGCACTATGGCGTTCACCGTCTGCGTCTGCAGGCGGCTGCCATTGTTTGGATTGACTGTGGCGATGCGACTTACGCCATCGTGCACATAGATGGCGTTGTTGCGACCAGCAAACCACAGGTAGCCCGTGATGCTGTCGCGCAGCAACTTGTCCACTTCGAGCATAGGTGCGATGTATTCTGTGGAGAAGCTCTTCCAACTGCCATCGGGCTTGCGTGCCACGAGAGCCGCTGGGCTGCTGGAATTGACTGCCCAAAGCGTGCCATCGGGGGCAAAAGTCATAGCACCCACGCGCAGGGTTCCGAAGTCGCCCACTACGTAGCGGTGCAGCACACCACCGGTGTTGGTCTCGTCGTAGAGCGTGGCCACACGTCCATCCCTGATTGAAGCCACTCCTGTCCCCCAAAGTGCAGCCAGCATCTCGCTGCTATCCACTGGGTTGATGCAGGCAGCCACGATGTCGCTACCACCCGAGGGGAGACTTTCGCCGAGGCGGAGGGTCTTCCATTCCAAGCCATCAGCAATGCCTAAATTGGGGGCAATATAGGAGCTGGCGTAGATAGTGGTATGCCCACCTGGGCAGAGCAGCATCTGCTTCCCAGCTGGCACCAGGCGGTAGACGTTCTCGCCCGTGGCTGGTCCGTTGGGGATAAACGTGGAGTTACCCCAAGGGCAAAGCCGCACCAGACCAAGCCATCGGTGAGCCACCCATAGGCATCCCTCGCCGTCCTCCACGGCATCGGAGGCCTGGAGGTCAGCCCAGCCATCATAGAGCGTTAGGCTGTCTTTCAAAGCCAAATGGCTATCGTAGCGCCACACCCCATGGTTAGTGCTGACCGCGAGCACATCGCCCCCCACATGCAAGGCTCTGATATTTCCCATCGGCAGGTTGTCGCGTCCCGTGGGCGAAAGGATGAGCAGCTGCATACTATCGGGCGAGGCACTATAGCCTGCGGCCACCAGTGAGCCACCGAAATGAACCACGTGAGGGATAGTGATGCCCGCCAAAGAACTCTCCACCCGCCACCGACTGCTGATGCCCGGATGGCGCTCGGCCAGGGCTACCACCTTCAGTCCTTCGCCCGTGGCGGCATAGATGGAATCCGAGGAGAAGGCTATATCGTAGACAGGGGTACTGCCACCATCGGCACCCAAATACCAAGTCTCTTTGATTTCGTGCCGCTTGATGTCCACCACCACCACGCCGAAGCTTGCCGAGAGGTAGGCATAGCCACCGTGGAAACTGATGCTGTTGATCGACTTATCGCCCGAGAGGGTGCTACGCTTGATGTCGGGCAGGTTGTAGACCAAGCCGCCTTGCAGCAGGTCGATGTTGGAATTGGTGTAGGCCACCGCAAGGCAGGCCGTCTGCGGGTCGTAGGCCATAGCGGCTACACGTGTGTCGCTCATGCCCCAGGCTTTCCCCATGACCTCCACCGACTGGTCGGCCTTGTGGAAGGCGTACATGCCAGTGGCGCCTGCGGCATAGACTGTCTCACCCGCCACCGCCACATGTCCGACCGACTCGAAGTCGAAACAATCAGTCCACTGCCCGAGGGCCAGCTGCGCTCGGCTGCCCATAGTGCCCAGCAGCAGGACACACAACATACCTATCGCCAGTTTGCCTCTCATGTCGTCTCCCTTTTGAGAAATACCAACTGATAGAGTACTGCCAAGAGGGCTGTCGCCACGGTGCTGCAAACCGAGGCCCACACCACGCCCCACAACCCCCGAGAGCCAAACAACTCAACCCCGTAAAGCACCAAGTAGAACGCACCCAGCATCAGCACCAGGTAGAAGATGAAATGCTGCGGCGTCACGCTATAGATACTCGGGCGGTTGATAACCACCGGCTCGCCTCGCGTCAGTATCCTATCCGCAAACCAGATACGCAGCATAGCCACCACCGTGCAGGCCAGCGAGTGAAAGCCCAGTGCATTGTTCATCACATCCATCGTTAGCCCCACGCCAAAGGCGGTCAGCAGCAGGGGGATACGCTTCATTCCCGTGGGCAACATCAGCACAAACAGCACGTAGAGCATCGGCATCACGTAGCCACCCAGATAGACTTGGTTCAGAATCAGCACCTGCACCGCCAGTAGTAGTGCCAGCCTCCCTATATTGCGCCATACCAAATTGTTCATTCGCTGCCTCCTGTCTTTGCCAGCAGCTGTTGCTGCTCGTTGTGGAAATGGTTATTGACCACGTAGACGTGGTCGAGCTTGTTGAAGTCGGTGGCCAGACGGATGGTTACCCTGTAGAAGCCGCTTCCTTGGTCGGCCTCGGCACTGACCACATAGCCCGCCAGCACCCCTTCGGGGAAGTCGTTGGCCTGCCCCGAGGCCACGATGGTGTCGCCCTCGTTGATGGCATAGGCAGTGGTGATATCCTCAATCTGCGCATATTGGTAGTTCTTTCCATCCCACACCAGCGACCCGCTCACCCCCGTCCGCTTCACCTTGACGCTGTTGCGGCTGTCGCTGTGCAGCACCGGCATCACCGTGGAGAAATTGCTGCTGACCGCGACCACCACCCCCACTATCCCGCTGGGCGAGATGATGGCCATGTCGGGCTCCACTCCGTGGCGGCTGCCTTTGTTAATCA
Organism: Bacteroidales bacterium; assembly: GCA_017455205.1. Taxonomy (GTDB): domain Bacteria; phylum Bacteroidota; class Bacteroidia; order Bacteroidales; family P3; genus Colimorpha. The sequence continues at coordinate 59,437 of JAFTBM010000045.1, forward strand.
TGAGGTAGTTATTCTGCTGCGTCCACGAGTTCTTGATGACCCTCGCCTCTTGGTAGGTGTAGCGCTGGCGATAGGTAGTGTCGGCCACAGTGAAGACACTATCGGTGTAGCTGATATACGATTCCTCCATCCTCGCTTTCAGGGCGGCATTCTCGGCGGCCAGTCGGTCGTTTTCGGCCTTCAAGCCAAAATAGCCTCCAATGCTGCCGACTCCTTGGTACCAGCCCCCAGCCACTCCGTTGGCCCACACCACGATGCGCGAACCCTGATAGTAGGTGCTCTGCGTCATCATCACCACCGCCGCCACCACCAGCAGCACAAAGACGATGATGTAGTCGCCCCGCCTCAATATTTGCCATAGCCTATACATCGCTCGCCATCTTATCCAGTCCCATATCCATACCCATCGCTACCGCTCCAAAAACGCTCCTATAACCGTCCGTGCCTCGGCCACCGCCCGCGAGAGCACGTCATTGACTATCGTTACATCGAACTCGGGTGCCCGCAGCAGCTCCTCCGCGCTGCGAGCCAGCCGCCTGCCGATAGCCTCCTCGCTGTCGGTGCCGCGCCCACGCAGCCGCTCCTCCAGCACCTCGAGGCTGGGCGGCTTGACAAATATCGAGAGCGCATCCGCACCAAAGAAGCGCTTGATGTTGCAGCCCCCGTTGACATCCACATCGAACACTATCACCTTGCCTTCGGCCCATATCCGGTCCACCTCGCTTTTGAGCGTGCCATAACAGGTGCCAGCATACACCTCTTCCCACTCCAAGAAGTCGCCCCGCGCCGCCCGGCGGCGGAACTCGTCGGGGCTGAGAAAATAATAATCCTTGCCATCGCGTTCATCGCCACGCGGAGCACGCGAAGTGGCCGATATCGAGAATCCGAAACAGTCGAAATAGCGCATCAGCTGGCTGATGATGGTGGTCTTGCCACACCCCGAGGGAGCCGAGAATAGGATTGCCTTGCCCATAGCGTTGCCTGTTGGTTAGCCTGACGTCAGAACTTCATATCGAATATCTTGCGGAATGTACGCACCGTGGGTGATGCCTCGTCCCAACCGTAGCGCTGCGCCACCTTGCCCACATACTCCAACGCCACCTCGCGCGTGGGAAGTCCGTTGAGGTAGACGATGAAATCGTTGTAGGCCCGCATGTCGGCACTGAACAATTCGTTGATGAAGCTGAACTTGTCGTTGATGTTGATCACATTGCGCAGGTCGTCCACCTTGGGGCGCACTGCATCCACCCCCGAGGCTACACGCTCGCTCAACCTATCGCCCAGGGTGCGCACCGCTGGCTGGTCGCCCAACGGACGATGCAGGTAGTCGAGCAGCGAAGCCTGCTTCGGCTGCACCTGCGGCTCATCGGCATCCGCTGCCACCTTTGGCTGCACTTCGACACCTCCGTCCACAAACAGGCTCGGCTCCTCCACCGCCGCAGCAGCCTTCGGTACTTCCTCCACCTTTGGTACTGCCACTGGCACTTCATCCTCGAAAAGCAGTGTATTCTCCACCTCTACCTCTTCCATCAGCGGCGGTATCGCCTGCGGGGTGGCCACCTCCTCCCCTGCCCTTCTCTCCTCTGCACCGCTGGCTGCCACTGGTGCGGAGGCAGCAGAGACCTCTATCGTATCGTCCACAATCAGCGCCCCCATCGGCGCCTTTGGGGCGGCCACCACCTCCACTTCTGCATGGGCAACTGCCTGAACTGGGGCGACCTCCTCCACGGCGATATTCACCACCTCGGCTGCCATTTCTGTGGGGACAGCCTCACGCTGCAACGATTCCTTTGAGCCAACCTCTTCATTCCTAAGCTCCGACTCCGAGCCGACCCTCTCTTCCACCTCTATCTCTTGCTCCTCCGCAGGCTCATTCTCCACCGCCATCGTCCCCACCATCGCCATGGCCGCCTGCGTGGCCATCATCGTCGAGGAAATCATCGTCTTGTCCGACAGCGTCCCCACCACTGGCTCTTCGGGCACCGCCACCGAGTAGACCTCCATCTCGTAGGCCACATCGTAGAGCCGACGCAACGCCTCGAGCAGCATATCGCGATCCATCCTGCTCACCATCCCCTCCGCAGCCACTATGCGGTTGGCCACCGTGCAGAGCCGCTGCATCCCCTCGGTGAGCGCACTCTTATCGTCCTTCATCATACCTAATATGTATTTATACCGTTGATAATAAAACCACTATGCCGAAATCGCGGCACTTCTTTTCCAGCGTAAAGTTACCACAAAAAACGCAACCCCGCCGTCAAAATTGCGAAAGTTATCAAACTTTCCCCGTTGAAAAGTCGCCAAAGCCCTTCCGACCCGCCCATTCTCTCTTGAAAATGGACTCGAAAAAGGTGAGCCGATGGTAGGGACTTGACCCGTGGTTAGCACGTGTTTGGTTCGTGTATGATCCGTGTTAAGTCCGACTCCACTCGGAGGTGACACGGACCTGACACGGAGTTGACACGGAGTTGACACGGACCAAGTGGGTAGAAAAAAGGTTATAGGTTATGGGTTATGGGTTATAGAAAATTGAAAATTGAGAATTGAAAATTCTGCCACCACAAGAGAAATTTCTTTCCCGATGCGAGATTTCTAATCGGACGTTTCGAGCACTATTGGGACAAAAAAGAAGACACATACTAAAAAGCGATGCCGCACGTTTTGGAGAGTAGGCAGCGGAGGAAGCTTCCGCCGCGAAAAGGCGACTGCAAAAGGCTACACAATGAAAATCAAGGATTATCTTCGCCCCATTAAGGGCTACTTCAACCTGATGGCCGACAAAGAGGACGAGCAGCAGGTGGTGGAGCAGGTGAGTGCTGGGGTGGCATTTCGGGGGGCAAACCTGTGGATATTGATATTTGCCATCCTCATAGCCTCGCTGGGGCTGAATGTGAACTCGACGGCGGTGATTATTGGTGCGATGCTGGTCTCGCCGCTGATGGGTCCTATCATCGGTATGGGACTGGGGGTGGGCATCAGCGACTACGACCTCTTCCGCCGTGCATTGAAGAACTATGGGGTGGCTACCCTGATTTCGATAGCCACCGCTACGCTCTATTTCCTCCTTTCGCCACTGGGCGAGGCCCAGAGCGAGCTGCTGGCTCGCACCTCGCCTTCGCTCTACGACGTGCTGATAGCCTTCTGCGGTGGTGCAGCTGGGGTGCTGGCGTTGACCACCAAGAGCAAGGGGCAGGTCATCCCTGGGGTGGCCATAGCCACCGCCCTCATGCCTCCGCTCTGCACGGCAGGCTACGGATTGGCCACCGCACAGTGGAGCTACTTCTTCGGTGCGTTCTACCTGTTCTTTATCAACACGGTCTTCATTGCCTTGAGCACCTTCCTCGGCGTCAAGCTACTGCGGTTCCACACCGTGCGCACACTCTCACCCGAAGTGGCACTGCGCGGGCGGCGAATGATGGTGGCCATCGTGGTGGTGGCTATGCTTCCAGCGGCGTGGATGACGGTGTCGATTGTGCGGCGCAACGTCTTCGAGCAAAATGTCCGCCAATTTGTGGCTCGCGAGCTCAACCAGAACGGCACTCGCATTCTGTCCCACAACGTGGAGCATGACACGCTGCATGTGGTGGCAGTGGGCCGGACTATCAGCGAGAGCGAGATAGCCGATGCTCGGTCGCGCATGGACTACTATCGCTTGGGCGGATATGGCCTCGAGGTGATACAAGGCGATGGCCGATGGACGGCGGAAAGCATCGATGCCAAAATCAGCAGCCTCAGCAGTGCGGCAGATGCCGAGAACCATCGGCTGACGGCTCGGGTGGCTCTGCTCGAAGGGCAGCTGGCCTCGTATGCACGGTTCGACACACTGGCTGTGCGCATCAATGCCGAGGCGCAAACGCTCTTCCCCGAGGTGAGGCATGTGGAACTGGGGCACAAAGCGGGTCGCACTGGGGGGACGGTAGTGGTGGTGGAGAAAAAGCCTAGCACCAAGTGGAAAGACGACACCGAGCGCCGCCTGAAAGCATGGCTGCAGGCGAGGCTCGAGGACGACCAAGCGGTGGTGGTGGTGAGGTGAAAAAGGCGAAAAAAGCAATGGGTGCAATAAAAAAAACTTGTGGAGTACTAAAAAAATAGTAACTTTGCAGTCGCAAAAAGTCAGAAAACAAAAAACAATAACAGCATGAAAAAGTTTGCAATGATTTGCATGTTTGCTGCAATGGCCTTTGCAGCGAGTGCGCAGGTAAAGGAAGAAGAGCCCGCCAATGGTGCCAAAATCCGCTTTGTGGAATTGGAGCACAACTACGGCACCATCCAGAAAGCCAGCGATGGCAACTGCGAGTTCGTCTTTTGGAACGATGGCAACGAGCCGCTGATACTTCAGGGGGTTCGTGCCTCGTGCGGTTGCACCACACCGAGCTACACCCAGAAGCCCGTCATGCCCGGTGAGAGTGGCACCATCAAAGTACACTACAACACCAACAACATCGGTGGTTTCACCAAGACAGTTACCGTTACCAGCAACGCTGTCGATAAGCCGACGGTGCAGCTGCGCATCAAAGGGACTGTGGTGAACGAATTGCCAGCCGAGCAGAAAGAGGACTAAACAGCACAACAACAGATAAACACCCCCCACACAAATGCCAAAGATATCCAACAAAGGGCTTGAACTGCCGCAATCGGCCATTCGCAAGCTCGTTCCCTTTGCCGACGCAGCCAAAGAGCGCGGCGTACACGTCTACCACCTCAACATCGGCCAACCCGACATCGAGACCCCCAAGGGTGCCCTCAAGGCACTCGCTGGCACCGAGATCGGTGTGTTGGAGTACAGCCACTCGGCGGGTATTATGAGCTACCGCAAGAAGCTTTGCGAATACTACCATCGCCACGGCATTGAGGTAACGCCCAACCAAATCATTGTTACCACTGGCGGTAGCGAGGCTCTGCAGATGGCCTTCACGGTCTGCCTTAACCCTGGCGACGAGATTATCATCCCCGAGCCCTACTACACCAACTACAACACCTTTGCCAAGCTTTGCGACGCCAAGATTGTTACCATTCCCAGCGACATACGCACGGGTTTTGCCCTGCCCCCAATCGAGGACTTTGAAAAGGCCATCACGCCGCGCACCAAAGCCATCATGATTTGCAACCCCAACAACCCGACAGGTTACCTCTACACCCACGAGGAACTGCTCAAGGTGGCTGGCCTGGTGAAGAAATACGACCTCTACCTCTTTGCCGACGAGGTCTACCGCGAGTTCTGCTACGACGGACATGAGCATTTCAGCGTCATGCAACTCGAAGGGCTGGAGCGCAACACCATATTGTTCGACTCCGTCAGCAAGCGCTACAGCGCCTGTGGTGCCCGCGTGGGCTGCATGGTTACGCGCAACAGCGAAGTCTACGCCATCGCCATGCGCTTGGCCCAGGCTCGCCTCTCGCCTCCTTCGTTTGGTCAGATTTTCGCCGAGGCCGCTGTGGACACTCCGCAGGAATACTTCGATGCTGTGCAGAAAGAATATATCGCAAGGCGCAACGTCATCGTGGAGGGAATCAACAAGATACCTGGCTGCTTCTGCCCGATGCCCAAAGGTGCGTTCTACACGGTGATTGACCTGCCGGTGGACGACAGCGACAAGTTCTGCCAGTGGCTGCTAACCGACTTCCAGTATGAGGGTGCCACGGTGATGCTTGCCCCAGCCACGGGCTTCTATGTCGACCCCGAAAAGGGTCGCCATCAGGCTCGCATCACCTATTGCATCTGCATAGAGGATTTGAAGAAGGCCATCAAGTGCCTCGAAGAAGCCCTGAAGGTCTACCCTGGCCGCACTAGATAAACTATTATCACTAGTCAAACTAATATAACTAGTTACACTGGAAAACATCTATCATTGACCAGGGAAGAGAAACGCCAATATGTGATATGCTCCTGCCCCGAACAGCAGGAGCATATTGTTGATATATCCAAGTGGGGGGAGGAATTGTCGGGATGGCAAGGCTACGGCCATGTTATCCAAATGGTTTGCTGCTACCAATGGTAGATTGTCAAGTGAATTTGCTGGCCGTGAAACCGTTGTATAGGTACCTGATCGTTTTTGTAGCCTTGATTGCTACTTACCTGCTTTTCGGAGCGGGAGCTTACTTGATGCCCGACAAGGCGGTGCAGAAGCATGTGAGGAGAACGCTGGAGATGGGCGATATGCGGGAGGATCAACCCCGTGCAATACTACCCACCCGATTGCAGACACGCATGGACAACTTCACCGATGCCATTATCCTTAACCAGGCCTATGTGATGCGCATAGAGGGTTTCCGCACTGGAGTACTTTTGGTGCCCCGATGGGGAGAAGTGCCGCTGTTGCCATACGAGGCTTTGCGTGATGGTGTGAATGGAGAGGGGTCGTATATCCGATATTATGCACGCTACTGGCATGGCAATACGTTCTTGACGCGTTATCTGCTGGTGTTCTACGACTATATCGACATACGCTTTCTGCTGTATATAGTCAGCACGCTGCTGATGCTATGGTGCGGTGTGTCGCTGTGGAGGAGGCAGGGGTGGCAGACCGCTGTGGCTGTGATGTTTGGCCTGGCGGTGTGCTATGCCTTTGTGATGCAGTTCTCCATGCAGTTTGCACCGGCGTTGATAATAGCGCTGGTTGGCATGATTGCTGTGTCGCACGGCTGCAATCCATCGCAGACAGCCTTCGTGGTGGGGTCGCTTACCTGCTACTTTGACCTGCTCACGGCGCCGATGCTTACGCTTGGTGCGTTGCTGGTGGTACAAGCTTCCATGGACAGTGAGGAGAATGTGTGGTGCGGATGGTGGAACAGCTTGCGCAGTGCCCTGCTGTGGGTCGTTGGATACGGCGGCACATGGGTAATGAAGTGGTTGATAGCCACGGTGTTCACCGACGAGAACGTTATCGTGGACGGCATCAAAAATACGTTGGGGCGAACTTCTGGACTCGATGACTTTACGCGGTGGGATGCACTGACGGCCAACATTGAGCTTTTGCCGTTGAAATACATCGCTCCGATATTGGCGGTGCTGGTGGTGTTGGCATTGGTACACTTCAACGCCAAAGGTTGGCGCAAGGCGATGCAGATACTGCCGATAGCGCTGTTGCCGTGGGTATGGTATCTGTTTGCTGCCAACCACTCCTACTGGCACAACTGGTTCACCTTCCGTGCACAGGCCGTCACGGTGGCAGCCATGATGCTGGCGGTGGCACAGATGGTCGACTGGAATAGGCTTAAAATTAAAAAGAGGGAACTATGAGTAGCAAAGTCGCGGTGTTGCTGCCGTGCTATAATGAAGAGATGACCATCGGCAAGGTGGTGCGTGATTTTAGGGCTGCCTTGCCTGAAGCCGACATATATGTCTATGATAACAACTCAACAGACCGCACGACCGAGGTAGCCGCAGGGGCTGGTGCCATAGTGCGTCGCGAGCGGATGCAAGGCAAGGGCAATGTGATAAGGCGTATGTTCCGCGAGGTGGAGGCCGATTGTTACATTATGGCCGATGGCGATGATACCTATCCCGCACATCATGCCCCACAGATGGTGGCCGCCGTACTCGAGGAGCAGGCCGACATGGTCATTGGCAACCGCCTGTCGTCGACTTATTTCACAGAGAACAAACGCCCGTTCCACAACATGGGCAATAGGCTGGTTAGGGGTTTGATATGCAGGCTGTGGCATACCGACGTAAAGGACATCATGACTGGCTACAGAGCCTTCAGCCGTCCGTTTGTGAAGCTCTTCCCCGTGATGAGCGGACAGTTCGAGATTGAGACCGAAATGACCATCCACGCCCTCGACAAGCACTTCCGCTTGGTGGAGATGCCCATCGACTACCGCGATCGTCCCGAGGGCAGCAAGTCGAAGTTGAATACGTTTAGCGATGTCATGAAGGTGTTGCGCACCATTGTAACGCTCTTCAAAGAATATCGACCGATGCGATTTTTCGGCTGGTTAGCGTTGCTGCTGGCCATAGTAGGCATAGCGATGGTGATACCCGTGCTGGTGGATTATTTCCAGACGGGCCTTGTGATGCGCTTCCCCACGCTCTTCGTATCGCTCTTCCTGCTTTTGGCAGCGTTGCAGTCGCTATTCACAGGCCTTTGCCTACGTGATGGTCGAGCAGGACCGCAAGCAGTATGAGATGAAGTTGATTGCTTTCGGTGAAAGGCAGTAGGGGGACTTATGAAATAATAGAGTGGGTGGTTTAAGTAAAGATCCAGCCTCCTGTTAAAAAGGTATTGTATAGGTGGGCAGTCCACAGGATGTTCATTATTATTAATAATATTGATATTGCCGTTGATATCCAGTGTGGCATTCTGTCGTTCAAAAAAGCCAGTGCGGCCATACCATAAATTAAGAGGGCACCTGTATGTTCAATATTTATTGGGTATGGCTGGTAGAATATGAACGAAAAGCCAAAGAAGCATAGCAGCACCCAAAGCCATCGCGTGGGGTGATGGGTGGTGGAGATGTCAAACAGCAGATATACAAAGAAAGGAGTGCATGTCAGTATGCGTGCCATGGAGAACATGTTTCCATGTTGCGTCAGTAATGCGAGTACTATGTTGCCAACAAAATAGAGCAATGAGAGACTGCGGCAGTAGTCGAGCGCAGTGAACGGGATTGCGTGTCGGTTGCACATGCCATTCCAAAACAATCGGCAAAGCCATAGGATGGCAGGTATGAAGAAAATGAATATCAGAGGCTGCGTAACACTTTGGCCAGGAATGCTCCAGTCGGAAAGGGGCCACTCTGGCAGCGACCAACTTTTTCCCCAAAACCTTTGGGCATCGGCAAAGGCCAGTAGCGACTCGGCACCATGCATAAACTGGTACACAGCCACGGCAAATATGCCAAGGAGTAGCGGAGCAGTATGTTTAGCCACATCAACCAGAAATACCTTCCATCCTTTTTTCGTGTGTACCCAAGCCAATATATCCACCACTACCCAGGCCACCACCAATACTCCCGATGCAGCACGTACAGTGGCACCAGCCATAAATCCAATAAAATATATCCAGTAGCGTCCTTTTGCCAGGCCATACAGGCCAATGGCCATAAAGAGGAAGAATAGTGCCTCACTATAGGGAATCATATAAATCACAAGGTAGGGCATACATAGAGCCAGCAGGCAGTGTCGCCATGACAACTTATTACCGAATATCGCTGCCACCACAGCGATGCCTATACAGAACATGAGCCACCCCAGCATACAGATTCCCTTGGCACTGAGACCCGTAACACGCCACAGCAATGGGTAAGCAGGGAAGAAGGCAACATTGCCCTCCCACGATTTGTCAGGGTCGTACAGGTTGGTACTTATATCTTTATAGTGTTCGGCATCCCAACCGAGTAGACGTTCATCTGTAGGTTTGACGTAAGGTTTCCCTGCCTGAACTGCCTCCCAGCTGCCGTCGCTATGCGTAACCACCTCATACGTCGGGAAAAAATGCTCAACGCGATGGTAAATACTGCTGTCCTCCAGCAGAAAATGAACCAATAACGTCAGCCCTCCATAAGCAAGGAGCATCACAATTATTGTCAGTGGCGACGATAGTCGTAGTATACTGGGTTTATTCACTCTCAATTATTTGCAGTACTATCTTTCCTATGTCCGAATTGTGTTTTCCCTTGCGGGGAAACGCCTCTGCACTGACAGGCAGAATATGTGTTGCATCGCCCCACCCCAGCATGGGTATGCTTTGGTACTCACGATTTTTATCTGACAGATTTAATCCTGTTTGATAACTTGGTGTCTTGTTGAACTTAACCTTGCTGAACTTTGGAGCCGAAACTTCGAAGTGAGTGCAAACATCGTTGCTGACTAAATGAAACTGCCCGTTTGAGTCAGTATAGGTATTCATTCCAACACTCCAGTCTTCATTCCAGCCTCGCACCACGGCTCCCTCAATGGGTCTGCCTTTTATATCCACCACACTGCCAGTTACGCTGAGGTTTAGATATGCTAACATATTGTAGTAGTTGCTGGGAAGTTCAGGCTTGGATATTATATGGCCACTATCAAGCTGTGCCACGAGTGCTGCAGCAGGCTTGCGCTTTCCCCGAGCATCACGTAGCCCTGTGTATTGTGCTTCAAAATTATAGCCTTCAGGATTGTCTTGAAATTCCCACCAGCCATAGCCAATAGCCCCAAGACTGCGTGCATAGTCATAAGTCTCCCTCATAAAGCGTACCTGGTCATCGTATCTTACCTTTTCATTATCTACAGGAAGACCCGTCTCGCCAATCATCCACGGTTTGTCGCAATAGTGGCTGTACCACCACATCTCGGCCTTGACGCGCAATGGATGGTAGGTATGCATCTCAATGAAGTCTATTGGCAACACCGATGGATCCCACTCGAAGACCTCAATAGGCTCGGCAGTGGCAATGGTGAAAAGCTGGTGAGGTGCATTGACACGAACCATCTTGCGCCATCCTTCTACTATCGACACAGTTTCCTCTTTCCTTCGTTGTGGTTCAGGGTCAAAATACAGAGGCTCGTTCATCAAGTCGTAGCACCACAGGGCTGGCATATCTGATAATCGGCGCATTAAATTTACTGTATAGTCGTACCACCATCCTTCGAAGGGTGGGTGGGTAAGCAACATCACGCGAAGCCCTGCACTGTCTGCTATAAGTATTGCATTGCGCATGGCGGCATATATTGCAGCCGTGTCAGGATCCTTCTCTTCTACATGGGGACAGAATCGTATGGCATTGAATCCCCATGCCGCTATCGTGTCGAAGTGTTCTTTCAGGTTATCACCACCGTAGTATGGCTTGGGGTAAATCTTGCCGTCCCTGTAATCGGCACAATAGTTGAGCATCAAAGGAAACCATGGCTCGCCATTGAGGGTAAAATGTCCATCGGCAATGGCTACAAAATAAGAGTCAACCGTGATGTCTGGCATGACGGGAATGTTGTTCAGCAGCAACGTGTCGCCCATCAGTGTCGCCACATCGATATCAGCAGGTCGTAGCATGATTTGTTGGAAGTGTGCCACGCTGGGTTTAATGTATCGGTTGCGTACTTCCATTTTGACATGTGAATAGCCTTGTGGCACATTGAACCGGAAGCGCATCATCCCTTTGTTGAGTCTGGTGTCGACAGCATCGAGGCTGTCGGCTAATATCCATCCCATTTGGGTCATATCTGACATACCATCGCCGCTGAGGGTAATCCACCACCAGCATTGGCCATATTGGGGAGTGAGCATGGGTGTCATCCAGAAACTCAATTCCTGGTATCCTGCATCAAGCAAGTCGCTGTCAATAAGCGTCAGTTTACGGTGTATATCGCCTGAGACATCTGGCGCTGCGACATAGTTTTCTGTGTTAGCCTGTTTCCAGCGGCTGCGTAAGTCGTCCTGCGTTTTACGTGTTGTGGTTTTGAAAGCACTGATGGGAAGTTCATAGAGCGAAACATCAGGAAAGGACATTATAAGCGATGCTTCGTGCAACAATGACCTTTCGGTAGATGAGAGCTTTGAGCTGTCGTTGCTTGCCACTACCAGCAGCGGACGGCAGGAGGGCAACTGTTCTGCTAGGTCGAAATCGTTCCATGCTGTCCGTGTCAAAGCAACGCGATCCCATGCTTGGCGAATCACTCCACGAGAGTTGTAGTTGCATATTTGAGGCAGTCCTGTGCGTACAGATATCACAGCACATCGCTTGTACATATCGTGGTCAGGAGAGATGTCGGTCAGTTCGCTACCAATGTTGAAGCCGGGCATACATAGCAATGCCTGGTATCGGTCGGCATCGAAGTGCTGCATCCATGCGTTTTGCGGTAAGCGGTTGCCATAGTCGACCCAATCCTCCCAGCGGTTATAGCCGTACCATGCTTTGTTTCTCAAATTGCCTGCAACAGCCTCTGTACAGGCAATGATGATTGCCAGCATAAATATGGTAGTGCGTTTTAGCTGCTTATTCTGATGCCACCAGTTATAAAGCATATAACTCGCCACCACGCCAATGACATAGCAGAAGAGCCACTCCAGCCTGGCAAGGGCGCGGATGTGTAGCAGCATCGATGGCAGGTAGGTGGCAAAGTTGCGTGGTAACCATCTCAATGGTACACCAAGTGCGTAAACAAGCAATGCCACTGCTGCCGCCATCAGCAGATTGAACTCTGTGTTACCTGTAGCATGAAACTCTTTGCGGTGTCGACGGTTGAAGAGCGCACGCAGCGCCGAAATTAATAGTATTATAGCCACAATGTCGGCCACCAACCCGATGTAGCTGCATCCTTCCCATCCTACCTCACCAAAAATCCGGCTTTGATTGCTGCAGTACCATTTGGAGTATGGCAGCATCAGTCCTTCGAGGGTGGCCATGTAATTGTAATAGCCTGAAGGCACAGGGTTGCGTTCTCCTTCAGGTACGCCGACGGACGTGGCAATCACAAACAATGCTGTTGGCAGTACAAACTGTAGAAGAAACGATATCACACATCGTTGCCAGCCGATCTCCTCCTTATGGCATCTCCAAGCCATCCACCCTGACTCGAATAACGCGACTACCGCAAAGAAGACATAGTAGTAAGGGTGAGCCAGACCGAACAGGAAGGCTGTAGCACCGAAAGCCACGGCCCAGCCGTGACGTAGTGTCTGCATGTGGCACACCGAGAAGTAGAGTAGCATGGGGATGACACAATAGTAGCTAAGAGAGATGTGGCCACCCATACGTTGGAGCTGTGGCGACATCAGGGTGATTACCAAAGCACTGCCAACGCTGTACCATGTGGGTAGTTTCAGTCGCGTGAGCAGTAGATACAGGAATAGAGCACACAATATTACACCCACTATAATCCACAAATTCATCAGAGGGAGTACAGCCCGTTCCACATTCTGGACTCCCATACCGCGAAGCAGCTGTAGTGGCATGGAAATCCAAGGTTGCAGTCCGCTAAAGGTGTAGTGCTCTCCCTGCGGGTAGTTCATCGCATGACACACTAACAGGTCGTCGTCGTGGGTGGCATGATAGGTGGTGGTGTACAAGTCTTTGATGAAGTCTGTACTATCCGTTGTGAAGAAATGGGTTTTCCATCCCCCTCCAAGCCAATCAAAGCCCCATAGGAGACCAAACAGCAGAGTAGCTGCCACAATAGTAACGGCTATGGCAATAGTATGCTTATGCTGACGCATCAGTAGCCGAAGATTTCATCCAATGTCAATTTCTTCACTTTGCCGAACTTGGCGAGGGCTCCAAAGTCCATGTCGCTCTCTTTGCCGAGGATGAAGTAGCACTTCTTCTGACCTTTGATATGCTGCTGCTGGAAGCCGACAAGATCCTTCATTGTCAGCTTGCCATAGGAGGCAAAGTTCTGGCGCGTAAGAGGCTCCTTCCATCCCATACGCTCGCAGGTGAGGTAGCTGCCGATGATGCCAAACTTGGTGGTGCGGGCTGTGCGGCAGCGCGAAAGCAGTGCCTCCTGCGAGAGGCTGAAGTTGGCCTCGGCCTGCGGCATATCGTCGAAGAGTTCCTCGTAGGCCCCGAGGGCATCGATGAGCTTGTCGTTTTGGGTGATGACGTTGGCCGAGTTGAAGAACCAGCCATCGCGCCTACCGCTGTTGTTGTAGTGGCTCGAGGCGCTGTAGGCGAGGCTACGCTTCTCGCGCATCTCTTGGAAGACGATGGCATTCATTGAGCCGCCGAAATACTCATTGAAAAGGTTCACCACTGGCACCAACCCTGTGTTGAATTGCCCACCACGGAAGTACTCTGTAACGTAGGTGTTCTTTGCGTCATAGTCGACAAACAGCACCTGGCTCTCCTCCACGGCTTGTGGCTGATATACCTTATTGGTTGGCACCTCGCGCGTGGGACGCACCTTGTGGATACGGTTCACCATGGCAGTGGCTTCTTTCAGGCTCAAAGGCCCATAGTAAAGCACCCGATGCTTATACTGAAACAGCCCATGTATGATATCGCACAATTGCTGGGCGGTGAGCGACCTCAACTCGGCGTCGCTCTTGTTGGTTTCGGCCACATATTCGGCCCCGTATATCCCATATCGGTTCAATGCCCCGAAGGCCGACCGCTGGTTGGTCTTGCTGTCGGTGCGGCTCTTGATTTGTCGCTCCACCAGCGAGGCCAGTGCCTCCTCGTCGGGTTGCACTCCAGCCATCACCTCTTCCACCAGCTGCATTGCTTTCTCCATGTTTTCGGCCAAGCCGCTGAGCCTGACGGTAACGGTCTCACTTCCTACGCTGAATCCCCACGAGCAGGCCAACTTGTAGAACTCTGCCTTGAGCTCGGCTGCCGTGTGCTGTGGCGTTGCAAGATAGTTCACCAAGCTGGAGGCCATGTCGATATTGCGGTCAGCACAGCTGCCGAATTCGAAGCGGTATTGCAAATTGAACGTGCCATTTTCGGTGTTCTTCACATATAGCACCTCGCTACCTGCCGCAGTGCGTCCTTTCTGCATATCCTTGCTGAAATTGACGAACACAGGCTTGATGGGCTTGGCCTTGGCAGCCTCGGCTCTGACGCTGGCGAGGAAGGGGCTGACGTTGTCGCGGCTCACCTCGATGGGGGTGATGGCGGGCTTGGATACCTTCATCACGGGGTCGGGAGTGTCCTGATGCTTGTAGACTATCACATAGCTTCCCTCCTTGCAGATGCGACTCGCAAAATCAATGATGTCCTGCCGAGTGATTTTCGACAACTCGCTGATTTCATCGCACACATCGCCCCACGAGCGATGCCCCACAAAGGCGTAGGCCATCTGGCTGGCACGGCTGTCGTTGCTCTCGGCTCGCTTCATGATGCCGAGCTTCATGTTGTTGATAGAGGCTTCGAGCACCCAGTCGTCGAACTCGCCACGCTTCACCTTTTCCACCTCGGCCAGCAGCAGGTCGCGCAACTGCCCAAGGCTCTGCCCCTGCGTGGGCCGCCCACCGAGGAGGAAAGCGGCATAGTCGTTGAGGGTATACGTGCCAGCGTAGGCACCGATGCAGCGTTGCTGCTGGTTGAGGTCGATGTCGATCAAGCCGCACGAACCATTGTTGAGTACCTGCTCCATGGCCTCGGCCAGCAGGGCATCGCGGCTGCCGTTCCCCTCGCCGATGCGGAAAGCAATGGTGAGGCTCTCGGGGTCTTGCCCATTCACCAAGCGCACTATGGGCGATGTGATGGGCTGCTCGGCCACCTTGTGGAACTCTGGCACTGCGCCTGGCTTCCACGAACCCATGTATTTGTCGATGATTCTGATTACCTCGTCGGGGTTGAAGTCGCCAGCCATGGCCACACACATGTTGTTGGGTACATAGTAGGCGGCATGGTACTCGCGGATGTTCTTCATCGATGGATTCTTGAGGTGCTCGATGGTACCGATGGTGGTCTGCGTGCCGTAGGGATGGTGGGGAAACAGTGCCTCCATCATCACCTCGTTCACCCGCCGCCCGTCGTTGGCCATGCCGATGTTTTTCTCCTCATAGACGGCCTCCAGCTCGGTGTGGAACAGACGGAGCACGAGGTTGGGGAATCTGTCGCCCTGCACCCTCGCCCATTGTTCCACCTGGTTGGAGGGAATATTTTCCACATACATCGTGAAGTCATTTGAGGTGAAAGCATTTGTCCCTGTGCTTCCGATGGCAGTCATCGCCTTATCGTACTCGTTGGCGATGGCTATCTTCGAGGCTGCATAGCTGATGGAGTCAATTTGGTGGTAGATGGCAGCCCGCTCCGCGCTGTCGGTGGTCTGCCGATAGACTTCGTAGAGAGCCTCAAGCTTGGCTATCTCCACCCGCTCGCGCTCCCAGTCGGTAGTGCCGAGCTGCTGGCTGCCCTTGAAGAGCATGTGCTCCAGATAGTGAGCCAAACCCGTAGTCTCGGCAGGATCGTTCTTCGAGCCTGCCCGCACGGCTATATAAGTCTGTATACGCGGAGCATCCTTATAGACGCTGAGGAAGACCTTCAGCCCGTTGCCGAGCGTGTACTCACGCACCCCCAGCGGGTCATTGGGATAGGTCTTGTAGTCGTACTTCTGCGCCATCGCACCGCTGCCGAGCAGCAGCAAAACGCAAATGCTCACCAACTGGAATGTCTTTCTTGCCATATATTCACCTGATTTTATGTTATCCATACCGTCTCCCTACCTCCACTTCAACGTTGCAAATTTACATAATTTATTTCTCATCCACAAATTAAGGACGTGCCTCGATGGCAAACCCATAGTGCCCGTAACATTTTATTAAGAAACTGTTTTGATTTTATACAATAAATCTGTTAAGCATAAGCCTGATGAAAGCCAGTTGTACCATAGCCTGTAGAGAATTAGAGAAGAACTCGAAATCCGATGTGAGTCTTCTGCACTTCTCAAGCCAGGAGAAAG
>JAFTBM010000046.1 GCA_017455205.1 Bacteroidales bacterium
CCCAAAATTACCTCTTGCGATCAGCAGCCCACTGAAATAGGAGCAGGCGGAGGTGAAAGCGATGAGGACGAGGAAGCGCCAATCCCACCAGCCGTAGAAGACATAGCTGGCCAGCAGCAGAAAGGCATTTTGCCACCGCACCCTGCCGCGCAGCAGCCAGTAGACGGCAAACACCACCGGCAAAAAGAGCGCAAACTCAATCGAGGTGAAGTTCATAGCTGGTTAAAATCCGAGGCCAAACTTGTGCCAGTAGGTGGCTTCCAACTGATTCCAAGCCTCAACGGTATTGTCGAATACTTGTGCCGTGTAGGCATTGAGCAGTTTGGCAGCACTCTTGGCATTCTTGCATTTTCTCACCTCCTCTTCGAGTGAGCGTAGGCCGCTCATGGCAGTGCCTTCTTGATGGAGTACGGTGTTGATGTGCTGTTTCTTGGTTGCTTGCCAAGCCACCGTGGCCAGCTTGTTAGCGCGGCGATAGTGCCAAACGATAGCTTGTGGGTCATATTCTTTCTGTCCACAACGGGCAAAGGGGGCAGGCAACTGCGTAGTACCCGAGAAGATGGGGATGCGTGGGCTTTGGCCAGGATTGTCCACTGCCATCCAGCAGATACCACCTACGGCGTCGGGAAGCCAGTCGCGCAATTGCACCACAAAACTATAGGAACACCACGCCACACTGACGGTGCGCTTGAAGTCGATGGTGCCTGGGTGGAGCATATTGAGGGTCTGTTGCATAGTGCCAGTGAGCCAGGGATTGGCCACTGGGCTAATGATGGTGTCCTTGTAGGTGCTGCCATCCTCGCGCTTGCGATTGACTACCACCTTGAGGTTGCGACACATATCAAGGTCGGTGCCCTCATAGGTGGAGCGGAGCAGGCGCATTACGTCGGTTACGTCTACTGGGCTGTCGGGTTTGACGCTAAAAGGCAGCTCGGCCATATCCATCGTGAAACCTTGCGAGGGAGCAAGGGTGCTGAAGATAAAGTATTCGCGCTCGCGGAAGTTTTTGCCTGCGGCGTAAGCAGGGTTGAACGCCTTGTAGAATATGAAGTCGCCCGTACCATCCCAAAGGCCGTGGGCTTGGGCTACGGCCTCGATATTGTCGGAGCAGAGGAAATTGGCGGGGTCATCGCGGTGGAGCTTGCCAATGCGTGGAATATTGGCACTGACGGCCACGTGGTCATCGGGGATACGTTGTGCCGCCCAGATGCCTCCAATCTTGCCCTTGCCTTCACCGAGGATTTCCATTTGCCATACCTCTTTCCTGTCGGCTATGGTGATGCATTCGCCACCGTCGGCATAGCCATGCTTGGCAATAAGGCGGCTGATGAGCATAATGGCATCGCGTGCGGTGGAGCAGCGCTGTAAAGCGATGCGTTCGAGCTCCTCAATAAGGAACATGCCGCTGGGGTTGCGCAATGTGTCAGGACCGCCGAAGGTTGTTTCTCCGATAGCCAACTGGCATTCGTTGAGGCATGGATAGGCGGTGTTGAGGTAGGCGTAGGTGTGTTCCGCCTGTGCGATGCGACCTGCAGTGCGAAGCCCTACGGTGTCGGTGGGCGAGACGGTGTGCATTGAACCTTTTCGTATAAGCACTTGTTCACCCTTCTTGTGGTCAGCGGCAGGCTCAATGGTCATCCAAGTGCGGTAACGGCCATCACAGGTATGGGAAGTAATGACACTGCCATCGGTCGTAGCACGCTTGCCCACCATAATCGAGGTGCAACTCTCTTTCGGATTGACCTGTGCCACGCAGGCCAGCGGCAGCATAATGGCTAAAAAGGTGAATACTCGTTTCATAACGGTAGATTTTTCTTTACTAAACATTGTTGCAAAATTACACATAATTTCCCAATAATACAATTTTACCCTCAAATTCTGCCCTCCTCAAAGCATCGTAATAGTGCATACCTATGCAGGAAGAGACCCTCCTATGCAGTTTTGCCACGACCCAATTTGCCGCTGAATATAAGCAAGATGCGAGACAACAGGGATGATGCACGACATTTTTTTTATTCCAATTGCGAAAAAGTGTGTACCTTTGCAGCCGATTTTAGTCAAGGGAAAGGAAAGGTGCTCGAGTGGTTGAAGAGGCCCGCCTGGAAAGCGAGTAAGCGTTAAAAGCGCTTCAGGGGTTCGAATCCCCTCCTTTCCGCTGAAAGAGATGTCGCCGCAAGTTGATGCCTGCGGCGACATTGGTTTTCCCCTATAGGAGATACTATCGTCTATGCGACTTGTTCAGCGTGACAGTGCAGGGATTGCAGCGAGTGGTAGCACCGAAATAGGCTACATTGTTGCCAATCCACTATTGAAAAGCAGGGGGGCATGTCTTATTTCTTTACCTTTACCGAGCTGTCGCTATCGAGGTTCACGTTGCGCGTCACCTTGGCTTCAATGCTGTTGGCACGCACTATATCGGTCATATTCACCCCCGTGGCACTTTCAATCACATCGAAGCTCTGCTTGATGACAGTTGGCACTGCCCCACTGATGCCTGCGGCATCTGCCCCGCTGGTGCCGTAGACGTTCATGTTCTTGATGGCACCGATAGGCTCACTGACGTTCTTGGCTACTTCGGGGATGATTTTCACCATCATGTCGAGTATAGCTGCTTGGCCGTAGCGCTCATACGCCTCGGCCTTTTTCTGCATGGCTTCGGCCTCGGCAAGCCCCTTTTTCTCAATGGCTATAGCCTCGGCTTCACCAGCTTTTTGTATCTTGTAGGCTTCAGCTTCGCCATTGGCTTTGATACCATCGGCCTCAAGCATCATAGCCTGTTTCTTGGCCTCGGCCAGTGCTATCTGTGCGCGAGCCTCTTGCTCGGCACGGTAGGCCTGGGCTTCGGCCTCGCGCTTCTGCTGCTCAAGGTCGGCTGCTGCCTGAAGTTCAATCTTGTACTTGTCAGCATCCGACTTCTTCATCACCTCGGCAGCCAGCTCGTTTTCGCGTATTTTCACGCGTTCGGCGGTGAGAACCTGCTCGCGCTTGGTCTGCTCAATCTGTGCATCGACAGTCTTGGTATTGATGGTTTTCTGCTGTTCCTGACGCTGAATTTCATAGGCAGCGTCGGCATCAGCCTTCTTGGTTTGCTCAATGATGGTCAGTTCGCTCCGCTTCACCGAGAGCTCGTTCTGGCGGATGGCAATTTGCGTCTGGCTGTCCACCTGGGCATCGTTGGCCTCTTTCTGTGCTTCGGCCTCTGCTTTGGCGATGTCGCGCTCGGCGTTGGCCTTGTTGATTTTGGCCTGCTTGCGAATAGTCCACGTGTTGTCGGCACCGAGGTCTTCTATCAGGTTCTTCTCGTCGGTAACATTCTGAATGTTGCACGAGATAATCCGAAGCCCCAAAGCCTCCATGTCTTTCTGGGCTTTCGACATGATTTCGTCGGAGAATTTGTCGCGGTTGATGTTGATGTCGCGCAGCGTGAGGCTACCAATCACCTCGCGCATATTTCCCTCAAGGCTGTCCTGCACCTGCTTGGAGATGTCGGCACCGCTCATATTGAGGAAGTTGCGCGCCGCCAAGCGTACACCTTCAATGTCGGGGATAACCTGGATTTTGGCCACAGCATCCACATTGACGTTGATGAAATCATTTGTAGGTACACTGCGGCTGGTGCGGATGTCGGCGGTTACTTGGCCGAGAAAAACCTTGTCCAACCGCTCAAGCAGCGGCACCCGCATTCCGCCTTTGCCTATGTAGATACGGGGTTTGCGGTTGAGGCCCGACACGATGTAGGCCACCGACGGAGGCGCTTTGATGTAGGATACCAAAACGATGAACAGCACCACTGCTGCCACTACGATGATAATTGTTGCGATACTACTCATAATTGTGTGTGTTTTGATTGTTGATATTTTTGCTTTGCTATTTCGATCAGCTCTGCATCGCACCCCAGCAGGGCGGCGATGCGGAGAGCCTCCTGGGGGGCATCGCCGTCGAGGTCCTCCTCCAGCGAATAGTCAATAAACTGGTTGATGGTCATTGGCGAGAGCCGCGATGCGGAGAGCCCCTCGCGGAAACCTTTGACCCTCAACCTGCGGCAATGGTTGCCTAGGCCGCTATAGTGTGTGGTTATTAGTGCAGTGGATTCGCTGCGCTGACATATCTCCACCAGTGCCTCCACCAGTGCCTTCCCCTCGACGGGATTGGTTGTGCGGGCAGGCTCATCAATCAAGACCAACATCCGCTGCCTGCGGCTCTGCTCCAAAATTTGGCTAATCCGCACCATCTCTGAAGCATAGCTTGAAAGCCCGTTCATCTCGTTTTGCCCATCGCCAACCGACATTTCCAGCCCACCGAACAGCGGCACTACGGCCTTCGCAGCAGGTGCAAAAAAGCCACATTGCACCATAAGCTGCGCGGTGGCAATACTTTTCAGCAGCACAGTCTTCCCAGCCATATTGGCACCAGTGATGAGTGTGGCACCCGCACAGGCTGCAATGTCCACAGGCTGATAGCGTGCTCCGACCTGCTCATTGTGGTGCTTCAGTCGGGGATTGAAAAGCCCCTCCAGCGAAAGTTGGCTGCCCACCACGGGGCGTGCCAGCCCCCACTGCTCGCAGAGCCTCGCCTTGGCCAGCAGGAAGTCGGCATAAGCCATTTGTTCCATGCTCTTTATGGCATTGGATGAGTATTGCTTCAGTCCATCGCACAATGTCGTGCACACTTGCTGCTCAATCCGACGGATTTCATCGAACAATTCCGCCGCACCCGAGGCCGCATCCTCTTTGTCTTGCATCCCATTAAGCTGCTGGCGCAGAGAGGCAAGGCGGGGATGGTAACTATCGTAGATGTAGAAATGGTCGACACCCGAGTGGTCTGGATCAAGCAGCGAAAACACCCCCGAAAGGTCGGGCAGCGGCAGAATATCCGTCAGGTCCAGCCCACCGATAGCCGTCCGAGCCTTGTCCGAAATGAAAGCAAGGTGCTTCACCTCAAATAGTTCCACCTCGCTTAATTCAATGCCCGCTGCCAGCGAAGCGAGGGTGGAACGCACATCGTGGAGTTGCATCAGGCAATGCATCAAGTCCTTGAATGGCTGACTTTCAGAACTGCACTCCAGGCAGGCCACTGCCCGCGAGGTTCGACGCCATTCAGCCTCAAGCCCCTC
Source organism: Bacteroidales bacterium (assembly GCA_017455205.1). GTDB lineage: Bacteria > Bacteroidota > Bacteroidia > Bacteroidales > P3 > Colimorpha. The sequence continues at coordinate 5,114 of JAFTBM010000046.1, forward strand.
GGCATCGGTCTCAAAGTTAGTCTCTAACGCGTAGCGATGTCCAGCCGAGGACATAAACTCCATGCTATCAACGGCGTAGCGTAGCCCCTCATCCTGCTTTATTAATTCTTTTATCTTCATCTTTCGATTTGCTTCACATCATATACTGGCACGCCCAATGCCTCCGACAGTGCCGTGCACGCCTGCTTGCTGTCGAGCATAAACCCTTGTGGCGAAAAGGGATTGAACGTAACGGCAACAAGTTGGGGTCTTCTCAATACTTGCAAGCCACCGCCCCGCTTCACGAACTCGGCATAAGTCTGCCGACTGACAAAAAGTCTTGTGAAATCCTTGACTATCAGCTCGACACCCTCTTGGCTTGCCGCGAGTGCCTGCAGCAAGCGGTCGCTGACTGCCCCAGCGGCGAAAAGGGTGCGGCCATAGCGCAGTAGCTCTCGTGTCTGGTCTCCTATTAGAAACACAGAGGCAACGCCAAGCGAATGCACCTCTCCCTCCTTATCGACAGCCCAAATCCCTGATTCTATGTTCTCCAAGCGCTCTTTCAAGGCCTCGCTCACCTCGGGCAGACCGATTAAGCCATAGAGAAAACGCGTGTGGCCAACCAATGTGGGGAGGCTGGATGAGACGGCTGCTCCAGTGGCCAGTATCATCGCTTCCGTAACGGCAGGCGAAGCGAGGCTCAGTCGCGATAAGGCCCCATCCACAATCGCCACCTGGCAACCCGCATCCGAAAGCAATGCAATCTGTCCGAGCAGTGCCCGCGTGGTGGCCGCGCCCGAAAGCAATACCTTTCCCCCGACCAGCACTTTGGCCAGCACAGGCACGCCCAAAGCCGTCCGCACACCCCCCGTGGCTTCAATCTCGCTGACCAACTGCCGAGCAGCGTAGTGCTTCTCCGAGGTGATGAAATGCGACCCTCTGTAGAGCGTAATCTCGGGCTTGGCCGTTGCAAACACCGCATCGGTCTGTTCGCCATCAACGCCAATTGAAGTAACCCCAACATGAACATGCATATCGTTGAGCCTACGCAAAATATAGTTCAAGCACACCGTCTTGCCGGTGTTCTTTTCCATGCCCACAATCGAGAGGCTGCGGTGCTGCAATATGTCGGCTACAAAAGGCATAAAGTGCCTGCAAAGTTACACAAAAAAAACCAACCCCACACCTTCGACTTTTGCTTTTTTCCCACATCCGATAGTGGACAATTTCCGCCGCTTATCCACAGGCCATTTTCCAATCGTTCTTCAATCGTTCTTCAATCGTTCTTCAATAAACTATTGAACATCTATTGAAGAACTATTGAAGAACTATTGAAGAACTGCCCTGTAGATGCCTATCTAACAGGAGAGTATGGAAAACCTCAATAAATCGCTCTACAGAAATGCCCACCCACCGAAGGCTGCAAACGATGAAAGGGAATGTGGGGAGAATGATATTTTTCTTCTAATATTGGAAAAAAATGGTATATTTGCAGTTTGAAAAGGAATGTAGAGTAGGTTGGAAACGATTGATAATGAAACGATAAAAAGGAAATATGAGATATTTTATGAAGCGTAGGGCATTCGGATGGGCGTTGGCTGCGTGGGCAATGACGCTGGTGATGGCATCGTGCCAAAGCACGAGCGAAATCGCCTATATCCACGATGCCCAACGCAACACGGCAGTGCCCATCACGGGGCAATTCACCAAGGGGATACAGGCCAACGACCTGTTGAGCATCTACGTGGAGAGTGAGACTCCAGCTGCCACGGTGCCATTCAACCAAGAGACAAACAAGATTGCTGTGTCGGACGGGGTGGTGATGAACCCAGGGTCGACGGCGGTCAGTGGCTACTTGGTGGACAACGAGGGAGATATTATATTCCCGGTGTTGGGGAAGGTGCATGTGCTGGGCATGACGCATTCCGAGTTGGCCGATGAGCTGCAGCGGCGGCTGGTGAGTGGCAATCATATCCTCGACGCAAAGGTAACGGTGAAGCTGATGAACTTCCGCGTCTGCGTGTTGGGTGATGTGGCACGTCCAGGCCAGATAGCAGCCACAGGGGAGCGCCTGACGATATTTGAGGCGTTGAGCATGGTGGGCGACTTGACTATCTACGGTCAGCGCCACAATGTTACCGTCATCCGCGAGGAGAATGGGATGCGTACCATCGGCGAGATTGACCTCAGCTCAAATGAGGTGTTCAAATCGCCTTACTACTACTTGCACCAGAACGACGTGGTGTATGTAGAGCCCAACATGAAGCGCAAGAAGAGTGCAGAACGCGACCCGATGATTATGACCTACATCAGCTCGGGATTGTCGGCGCTGTCGGTGCTCAGTTCGGTGTTCTACTATTGGGTGCTTTCGAGATACTACAGCAACAAGTAACCGCTTGCTACGATAACAAAGTCAGACAACTATGGACAACAACAATAACGCCCAAGGGCAGCAACAACAAAGCCTGGGGGCAAACATCATGAACCGTGTGTCGGTGCGGGACATCGTGTTTATGGTGCTCAACAACTGGTACTGGTTTGTCATCTCGCTGCTGGTGTGTGTGGCATGCACTATGGTAATCTACAAGATGCAGGCCAAGACCTATAGCTCGACGGGGACAATCTTGGTGCGCGACAATAGCAACAACCTGCACTATTCAACGCGCAGCATGGATCAGATATTGAGCAACATGAATATCGACAACACCAACCTATCGTTGGAGAACGAGATATACATGCTGCGCTCGTCGTCGCTGATGGCTCAAGTCATTCAGCGGCTGGGCATTCACTACTACTGCAACATCAGCGAGGTGTTCAAAAAAGAGACCTACTACAACAACGCACCCATTGCACTGACGGTCAAGGATAGCTTCGAAGGGCACACGCCAAAGCTCGACCTCAAAGTTACGCTTAAGGCCAACAATAAGTATACCTTCACCGCAAAGAAATACAACCTCAAAGGGGAAGCCTACTTCAGCCAGCTGGTGCAGCTCGATGACACACTCTCGTTCGTGATTGAGAAGACTCCCTACTACACCGATGCCTTTGAGGGAAGAACGCTCAACGTTGGAGTGAAAGACATTGTCGCACTGGCACGGGAGATGGTAAGAAGCCTGTCGGTGTCGAAAGTAGACCGTATGGCCACCATATTGGCACTGGGCTACCAAGATGCCAACAAGCAGCGCACGATAGATATAGTGGACACCTTGGTGGCAGTCTACAACGATGATGCTGTGGAGGATAAGAACAAGGTGGCGCAGCGGACGGAGCGTTTCATATCCGAGCGCATTTCGCTCATATCAGGCGAGTTGGATGAGGTGGATGCAAGAGTGGAGGCCATCAAGCGAGGGTCGCAGTTGCCCGACTTGACAGGGGCATCCAGTGCCTTGTTGCAGACGGGGACTCGCTATTCCGATGAGGTGGTTAGGCTCGAGACAGAGCTGACGCTGATACGATATATCAAAAACGTCCTGTCCGACCCGACGAACAAAGAAGACCTGCTGCCAGCCAACGTGGGTATCAACGATGCCAGCATCCAGGGCATGATAGCCTCCTACAACGGGTTGGTCAATCAATATCAGCGGCTTAAAACCACTGCGGGAACAAACAACCCGAATGTGCGCAACTTGGTCTCGCAGATGGATGCCCAGTGGGCTGCCATCAACTCGGCTGTGAACAACCTGCACAACGCCACGAACGTCCGCCTACAAGATGCCAAGGGACAGGAAGCGCGTGCACGCGGACAGATAGCTGCTATGCCTACGCAGACCAAAGCCGTCACCGAGGTAACGCGCCAACAGAAAATCAAGGAGGAGCTTTACCTCTACCTGCTCAGCAAACGCGAGGAGACGGCAATGAACCTCGCTGTAACGGTGGCTAACGCCAAAGTGGTCGAGCCAGCCACAGCACTGCTGACTGCACCCAAGTTGATTATGTTCCTGCTGGTAGCCATAGTGTTGGGTCTGCTCATCCCAGCGGTGATTATGTTCGGCATCAGTTTCTTCGACACCAAGTTGCGCTCGAAGGTGGATGTGGAACGCAACACCACGCTTCCCGTGTTGGGCGAGATACCAGAGAAGCCTGCCGCCCGCGCCAACGACGAGATAATCGTCACGGCCAATGGCACCGATGTGGTAACCGAAGCGTTCCGTCTGCTTCACTCCAATATCCCATTCTTCCTCAAAGAGGGCGAAAAGGTGATACAGATGGTCTCCACCACCCCAGGCGAAGGAAAATCCTACACTGCCCTCAACCTTGCCCTTTCGCTGGCCTATGTAGGCAAAAAAACTATCCTAATCGACTTCGACCTTCGCAAACGTAGCCTCTCCAAGACCATTGACCGCCACAATCGCATGGGTCTCATCCACTACTTGCTCGACCAAGAAGACGACTTCAAGCGCTACATTATGCACAGCGAGACGAGCGACCACCTCGACTATATCGTCTGCGAGAAAACGCCACCCAACGCAACCCAACTGCTTATGGGCGAAAAACTCGACCGCTTGGTAACCTATCTGCGTAGCCAATACGACTATATCATCTTCGACTCCACACCCGCACAGATAGTGGCCGATGCCGCTATCATCAACCGTGTAGCCGACTTGACGGCCTACGTTATGCGCATTGGTAAACTCAATAAGAGTTCGCTGCCATTCATCCAAGAGATGGCCGATAAGGCACGGTTCAAGAACATGGCCGCCATCGTAACCGATGTGCCGCTCATCAAGAAGCGCTATGGTGGATATGGGTACGGCTATGGATATGGGTACGGCTATGGGTACGGCTACGGCTATGGCTATGGCTACGGCTATGGTTATGGCTATGGTTACGGAGAGGAAAGCGACGCCGCAAGCGAATAGTATGAACACAATACGCATAGATAAATGAAAGGCATAGTATTGGCGGGAGGCTCAGGCACCCGCCTTTACCCCATCACCAAAGGGGTCAGCAAGCAACTTCTGCCCGTCTACGACAAGCCGATGGTCTACTATCCCATCTCGGTGCTGATGCTGGCTGGCATACGCGAAATACTCATCATCTCCACGCCCGACGACCTGCCCAGTTTCCAACGCCTACTGGGCGATGGCAGCAACTTCGGCGTCAGCTTTTCCTACGCCGAGCAGCCTTCTCCCGATGGGCTGGCACAAGCTTTCCTGATTGGCGAGGAGTTTATTGGGGATGATTCAGTGTGTCTCGTGCTGGGCGATAACATATTCCACGGCAATGGATTGCGCCAACTGCTACGCAAAGCGGTGAGCGATGTGGAAGAGGCGGGGAAAGCCTCGGTGTTTGGCTACTGGGTGGCCGACCCGGAGCGTTATGGTGTGGCCGAATTTGATAGCGATGGGCACGTGCTTTCGATTGAAGAAAAACCCACCTCTCCAAAGTCGAACTACGCAGTGGTAGGACTCTATTTCTACCCCAATGAGGTGGTAGAAGTAGCCAAAAAGGTTAAGCCCAGTGCGCGCGGTGAGTTGGAGATAACCAGCGTCAATCAAGCCTTCCTCGAGAAAGGAAGACTCAACGTGCAGCTTATGGGGCGTGGCTTTGCTTGGCTCGACACGGGTACACACGACTCGCTGGCCGAAGCTGCCACCTTTATTGAGGTCATCGAAAAGCGTCAAGGATTGAAAGTAGCCTGCCTCGAAAGTATTGGCTACGAGATGGGATGGCTTGATGCCGAGACGCTGCGCCGTGTGGCACAGCCGATGGCCAAAAACCAGTACGGACAATATCTATTGAAGCTGCTATGAACATTATCAAGACAGCCATTGAGGGAATGGTTATCATTGAACCCAAGGTACATGGCGATGCACGCGGCTATTTTTTCGAGAGTTTCAACCTGCGCGACTTCAGTCAGCAACTTGGAGTGGAAATCAGCTTTGTGCAAGACAACGAGTCGCGTTCGCATCGGGGTGTAGTGCGAGGGCTACACTTCCAACTGCCGCCATTCGCACAGGCGAAGCTGGTACGCGTGGTGGAGGGCGAGGTGCTTGATGTGGTAGTGGATATACGCAGCAATTCACCAACCTATGGTAAACATGTTGCTGCACGGCTATCCGCCGAGAATAAGCGTCAATTCTTTATTCCCAAGGGGTTTGCACACGGCTTTGCAGTGTTGAGCGACACTGCTGTGTTCCAATACAAATGCGATGAATACTATCACCCCGAAGCCGAGGGTGCACTGGCATGGGACGACCCTGCACTCGCCATCGATTGGGCAATACCTCACAGCGAAGCAGAGCTTTCCGAAAAAGACCGCCGCAACACTGCTTTCGGCCAATTTGTATCTCCATTCTAACCATCAAGCATGAACATCCTCGTTACAGGTAGCAACGGGCAGCTCGGCCGCCACTTCCAATTGCTTGCACCGCAATCGAAGCACTGCTGGCACTTCACCGATGTGGCCGACCTTGACATAACTTCGCGCGAAGCCGTGATTGGGTACGTACAGTCGCACCATATTAGCTTGATTGTGAACTGTGCTGCCTACACCAATGTGGATAAAGCCGAGACTGACGACCAGGTGCTGGCTGCCACCATTAATGGCACAGCCGTAGGGAATTTGGCCGAGGCCATGAACCAAGTAGGGGGTACACTCATACACTTCTCCACCGACTATGTCTTTGGTGGCAACCGCAACAACGCCCCTTGCACCGAGGAAGAGCCTGCGAACCCCATTGGAGTGTACGGGCAGACGAAACTGCAAGGCGAACAGGAAGCTGCCAAGTGTCGCAGTCTCATCATTCGTACCTCGTGGCTTTATAGCGAATATGGGAAAAACTTCCTGCTCACCATGCTGCGGCTGACGGCAGAGCGTCCCGAGGTGCGAGTGGTGTTTGACCAAGTAGGGACACCTACCTACGCGGGCGACTTGGCTCGTGCCGTACTCGGAATCATTGAGGAGGGAAAACTCGACCTCACGGGAACCTATCATTTTGCCAACGAGGGTGCATGCAGTTGGTACGACTTTGCCTACACCATCGCTGACCTGTCGGGACATACCTCCTGCCAAGTACTCCCCTGCCATAGCAACGAGTATCCTAGTCCTGTCCACCGGCCTGCCTACTCGGTGCTTGACAAGACCAAGTTCAAGCACACCTTCGGCCAGGCCATCCCCCACTGGACGGATGGACTACGCCGCTGTATGCACAATCTATCCATTTTATGAGGCGATTGGCCAGCAAAATAATGTTCGCCGTGGTGCGACGCTATCGCCACGCAACCATCTCGCAATGGACAATCATCGCCATTGACACCCTGATATTCTTTGCAGTCTTCTTTCTCTCCCTCTCTTTCCGTCCTGGGGGCATTGAGGAACTGGTGCGGCAGACAGGCTACCGCGCCATCCTCTGCAAACTGCTCTTCTCGCTGGTAGCCACCCTCCTTGCGTTCTTCTTCACTGGCTCCTATCGCGGCATCATTCGCCACACGGGCATGAGCGACATCTATCGGATCCTGCTTGCTTGTGCTTTGCCAGCGCTGCTGCTCTTCGGCTGCAACTTCCTCAACAACCAACTGAAACCACCCCTCATCACACCCCTCTACCTACCCTCCTACCGCGAAACCATCAGCACCTTCACCCTGTTGGCCGTCTTCATGATTGCGCTGCGCTTAATGCTTCAACGTATCTACAACGACTACTTCCGCCGCCACCGTCCGACCACCAACGTGCTCATCTATGGTGCGGGAGCTGTCGGCATTATCACCTACAACGCGCTCAACCAGGATGCCAACACCGAATACAAAGTAGAAGCCTTTATCGACGACGACACCTCGAAAATCAACCAAAGCCTCAACGGCATCCCTGTGATGCAAGCCAGCGCAGTGCTCAATCAGCACTTCGTCAAGAAGAAGGACATTCGCCAGCTGATAATCGCCGTACCCACCATGCGTATGAGGCACAAACAGGCCATCACCAACCGTGCGCTCGACCTCGGGCTGGGAGTGAAGTCGGTGCCTCGCGTAAGCACGTGGATCAATGGTAGCTTCACCTCCACCCAGATACAGGATATCAGGATAGAGGACCTCCTTGGGCGCGACCCCATACTGACTGACAAGACCCAGGTGGAACGCAGCGTGAAGGGCAAAGTGGTGCTGGTAACTGGTGCTGCAGGTTCAATTGGCTCCGAGATATGCCGCCAGCTGATGCAATTCGAGGCCAGCAAGGTGGTGATGCTCGACCAAGCAGAATCACCCATGTACGACCTCCAATACGAGCTTCTTGCCGCACACCCTTCGCTGCACGACCGCATGGAATTCGTCATTGCCAACGTCAAGGACCCTGCCCGCATGGAAGAGGTCTTCGCCCGCTTCCGTCCGCAGCTGGTCTACCATGCCGCAGCCTACAAGCACGTGCCGTTCATGGAGGAGAACCCCTACGAGGCCGTCTACGTCAACGTCTTCGGCACACGCAACCTGGCCGACCTTGCACTGCGCTACGGGGTGGAGAGGTTCGTTATGATAAGCACCGACAAGGCCGTCAATCCCACCAACGTCATGGGCGCCACCAAGCGCATGGCCGAAATCTACATTCAGAGCCGTTCCACCGAGCAGACCCACTTCATCACCACCCGTTTTGGCAACGTACTGGGGAGCAATGGCTCAGTGATACCCCTATTCAAGAAGCAGCTTGAGGCTGGTGGCCCGCTTACCATCACCCACAAAGAGATTATCCGCTACTTCATGACCATCCCCGAAGCATGCAGCCTCGTGCTTGAAGCCAGTGCCATGGGCGAAGGGGGCGACATATTCGTATTCGACATGGGCAAGCCCGTCCGCATCTACGACCTTGCCCGCCGCATGATACAACTCTCGGGGCTGTCCAACATCGAAATCAAGGAAATCGGGCTTCGCCCAGGCGAAAAGCTCTACGAGGAGCTACTGGCCACCAAGGAGAACACCATTCCCACGCCGCACCCAAAAATCATGCGGGCCAAAGTGCGCACCTATCCGATTGACCAAATCGATCGTGCCTACGACGAGCTTTGGACGATGCTGGCCACTATGGACGATATGGCCATTGTGGGCAAAATGAAGGCCATCGTGCCTGAATTCCGCTCAAATAATTCAATCTACTGCCAGCTCGACAAGGGCGAGGCTTGACCCGCCATGCCCTACGGCAAGAGATAACCCACGCTGCGCTTAATTATCTGCTGCTGGCCTGCTTCGTTGTAGAGCATAATGACCACCACATATTGGCCTGGTGGCAACAGCCTCCCTTGCTCATCCCTCCCGTTCCATACCACCGCGCCATGGCTTCCCAGCACATCGCCACCAAGCAGCCTTCTGACCATTCGCCCACGCAAATCGTACACCTCGGCACGCCCCGACAGCGGCCTGTCAGCCGCAAGCTCGTAGCTGATCGCCAACTCGTCGTCAACCCCATCGCCATCGGGCGAAAGCACCGCCGTTGAGAAGTCGAAACTCCGCTCCTCGGCCAGCAGCTCCATGCTCTGCGAATTGCGGCTGCCGGGAGTAGCGTAGCCATGCGTCGATGAAGCCGAGAACCAGTTGCCAACCTCGTTGGTCGGGTGGTCGTACCAGCGTCTTTCGAGGCTCACCCCAGTCTTGTCGTGCAGCAGCTGGCTGTGCATCGAAGGCAGGTAATCCAGCCTGTCCACCACCGCCCCGCTGGCATTGCAGAGTATCACGCTTCCCCCAGTATTGGGATAAGGGGGCAGATTGCACTCCACAATCGCACCTGCGTCTGCCACCGCGTAGCTATTCACCACCGAAGCAGCATCGCGCGTCAGCACCACATAGCCATAGGGAGCCACCGTGTGGGGCGGCAGAGCATAGCTCGCACCCATCTCGCTCCCTGTCCACCGCACAATGCTGTAGCGCGACAGCTCCACTGGCGAGGCTCCGCTGTTGTAAAGCTCCACCCATTCCGCCTCGCCGCTGCGTGGCTCATAGAGAAGCTCGCTGATAAGCAAGCCGCTCTGTCCGCACACCCTACAGACAATGGCCATAATCCCAACCAACCACAATATCACGCACCTCATCATTCGCCTCCGACAGCCACCTTTACCACCTCGGCCCTGGCACTGACGCTATACTTCCGCCCCGAGCCGGCATCCTCGCACAGCCAGCGGCTGCGCCGGCGCTGCAGGCTTTTGAGAAGCAGACTTGGCCTCTCGGCCAACCGAAAACAGCTGCCCGCAGGCAAATCGTCAAGCCGCAGCACCTGCTGTTCTGCCTCTCCTTGTCTCCGCCCGATTATGGCCTCAATATCGCGCCCAAGTACACGATTGAGCGGCACCCTCGATGCGTACCTCGCCACCTTATCCCTCACCTCTGCGGGGAACACCGCCACATGTTCCGACAGCAGGCGGGCATACTGTGCCTGCCATTCATGTCCGTGAGGAAGCACATGGCTATGCAGCAGGTGTGTCTCCAGATGTGCAGCCTCGTGCAGGAACACCCAAAAGAACATCATCGGCGAGAGGTCGCCATTGACCGATATTTCGTGGTAGGGGTGTCGGGGCTGCGGCCAACGGTAGTCGCCAAGTTTCGAGCTGCGGCGCTGCTTGATGTGGAAATGCATCTTGTGCTGCATGACATAGCCGTAGACCCAATCCACTGCCTCGGCAGGCAGATGGTTGCTCAAAATGGCACGGTAGCGTTCTTCGGTGGTCACAGCGGTCGGGTTCAATCAAAATGTGGAGCAGTTGCAGTCGCTCTTCTGATGCTTATACATCTGTGTGCCACCACTACAGGCCGCCAGCAGCACTCCGCCAAGCAGCACTATCAGTATCAGTCGCAGCCCGCTCTTTCTTACGTTTAACTCCATATTTCTAAAACGCTGCCCCCCTCATTTTAGTGCCCTTTGACTCCAAAATTTCCGTACACTCACAATCCGCTTATTCACAGTATGTTCGACGATCGTTCTTCAATCGTTCTTCAATCGTTCTTCAATAAACTATTGAAGAACGATTGAAGAACGATTGGAAAACCATTGAATATTAGGCTTATGGAAAAGGAGGGGAAGGGTGTCCAAAATATTCGGTGTTGCAGATTGAATGACAGATGTTTATGCTATTTCAGCGGGGTAAGTGTGGTGCGGCGGTTAGTGGCGCGACCTTCGGGCGTGCTGTTGTCGGCCACGGGCTGGCTTTCGCCGTAGCCCCGGTAGGTGAGCCGGTCGGCTGCCACTCCGCGCAGGACAAGGTAGTCGTAGACCGCCTTGGCACGGCGCTCGCTGAGGACCTGATTGTCGGTCTCGGAGCCCACGGCATCGGTATGTCCGCCCACTTCAAGCCGCAGTGCGGGGTGCCGCTGCAGGGCTTCTGCCAGGCGGTCGAGCTCGGCCAGCGAAGTCTCGTAGAGTTCGGCACTGGCGGTGTGGAAGAAGATGTTGCGCAGGGTAACTGTGTCGCCGAGGGTGAGCAGGTTTTCGGCTTGGCGGACGGGGTCGATGAAGGTGATGGCCTCGGGGCGCGCAGGGGCGGGCATGATGAAGGAGTAGATGTCCTGCTGGCCGTAGCCGTCGGGTCGGTCGCTGCTGAAGAGGGCAGTCCGCCCGTCGGGGGCTACGATGAGGTTGTTCTCGTCGCCGGGGGTGTTGATGGGGTAGCCGAGGTTTTGGGGGTTGCCCCAAGTGGTGTCGCTGGTGCGGCGGACGAGGAAAAGGTCGGAGCCGCCCATGCCGAGGTGGCCGTCGGAAGCGAAATAGAGGGTGCGGTTGTCGAAGTGGATGTAGGGTGCGGTCTCGTTGCCGCGGGTGTTGATGGTGGGACCGAGATTGCGCGGTTCGCCCCAACGGCCCTCTTCGAGGGTGCAGCACCAAATGTCGGTGCCGCCATAGCCACCGGGCCGATTGGAGGCAAAGTAGAGGGTTTGCCCGTCAATGGAGAGCGAGGGGAATGATTCCCAGTAGACGCTATTGACGGGGGCACCGAGGTTGCGCGGGCGGCTCCACTTGCCCCCATTGAGAACGCTCAGGTAGAGGTCGCACCCTGTGGGCTCCTTGCTGCGCCCACAGGCGGTGAAGATAACCACGCGCCCGTCGTGGGAGAGGGTTTGCGCACCTTCGTTGCCGTTGCTGTTGAGGGGTTCGGGCATGCGCGTGGAAGGTCTCCAGGCGAGCTCCATGGTGTCGTAGTGCGAGAGGTAGAAGTCCTCCTCCTGGGGCAGGCCACGCTGGGTGTAGACGTTGCGGGGCGAGCGGCGGGTGAAGACGAGGGTGCGGTAGTCGGCTGTCAGGGCTGGCATGTACTCGTCGGCTGCGGTGTTGATATTGGGGCCGAGGTTGACTGGGCGGAAAGGGACGGGGTTGTCCACGGCCTGCTGGCGCCACTGTGCGGTGCGGATTCCCTCCTCGGCTTCCTGCCGCCAGCGGGGGCTGCGGGGGTTGAGGCTTAGGCAGTGGCGGTATTGCTCTTCGGCCAGGCGGTATTGGCCGAGAGCCATGTGTTGGTTGCCCAGCAGAAGATAGGCTTCGGCATAGGTGGGGTCGATGTCCACAGCCTTGTGGAGCAAACGGATGGCATCCTCGTATTGCCCGACGATGCTTTTCTGCACAGCTTGGTCGAAGAGGGGTTCGCTTTTTGCGGTTTGCGCTGCCGCCTGCAGGGGCAATAGCAGCAGAAGGAGTGTATACTTTTTCATGCTGCAAATATAGCAAAAAAAGTTCACACCGCCCTGGAGGGTGGTGCCGCAATCCTGCGTGGAGGGGGCAGGTGAAGAAATTCTCCCCTTGCTGGGTGTTTTTTTTCGTACCTTTGCAGGCGGTTTCGGTCGCCCCGATGTGGGGAGCCAAGAGGGAAGCAGGTGCGAGTCCTGCACAGTCCCGCTGCTGTGAGTTCCGTGATTGTTAGGGATATTGTTAGGCCACTGTATGTGTAGTGCGTATGGGAAGGCGATACCCCGAAGGAACAAGTCAGAAGACCTGCCGAGGCCAAAAATGGTTCATTGCCTTCGAGGAAAGGGTGGAATGAATAAGAGGCTGCATAGACAATATCTGTGGTGTACCGCTGGCATAAAGTGGTGCGCACTGGGGGTTGCATTGCTGCTCGGCATCAAGGCAAACGGGCAGGACACGGTGCGCCTGCTCGACGAGGTAGAGATAAGCACCCAGCGCACTCCGTCCACGCTCCACACTGCTGCTCCCACGCAGGTGATAAGCGCCGAGCAGATAGCGGAGCAAGGAGCGATGCAGGTGAGCGACGCTGTGAGGCTGATGGCAGGGCTCACGCTGAAAGACTATGGCGGCATTGGAGGAATGAAGACCGTTTCGGCACGGGGACTGGGAAGCCAGTTCTCGACATTGGTGATTGATGGGGTGGCGGTGAACGATGCACAGAACGGGCAGGTTGACCTTGGGCGATATTTGGTGGGAAACGCTGCCTACGTGAGCTTTAGCCAGGGGCAGCAGCAGCAAGCACTGCTGCCTGCGAGGGTGTATGCCGCTGGCAATGTGGTCGAGGTGGCCTCCGCCGAGCCACGGTTCTTCCTTGCCGAGCGCACCAACCTCCGCCTTGGCATGGAGCTGGGGAGCTTCGGGATGATGAATCCCACAGCCCTGTGGGAACAGAAATGGAGCAAGCGGTTGAAGAGCAGCCTCTGGGGTAGCTGGCTAAAGAGCGATGGCGACTATCCCTTCACGCTCTACTACACTGCCTCGCGTAGCGACAGCAGCAGCCGCGAGCGGCGGCACCATTCTGCCACCGAGATGCTGACCACCGATGGGGTGCTTTTCTACACGCCCGATGCCAGCCAGCGGCTGACCGTCAAGCTGCACTATATGCGTGGCACTCACCAGCTGCCTGGCCCCGTTCACCTCTACCGCCAGCAGCCTTCGGCGGAAAACACGAGCGAGGAGGTGGCCTTCGGGCAGGTGCGATGGCGGAAGGAAGGCGAGCGGTGGAAGGTGCAAACCATCGGCAAGCTGCAATCCTCCTACGACAAATACGAAGATAGTGCGGCCAACACCATCAGCCGATACCTATGCAACGACTATCGCCAGCGTGAAGCCTATGCCAGCGGCAGCATGCTGTGGCAACCCCTGGGATGGTTGGATGTAAGTGCCTCCACCGATGGTAGCATCGGCTGGCTGCATTCCAATTTAGGTCAGCACAACCAGGTTCGGCGCGAAAGCCTGCTGGGGGTGGCAGCCATCGCAGTACACTGGAAACACATAGAGGCCAAGGCCAACGTGCTGTACACCGCAGTGGCCGACCGCGTAGCCGATATGGATGCCCCACCAAGTTATCAGAGGCTTTCGCCCTACGCGGGCCTCACCTACAGCCTCGGCAGTGGCCGCACCACGCTGCGCTACTTCGTCAAGGAGACCTACCGTGTGCCTAATTTCAGCGAACTCTACTACCTCACCTTGCTGCGCGAGCTCCGCCCCGAGCGTGCATTGCAGCATAACATAGGCTTCACGCATGCGGGTCAGTATGTCAGCACTACCCTTGATGCCTACTACAATCGAGTGAGCGACAAGATACTGGCCATACCCACGCAGAATATGTTCCTCTGGAGTATGCAAAATCTGGGTCAAGCCGAAATTGCAGGGATTGATGCCACCATCAGTGCAGCCATTGACTTGGGTAGCACCCGCCTCGAAGCACAAGGCAACTACACCTACCAGCACGCCGTTGACCGCACCGATGCCGCTGGCAAGACCTATGGCCACCAGATAGCCTACATTCCTCGCCACACCGGAAGCGGCAGCCTGCGCTGGGAGACGCAAGTGGTGAACCTCGGGGTGACCATGCTGGTGGAGGGCGATAGGTACTATATGATGCAAAACAGCAGCGAAGCACTGATGCCTGCCTACTGCGACATCGGCATCAGTGCCGACCGCAAGATTGACCTCCGCTGGGGCGTGATGGTGCTGCAGGTGCAGGCACTCAACGTGGCCGACTGCCAATACGAGGTGGTGAAGGCTTACCCGATGATGGGTCGCAATTACAGGTTGAAGATACTATACCAATTCTGAAAGCAGGATGAGAAGAATAACACAAGTAGCCGTTGCCCTCGCAGCATTGCTCCTCGTGCAGGCACTGAACGGCTGCCAAAAAGAAGAAGCAGGGAACAGGCAGGCAGAAACCACCACCGCCATCCAAGCATCGACACCACGCTACCTTGCCGCAACGGGGGGCAAGCTGTATGTCAGTTGCTACAATCCGCCTTCGGTAGTGCGCCTTGATACTACTACGCTACAAGTGGAGGCCATCTGCCGCCTCGGGAACTATCAGCCCGAAGGCATGGCTATCGTAGGCAGCAGGCTGTTTGTGGCTAGCACATGGATACAGGATGAGGCTGGCAACGCGATGTACGACAACAAGGTGTACGTAATCGACCTCGGCAGTTTCACCGTGGAGACCACCGTGGAGGTGGGACTTAATCCGCAGACGGTTCTATCGGTGGATGATCGCACCGTGGTGGTGAATAGCACTGGCAACTATAGCTCGGTGCCAGGTAGTACCACGTTCATTGATGTTCCCACCCTAACCACGACTGATGCCGGCGTACCTCTGACTGGGATGGCTACCCGCAGCGGGATGGTCTATGGCTATAATGCACCCTATGGTTCATCGGCAGTAAGCTTCCTTGCCCTTGACCCCACCACGTTGCAGACTACCCCCCTGCTTACCAGTGCTGCCATTAGAAACCCCTACGGCATCACCGCCGCTGATAGCAGCCTCTACATCTGCACGGGGGTCTACAATGCCAATGGCGATGTGGCACGCTACCGCTTGGATGGTACTCGCCTCTGGAAGCAGGAAGCGGGTGTGTTTACCTCGAAAGTAGTACCACTCGGCGATGGCACTGCCTACGTACTCAATCAGGGCACTTGGGGCAGTAGCAATGCCTCGCTTGACCGCATCAACCTTGCCACAGGCGAAATAGACCGCAGCATATTTGCCTCGGTCAACGGCAGAGGACTGGGCGATGTGGCACAGGATGCACTGGTCTATGGCTCGAAGGCTTATGTTACGGTGAGCTTCTCCAACACTGTGGAGACTATCACCATAACCAATAATCGCTCGGTGCAGATTGCTCTGTGAGGTTTAAGGCTGCGTGGCAATATAGTCAAGCACCTTTTGTCGGTCGGCTGTAAGCGGCAAAAGGGTGGCTATGGCCTGTGGGTAGTTGGCCTTGTCGGCACAATAGACGTAGGCATATTTAAGCAGTTCCACCTGCGAGGCTGTGTAGTCCAGCACCCTTGCCAGTCGGACGATTTGAGCCGCCGTGAGCGAAGCGGAGACCACATAGACCTTGCCGAGGGCAAGGCGGTCATCGTTGAAGGGATGCCGCTGCATATTGGCTGCCATTGCCGTTACATCATCATCAGTGACCGGTCGGGCAAGGCTATCGGCTGGCTGCTGCGTAGATTGCTGCTGCGGTTTCTTCTCCGCAGTGCTGCCCTCTTGCTGTTTCTCACCCCCTTCACGGTTGTAGGATGGGGTGTAGAGTACTAAACAATCTGCCGACTGGCTATAGCTGACGCTCACCTTCACCCGTGGCTCGCCTGGCCGCAGACGCAGCACCGCAGCCTTACTGGCAGGACGCTTCAGCACCACCACCACCTCGTGCGTCTGACTGCTGACCTCGTGCAGGCTGACTATGCTTTGTGGCATACGGTTCACCTCGTTGCCATCCATAAAGACCACAAATGCCTCGCCATGCTGGCTCTCGAAACTGACAGTATGCCGCTGCGGCGGAGGCGTTGCAGGGGTTTGTGCAATAGCGACTCCATTCAGTGCATACACTATGACCACAAGCAGTAGCAGCAGCTTCTTCATCTCTACATTATCTTTCGTAGTTTGTGGTCGCGGAAATACATGGTGTCTATGGTGCGCCCCTCCTCACCGTGCAGCGCCATGGCGAACTCGTCGAACGAGCGGTGCTCCATGGTGATGACGTTGTAGACGTCGCCCACGTTGTCGATGAAGTGGGCGTCGCTGTCGGTGATGAAGTTGAAGCGCTTGAGGTAGGCGAATTTCTTGAGGATTTCCTCCTTGGTGATGCGGAAGTTGATTTCAAGCCCGTCGGCCTTGAGGTCGGGCGGCACGAAGCCGAGCTGGCTCATCAGACTGGTGGTGCCTTTGTTGATGTGGGCGGGCACGAAGAGGCCGCCGATTGAGTGGACGGTGTCGTAGATGCCGTCGATGTCGACGTCGATGGCGTTAAGCAGGTGGTACTCTTCCTCTCCCACAATCTCGTCGTTTTCGTCGACGATAAGCTGATAGCCGAAGCGGTCCACATCGTTGGGGATGTGCGGCAGATGGGCGTCGAGGAACTCCTGGAAGGCGTCCAGCTGGTCGTCGTCGCGGAAGTAGCAGAGGCAATGGGTCTCCTCCTGCGAGGTGACCTCCACGCCGCCCAGCACAAACAGGCCTTTGGCCTTGCCCACCTTCTGTGCTACTTTCACCTGACGGGTGGTGTTGTGGTCGCTGATGGCAATCATGTCAAGGCCGCGGGCCAGCGCACGGTCTACTATCGCCGTGGGTGACATCTCGAGGTCGCCGCACGGCGATAGCACCGTGTGGATGTGCAGGTCGGCCTTGAACGGAGTGAGCATTTAGTTCAGCAGCTGGTAAATCTTGCCGACGGTCTCGTAGGTCTGCATGTCGGTGCTGAGGAAGGGGATGCCCTCCTCGTTGCTCTGCTCGACGGTGTCCTCAGGAGCGGTGAGACCTTTGACGAGAATGACGCAGGCCAACTCCTTGAGCGAGGCGATGGCCATCACGTTCTTGTGGGTCTGCAGTGTGACCCAGACGTTGCCCATCTCGGCGTTGCCCATCACATCGCTCAGCAGGTCGCTGACATAGCAGCCGTCGATGTCGCGGTCGAGTCCGTTCTCGCCGCACAGCACTTTGAGGTTCAGTTTCTCTACAAGTTCTCTTACTTTCATAATTCTTTAACTTTAAACCTAAATCTTTAATCTTTATTCTGCCCTGAAGCTCGCCAGGTCGGCCTCGTTGAAGTGCATGATGTAGTAGCTCTTGGCGCAGACGTCTTCCTCGGTCATGCGGACGTAGACGTTGGCGCTGTCGGTGAAGCGGGCCTTGAGGTCGCCCTCGGCGCGGCTGGCGTCGTCCATAATCAAGAGGCTCATGATAATCTCGCAGGTCATGTCGTAGAGGCGGCGGGCCAGGAAGTCGTGGAGCTCCTGGTTGTTGGCGTCCTTGACGTAGTTGACGGCCTTCTCGTAGAGATCGATGAGCGGGGCCACGCGGTTCTTCAGCGCGCCGTCGGGAGTCTTCTCCAGCATGTCGCGCATGATGCCGAGGTAGGTGCCGTTGGTGATGTAGCGGATGGCGGCAACGACCTGCAGCTGGGTGGTGCCTTCGTAGATGCTGAAGATGCGGGCGTCGCGGTAGAGGCGCTGGCTCTTGTATTCCATGATGAAGCCGGAGCCGCCGTGGATGCTGATGGCGTCGTAGGCGTTCTGGTTGGCGTACTCGCTGTTCATGCCCTTGGCGATGGGTGTGAAGGCGTCGGCCAGGCGGTTGTACATCTTCATCTCGTTGCGTTCCTCGGGGGTGAGTTTGCGGTCGCGCTGGATGTCTTCGAGGCACTTGTAGAGGTCGACGTAGCGGGCGGTCTGGTAGAGCAGGCTGCGGCCGGCGTCGAGTTTGGCGCGCATGCGGCTGAGCATGTCGTAGACGGCGGGGAAGTGGATGATCTTCTCGCCGAACTGGGCACGTTCACGGGCGTAGGCGAGGCCTTCGTTGTAGGCTTCCTGGCTGAGACCGACGCTCTGGGCGGCGATGCCCAGACGGGCACCGTTCATCAGGGCCATGACGTATTTGATGAGACCCAGCTTGCGGTCGCCGCAGAGTTCGGCACGGGCGTTCTTGTAGGTGAGCTCGCAGGTGGGGCTGCCGTGGATGCCGAGCTTGTGCTCGATGTGGCGCACGTCGACGCCGCCGTTGCGCTTGTCGTAGATGAACATCGACAGGCCGCGGCCATCCTTGGTGCCCTCCTCGGAACGTGCAAGCACCAGGTGAATGTCCGAGTCGCCGTTGGTGATGAAGCGCTTGACACCGTTGAGGCGCCAGCAGTTCTCCTTCTCGTCGAAGGAGGCTTTGAGCATCACGCGCTGTAGGTCGCTGCCGGCGTCGGGCTCGGTGAGGTCCATGCTCATGGTCTCGCCGGCGCAGATGCGGGGGATGTATTTCTGGCGCTGCTCCTCGCTGCCGAACTCGTAGAGGGTGTCGATGCAGCTCTGCAGGCTCCAGATGTTCTGGAATCCGGCGTCGGCGGCGGCGACGAGCTCGCTGGCCATGCTGAAGACGACGTTGGGCAGGTTGAGTCCGCCGTAGCGGCGCGGCATGCTGACGCCGTAGAGGCCGGCCTTGCGCGTCTGCTCCAGGTTCTCGACGGTCTTGGAGGCGTAGACCATGCGGCCCCCCTCCAGGTGCGGCCCTTCGAGGTCGACGCTCTCGGCGTTGACGGCCAGGGTGTTGGCGGCCACGTCGCCGGTGATTTCGAGCACGCGGCGGTAGTTCTCGATGGCGTCCTCGTAGTCCACGGGGGCATAGTCGATGCCCTTCTGGGCGTCCTCGTAATTCTTTTCGCGTAAATCGACGAGATGCTTCATCTCCGGATGGGAGAGGTGGAACGCAATCTCAGGATGGTCGGTATAGTAATTAGCCATAGGGTGTATTGTTTTCAATTTCTATTCCTGTAACGCCGCAACAGGCCGTTTATTGCGTTGCATTTTCCTTCAATTTTTCTTGCCCCCCATTTTACGTTTCCACTTGTCGGCTTTTCTCCCTCCCTTGCTCGCCCAAGCCACCCACCCTGCACCACCACCCCATCCACCCCGTATCCCCTCCGCTCGGATACGGACTTGATACGGAGCGGATACGGAGTGGATACGGAGCGGATACGGAGCGGGTGGCTATCGAAAATGGGGAATAGCCTGCCCATCCGCAACGGGGCTTCGTGGCGGAATGATGGAAAATAAGAAGCATGGAATTAACCCGTCCGCTGGCATCGTTGCCCAGCGGCTGCGAATGATGGCAGCTATTTTCGACGGGTGGCGATGACCCTTTTGACCACGTTCTTGGCTTGTTGCAGGGTGGCTTCGACTATCCAGCGTGTGCCGAAAGGCATCCATCGCTGAGGGTGGGTGTTGATGAGCAAGCGGTAGCGATGGATAGGGTGGCCTGGATCGGTAAGGGCACGAATGATGTCGGCGGTGGAGTGGAAGACCAAGCCTTCGGCTATCCATTTCTCCTGATACCGAGGTACTTTATCGCGCACGCTTACGCGATAGCCGTCCCAACGGCGGCCGGTGTCGGTGAGGTAGAGCGTGGTGGAGAAATCTGTGTCGAGCATTGACTCGTGGCTGATGCCGAGGGGGTGGATGTCGTGGTGCTTCCAGATATCCTGGCTGTTCCAGGGCGAGCGGGGGCTTCCATGGGCGCATGCTGTGTTCACTGGTGCTAACTGGCGCAGCCGTTCGAGGTTTGCCTTGAAGTCTGCGTAGGCCTCCTCTACATCGCCTTGGCAGGTGGTGAGGCTCTCGTAGTGATAGCCAATGGTGTGGCCGAGGCTGGCAATGGCACGGATGGTGTCGGCATGGCTGTCGAAGTGCATCGAGCGGAAGTAGCAGGCGGAGTGCAGCCCTTCGCTGGCTTCGACTTGTGCTACGCGTAGGGTGTATTCGGGGCGGGCATCTACGTCGTGCCGCAGGGTAAAGCGTCCGTGCTGCTTTAGGGCTTGGAGCAGGTGATGGTAGGTGTCTACGGTGAAGTCCATCGTCAGTTGGCTAATTGTTCGATTTGTGCAACGAAATATTGGGTGACGTCGATTTTGTCGGATAGCATCTGTTCTCTCCGTTCGGCGAAGAGGGTGGAGAGGTTTGAGGTGGCGAGTAGTTGCTGCACTTGGTCGTAGAGTTGCTGTGGGTTGGAGGAGTTGATGCTGAAGGTGAGCTTATATTTGTGTTCCAGTTCTTCGAGTACACCGATTCGGCCTGCGAAGTCGTTGAAGCGCAGGGAGGGCGTTCCCAGCATGGCGGCCTCGACGGCCATGCTTTGGCTGTCGCCGATATAGAGTGTGGCGTAGGCCATTACGTGGTGGATGTCAAGTGGTGAGATTTTGAGGCGGTAGGGTTCAAGGTCGGCCTCTAATGGCCGCTCGGAGGTGATGTAGATATTGCCGTGGGGGGCAAGAATGCTTACGAGCTGCCGTGCCACGTCGGCGTTGATGCCTTTGATGTGCCCCGACACGTCGTGGTAGGCATTCAGCTTGGCGAAGCGGAGCAGGAAGTAGGGGTGCGAGGTGTCCACGTATTGGGTGGCGATTTCCTTGCTTGGGGTGAACTGGTTGGGGTGCAGGTAGGCCAGCTTGTGGTAGCCGGGGTAGTGGATGGTTTTGCCCTCCAGCGGCCCGGTGTCGCAGCTGTCGGGGGCGTAGTAGCGCTCGGCAAAGGGCTTGATTAGTCCGACGAGTTGGGGAATGATGGCGGCATCGTCCTCGCCCAGATTGAATCGGTGGCGGCGGGTGAGCCATCCGATAAAGGCCACCTCGACGCTGCAGCCCGTCAGCAGGTCGATATGATGCCGCTTGACGTAGAAAAACATCCGCCAGAGGCGCACGAGGGTGTCGTATGCGATTCCCAGTCGGTTTTTGCGGTGTGCTTTGCGCTGAATGTTGCAGTAGGGCAGGCCAGCATCTTGCAGCAACTCTTCGAGGATATCCTTACTCTTGATGAGGATGTGGATAGTGTGCCCGTGGGATGAGAGCTGGTGGGCGATGTTTTTGTAGAGGTGGAAGTGGGCTGGGTGGCTCAGTTGTATCAGTATGTTCATTTTAGAAGAATAAGTGCAGTGCCGTCAATCAAAAGGGTACCTTCGGTGTCGCGGAGGGTGGTGGAGAGGGAGACGCGGCTTTTGGCCTTGTCCACCGCGACCACCTCTACCGTGGCCTTTACCTCGATGTCGGGGTAGACTGGGTGGAGAAAGCGGAGGTTTTGGGAGAGGTAGATGCTCCCGATGCCAGGCAGTTGAGTGCCAATAATGCCACTGAAAAGGGAGGCCGTCAGCATTCCTGGCACTATTATGCGTCCGAAACGGCTGCTGGCGGCATATTCCTCGTCGCAATGCAGCGGGTTGGTATCGCCCGAGAGCTGGGCGAAACGGAGAACATCACCTTGGCTGAATGTGCGACTGGCAGATTGGCTCTGCCCAATGTAAATATCTTCTATGTTCATCATATTCCGTATTTCTCTTTGCGTTGTTTCATGAGGGTGTCGAACTCTTCGGGCGTATAGTTGTCGCGAAGCTTGTCGGATAGGTCTTTGATAAACTTGGCTGGCACACCTCCATAAAGGGTCATCGGCGGCACATCCTTGTTCACTAAGCTGTTGCTTGCTACAATGGCTCCTTCGCCCACCTCCACGCCAGGAAGCAAGGTTACGTTTACTGCCACCCATGCGTTTTTGTGTACCACCACAGGGGCAATATACGAGGGGCTGCAGTTGCGGTGGTATTTCAGTGGCTTGTTGTGTGAAAGGATGGTTACGTTGCCAGCCAGCGACACTCCGTCCTCGATGATGATAAAATAGGGATAGGGGAGGTCGAGATTGACATAGGTGCCGAGGTGGACGTTCTTCCCCACGCTCACGCCACGCCAACGTTGCATTGCTACTCGCAGACGATTCCACGGGGTGGTCTGTGCCCAGATGTTTAGTATATGGTCTTTCAATCGGATTAGGCCGAACCAGAGAGCCGAGCGGTAGCCGTGCTCTTTGGCCGACATACGCATGGTCTGCCATAAGCCTTTGGCCTCGTAGTTGGGGACGCTTTGGCGTTCAATCTTCAGATATGCTTTCATACGGTGTTGAGAATTTGAGTATAGTGTGAAATGATGCTGTTGGCCACCGAGGTGTTGTCTATTCCACGGGCAAGCACAAGATTTCTTCCCTCGGTGCGACGTGTCGAAGATAATTGGACGCGAAGTGCTGCGGCAATGGCTCCGGGGGTTGCGGGAACAATAGTGCCACAGGCTGTACCTCCTATCAGCTCTGCCACATCGCCCACGTCCACGCTCACTATGGGCAGGTTGCAGGCTAATGCTTCTTTGGTTACTTGGGGAGATCCTTCGCTGAAAGAGGTCATCAGCAAGCAGTCGCAGGCGTTCATCAGCAGGGCTACTTGGCTGCGAGTATAGCCTTTGAGTTCCAGCAGTTGCACGTCGGGAAGCCCAGTGCAGGCAGCCTGCGCCAGTGGGGCGTTCTTGACGGCGTTGCCGAATGCCCCTGCAAACAGCACATAGTGTCCGTCGAGCTTCAGCCCCATACGCTGCCGAGCTTCGGATTTATCGTTCAGGGGAAAATCGGTTAGGTTGATGCCGCAGGGAATGACCGCTGCTTTTCCGGGGTTGACCCTCACTTTGTCCATCAGCCGACGGCTGACGAAGATATTGAATGCTGCCCGCCGCATGGCCAGGCGGCTCAAACACCGAGCGCGAGGGAGATTGATGTCGCTTCCGTGGTAGGTGATGACTACTGGCACACGCCGTTGCAGGGTGCAGAGCAGTCCGCAGAGGCCGTAGTGGGCGTGGACGATGTCGGGGTGGAAAGTGCGGATAGCAGCTTTTAGGGGCTTCAGGTTGCGGAGGTAGCTGCGCATTCCTCGCCCCTTGACCTCGAACAGGGTGACGGCGCATCCTGCCCTTCGCAGGGCCTCGGCCTGCTCCGTCACGAAGGGAGCCACCTGCCCGTGATTACCGCTTGCCACTATCAGGATACGCATGGTCTTTGGTTCAATCAGATTTATTTGGTTCAATCAGATTGTTTTCTCCTTCAGATTTGGAAAGATTATATAAACTCTTTTGTGAGTGCATAGAGCTGATAGTTGTTGTGGGAACGAGGGAATAATGGTTAGTGTTTAGAGTAGTAGGAGTTGACAATTCTGTGAATTTCGCGGCCGATACGAAGGCTCTCCGCATTGTTCAACTCAATCAGCAGGGCTTTCTGGTGGACGGATTCCAACAGACTTGGATCCAAATTGGAATGTACCCTCAATGCACATCCTATTACTGAATAAGCTAATGACTCGTCTATACACATCGTCAGGTTTCTTTTCAAATCTTTTCAAATCTGCTGGAGATACTAATCTGTTAGGAGACTTTGTGAATGTGCATTTAGAACAGGCCGCGGGAGCCGAGTTTGAAGAAAGCCCAGGCGAAGGCCATGACGGGTACCACCCAATACCATAGTCTCACAAACTTATAATTCTTCTTGTTCAGCAACGACACTCCGTAGGCCGCCATGATGAGTAGCACAGGCAGCCCTGGAAGCAGGAATCGTTCCGAGTTGGCGAAGCCGCTGGATGATATGATGCCGAGGTAGGCTATCACAAATGCCCCCAGCAGTGAGAGGTCGCGCCAATTCTTCTTGACGAAGAGGGCGCTATACAGCGTAATCAGTACGAAGATGCCGAGGAAGTTGCGCACAAAGTTGCCCCCGTGCACCATCTGCTGGGTGTACTGCTCGTCCACATTGATCATCGTGGGAAATGGCAGCACGAACATCATAGGAGCCATGACTGAACCAGTGGCATACTTGGCCCAGCGGTTGCCGCGTGCGGTCTGGAAATCACGCTTGGCCGTCTGGTTTTCGCCTCGGTCTTCCCAGTAGCCTTGCACCTCGTTGGTAATCGTCCCTCCAGCAAGGGTAAGCACTGCCAGTGCGCTCCATCCAATCAGCACCTTGCGCTTGTGCTTGCCCAAGGTCTGCTGGTTCATAAAAAGAAGGGCGGTGGCAAACGCGAATACGGCGGCAGCCCCCAGCACGGTGCGGAAGAAGAATAGGCTAATGGCCAGCAAGGCTGGTAGGGCTATGGTGATGAAGTTGTACTTTCGACTTCGCAGCAGGTAGTCGGCTCTCTCCAAGAAAGCTACCATGAGGAATATCATCTCGGTCTCTTTTAGGTGGAGGCCACAATAGAAGATGAGATTGGGCATAAAGCAGGCGAAGACGGCTGCCATACGCCCCACCTCCTCGCCGATGCTGCGTGCGGTCAAGCGGTAGAGCAGCAGCACTGTGGCTGCACTCAACGCCGCCTTGACTATGCGCGTGAGCAGGATGTCGGGACCGATAATCTTGTAGAGGTAAGTGAGGTAGAAGAGGTAGCCCGAGTCGGAGACTGTGTTTCGCGAGGTGAAAAGATAGTTCCTAATCATCGGCCACTTTTGCGTGGCCAGCCAGGCTCCGTCGGCCCAATAGCCTGCAGCATCGGCGGCGTTGAACTCGAAGGGCATCCCCGTCTTGGCAATATAGTAGAAATAACTGAACACTGCCCAGGCCACCCTTAGGCCGAATGCCGTCCAAAAGAGGTTGCGGCGCAACCGCTTGGGCGTTATGGCCTTCCACTTGCGTCCGCAATAGTTGCTCAAGAAGAAAAATCCACCCACCCAGACAATACCCATCGCCATATATTCCCACGACATGGCATAGCGGCGGAAAAAGAGCGACACCACCGCCAGTACTATGAGGTAGAGCAGGATGCCCCGGTTGGCTATTTTCTTTGGGAAGTAGGGTAGCATCTGCAATGAAGGTTAGCCAATGAGGCGGCGTTTGAGTTTGATAAGCTTGGTCATATTGCGTTGGCCGATGCAGGTAAGGAGGCGTGCCTTCCAGCCAGTGGGTTTCCCTCCCCACGAGGCCAGCCCCCGATGGTCGCAGTAGGAGTTGGCTGTCCGAATGTATTCTCCCGTGGTATGGCGAGGCGAGAAGTAGTCCACAGGGTAGATATGTGCCCCCATGCAGTGTTGCTCCTGCCCATCTTGGCGAAGTCCCTGCTGCGCCATCAAGTGCGTGATGAATTGCACATTAGTGGTGAGGTCGCAACTGCCGTCGGGCAATAGGAAATGCCGTCCCTCATAGGCTTTCACCAGGCTTTTCACCCACTGCCCATGAGCCTCCGAGGCCATCACACAAGTTCCCACTGGCACATGCTTGCTTCCCTCAAAACCAGCAAAGGCTGCGTCGGCAAGCAACGTATCCAGCGGCCTCAACGCTTCCACATCGGTGTCGAGGTAGATGCCCCCCTCGCGTTCCAACGCCCACAAGCGCACATAGTCGCTCACAAAGGCCATCTTGCCGGCGGCGTAGGCTTCGGCGGTGTAGGGAACACTCTGCACGTCAAAGTTCTCCTCATTCCAAAGGCGGTATTCCCAATCGGACATCAGCTTATGCCAGCTGGCGATGCATTCCTGTGCCAACGGTGGCATCTCGCCTTGGCCAAACCAGCAGTAGTGTATCGTGCGCGGTATCATCGGTCGGATTATTCACTTTGAGCCCAAATATTCCACTTAATGCAAACGTGAGTCCTCCCCATATATTGCACTACACTGCCACCAAAAAGTTCCACGCATGACTTCAGTAGGTAAGTCCAAATGCCCAAAGGGGAATATGGTCTGCGAAACCAAACTCTATATCATCCCTGACGACATAGGCTTTTTCGACATCCCTAATCTGCTTTTTTGTTTTGTTTTTTCCACCTATTTCGAAAGTGTAATCCCCAACGGAGAAATCCGACACTCGCGATGAGACCACATCATAGTTTACCCTAAGCTGGTTCAAAAAGAATGTCTCGCGCAAATTCCCAGTGTTGGGTGCATCGGAAGATAGGATATAGCACAAGTTAGGATTGTCGAGGTACACTTTCTCTACCTTTCCCAATCCTCGTATGCCACCTGTATCATCCCGCAGTTGGGCTATCATCCCCACTCGCTCCATGCTTACAAGGTAATCGGCAATCTGGTTACGGCTTACTCCTATGGCGTCGGCCAACTTCTGCATGGTGGGCTTGAAGGGAACGCTGTCTGCAATAATGGCCAGCAACTTGCGCAATTTAAGTCCAATGGATGGACTCATGTTGGAATATACAGGAATGTCCAACTCCATGGTCTGCATTACCACTTGGCCGAGTTTTAATGTGAAGTCTTTTTCGGTGCCAAACGGGTAATACCCACGCCGAAGGTAGTCCCTGAACAGAGGCAAAGGGTGTTCCAATCCATCAATCTCGTATTGGTGCGATAGTAGTTGCCTTAAATCCACCGTGGGAGCATTGATGCCGTGAAAATATTCCAAATATTCCCGAAACGACAGCCCTTGCATTTCATACATGGCGGCACGGCGACTCAAGTCGGACATGCCAGAGTATATGTCAAGTATCGAAGACCCAGTGAAGATTACCCGCAGCGATGGCTGACTATCGTAGATATGCTTCAGCTCAGTCGACCAATTGGGATATTTGTGGATTTCATCAATGACGAGGTACTGTCCACCCTCTTTTGCCCAAATATCGGCCAACTCGAGGATCGACACCTCTGTCCCTAGGACATTGTCTACATTGTAGTATAGATAACTCTCGGGATGTTCCGCCTGCTTGATATGTTGAAGCATCAGGGTGGTCTTCCCCACACCCCGCGGGCCGACAAGGCACAGCATCTTGGTATCCCACTCAATGACGTTATGCATATAGCGCCTAAACTTTCCCGACGTGCCCCGCAGCAGTCGGGTCTGCTCTTCTTGTATCCTCCTAATGTCCATTGACTGCTATTTATTAGGCACAACGCATCATATCGCGAAGATATTGCACTTCAAAAGTGCATTATTTCATCTTTTTTGCACTTTTTGTAGTGCAATTTTGTAGTCCTTGGCACAACTTGTTGTTACTCTATATACAGGCAGCCGTAGTCCTTCGTGGCGCGGAGCAACGCCTCACGCTGGCTTTCACTAAAATCGGCATTGCGCAAGGTATGCTCCTCGCCAAAAGTGTTCTCCTTGCGCATCTCACCTTTCTTGGCCTCAAGAAAAGCCGTCAACTCTTTAACCACCCGAGCTGGTGCACCCACCGCAACACTGCCCGACGGCAAGTCGCGACTAACAATGCTTCCTGCACCCACCACCACGTTGTCGCCAATGGTTACCCCTGGCAGCACGATACTGCGTGCACCGATAAACACATTGCTGCCTATCTTTACATCGGCCACCCGTGTGTAGCCCAAAAAGGTATGTGTGCTGGCATCGTGGGCAAGCACCGTAACGCCTGGCCCAAAGGTTACATTGTCGCCGATGCTGATGTGGAAGCAGTGCGATGGGTCAATAAAGGCAGAGCCTAAATGGCAATTCTTGCCCAGCACCAAGCCCCGCTGCACCAGCTTATCCACGTTCACCCCGCCACGCAGTCTGTTTTTTATGTCTTTTAGTATGCTCATATTCTTTGTTTTACTGCTGTCTCTTTCATCCACAAATAGGAAGCAACCAGCCAATAAGGAGCCTTGTAGTAAAAGCGGTATATTGGTGGCACATTCGCAAAGTCCACCTGGGCGATCTCTCGCCTTACCTCGTCGGCACAGCGGTTGTGGCGCCGAAAACGCATCAGCGTATACACCCTTAAATTGTCGAGCAGCCGCTTTACGTCGGCATCCTTACGCTCTGCCTCGGCAAACTTGGAGAAGTGGAAAGTCATAAACCGCGACGGCTCATAACTTCTGCCAATGCCCCGAGAGGTATTCTCCACATCTTGGTTGTAGTAACTCAACGGGCGATTGAGCAGCACCACCTTATGCTTTAGTGCTATCTGCATCCATAGCAGAAAGTCCTCACCCATGGCAATTCCTTCGGGGAAGCCTCCCATCTCCTCAAACACCTCCCGCCTGACGCATACCGAGATGCTGGTCAGCGGCATGCAGAGCGTCTTGGCATATACCCTGCAATAGTTAATTTCACCTTCGGTGAAGCCATCCTCCACCCCGATGGGGGCCACCCGCCGCTTCCCGTTCTTGACGATGTAGTACCCCGTGCCGTAGATGCCAGCCTCGGGATAACGCCTGGTCAGCCCAGCCATCTCCTCGAGGAAGGTCGGCTCCCACCAGTCGTCGGCATCAAGGAAGCAGATGTATTGGCAACCGCTATCCGAGGCGGCAACCCCACGATTGCGGGCAGCCGACACCCCCGCGTTCTCCTGCCGCCGTAGGCGAACGCGGGGGTCGCCTACGGCCACCACCGCATCGCCCCCACCGTCGGTCGAACCATCGTCTACCACCACCAGCTCCCAATCGGTAAAGCTTTGCCCCACCACGCTCTCCACCGCCCGCCGCACATACAGCCCTTTGTTGTAAAGCGGCATGATAACAGAAAAATACGGCATCTCTTCTATCTTCTTTCTATCTGCAAATTTACGCATTTTCCATCAATCGGAAACCATTAAATGGAAAACTGCTGATTGTCATCTCATGCAGTGTACCTATGCACTGGCAAAGCCTCATTACCTCATGCTGTTGCGGCTCACCACCACCGAGAACCTGTCCTTCAACCGCAGGAACGGACGCTCCACATACCGATAGGAAAGCCACGCCACCGCGTACACCACCATCGTTACCCCCACATATATCCCCACCGCATTCCACTGCCCCACCACGGGAAGCCCCCATTCGACGTACCACCGCGAAAGAAGTATTATCAGCAGCGGATGCACTACGTAGATGCCATACGAGACCTTCCCCACCGAGTCGAACACCCTGTTCTCGAGGCTCACCAGTGGCCTCGTTCCCAGCTGCCCCAGTATGGCTCCCAGCGACACCACGGCGTACACCTGCTCCCTGACTGGGGCGGGAATATACCCAATCCATAGGGACGAAAAGGTGGCCAGCAGCAGGCATACCAGCCCCACCCACCGGCTCTTCACCACCCTCATCACCGCTGCATTGCGCCGAAAATATAGCATCGCACCCATCGCACCCACCATCATGCAGTCGAACCTCGTGGCCGCAAAAAAGCGGTACACCGCACCATTCCCTCCCAGCAGATAAAGGACATACTTGCAGGCAAGCCACACGCAGCAGAGCACCGCCGCCATCTTCATTAGCCGCCCCACACTTCTCCTCGACGCCCGAGCCAGCCAAGGCCAAAACAGGTAGAACTGCTCCTCCACGCTGATGCTCCAATAGTGCACAATCGGCGTGATGCCCACCTGCAGCACAAATGGCACATTAGCCAAAAACCATAGATAATACCACCGTCCCCCCCCCCCCCCCCCCATTCACGCAACACACTCAA
>JAFTBM010000047.1 GCA_017455205.1 Bacteroidales bacterium
CACCCACCACCCCCCCCCCCCCAGCAAATCATCAAGGTATAGTTGATTTGAAAAATATATTTGCTTTTTACAGAAATTATTTGTAGATTTGCACTCGCGTTTAGATGTTGCTCGGATAGAGGAGTTTGAGGCTGGGAGAGGAAAGGCGGGCAATGCGTAGTCTATAGGTTAAGGCAAAAAAAAAAATAAAAGGTAAGAATATGGAGCAGACGAGTACTGGTGGCGGACGTGAGAGCGACAGGTGTGGGTGCATAACTGGCGATAATGCAAGACGATATGGGAGAAGCTGGGCGGTGAAGTCGGGCGGTGGGGTGGTTTCCCTGCTGGCGGTGGTTGCCCGCATATTGGGCGGCGGCCTCCTGGCCGCCGCCGCACTGCTGCTGACGGCGCAGCCGTCAGCAGCCCAAGGACTCACTGACTACACTTTCTCTACGGGTACCGATGCCTCCCGCTGGATAACCCTGACCAACACCACACAACTCTGCACTGAGGAAGTGGGCGACTATGGCCACACGAAGGTGCTGGACATAGGATTTCCGTTTCACTTCGGCGATGCTGTCTACACACAGTGGTCGGCCTGCGGCGATGGGGTGCTGAGTCTCGGATCCACTGTGGTGAATACCCATAACAGCTGTATCTATAACGCGGGGGATCAACTTGACGACGGGTGCGCAGTGATTATTGTCCCCTATGGCCACGACGGAGCTTGCGGCGATGAGGAATACGGGCCGGAAGAATACATCTATGCGCAGACCTTTGGCGACACGATGCTGGTGGTGGAATTCAGTGTATCGAAAACCTACAATAGTGGTGACGGAACCTCTATCTTTCAAGTGCAGCTCTACAAAAGCGGGCGAGTACAGTTCGTCTATGGTACAGGTCAGGACGTAAAATTCCAGGTGGGTATGTGCGTGGACGACGAGGATGGCTGGGTGGTGAAAAGTACCCATACTGCCGAGCATTTCACCGAGGGCAGCAATGAGACTTTTACAACCTGGCCAGGTGCCAACCGCTATTACAACTGGCTGCCTGGCGGTTGCACCTACTTTTACCGCGAGGATTTCAACGGCTACACTGATGCCAGCTGTGCTGGTGGCTCGGGCTGCATCAGCGCCGATGGCACCACACCTCCCACCACCTACCCCAACCATATTCTGCCCACCTGTTGGACATTTACAGGCATGGGGGCTACCTCATCGGACTATCCGCAGGTCTATATCACCAATAGTAGCACCTATTGTACCGATGGGTTGGGGCTGGTGGTCAAGACTATCAACACCGCAGGCGACTTGTATGCTGTATTGCCAAAGAGGCTTGATGCCCCCACGGCACAGTTGATGCTGAAGTTCTCCTACTGTTACAGCCACGCAACCAGAGCTGGCAAGATCTCCTATGGCATCATGACCGACCCCAACGATGCCTCCACCTTTCGCGAAGTTGAGTCGCTCGCTGGCGTAGGCAACACTTATTGGCAGACTGTTTCCTGCATCTTCGGCAATCGCACGGCTTTCACCACGGCCATGACAAGTGCCGGACTCAATCCCTCTACCGACAAAGTGTACATCGCATTCAAAATCGGTGCGACTACTACTGGTACATACTACACCTCAATCGACAATGTGCGCCTGGAGGCATACTCGCAGCCCACGGGGTCGCTGCCCTATGCCGAGGACTTTGACTCCTATGGTACCAATGCCGACTACTACTCTTCAGCGCGAGCCACGCTCCCAGTGGCATATCCCAACCACTACTTGCCTTCGGGATGGCTCTTCCCCACCATGCTGGAAAGCAGCGGGAAAGCCTATGCCGATGTCTACCTCACCGCTGCCAGTGGCTTGTACGTTTCGGGCAAGGCATTGCTTTTCAAGACGCGAAGTTACTCACCAAGGCTCTATGCGGCGGTGGATAGGAACTTTGGCGATGCACGGAAACTCAAATTCAAGCTCAAATACAGGGTGTACAACGCCTCCTATGGCAAGATAACCTGCGGATATATGACCGACCCGTCGGACACTACCACCTTTCACGCTCTCGCCAGCACCATATCCACCAGTTTCACCGAGGTCAGCGGCAACCTTTCCAGTGCCCCAGCCAATGCTCTCCTTGCATTCCGTTTTGACAACTATTCCTCCACGGGCTACGGGGCACTCGACAACCTGACTATCTGCAAGGACACAATTGTCGACACCACCGCCGTTTCGGCCTACTGTTCCTTCAAGTGGTACAACTCGGAGAAGACCTCCTCGGGCACCTATACCAAGACCCATACTGGCGTGGGGGGATGCGACAGCACCGTCCGCCTATCGCTGACCATCAACGACCCGTCGCTGCCCTACACCGAGAATTTCGATGCCTACACCGCCGACATCTCCAACTCCAGCGACCCGCCCGCCGCCTACCCCTCCCACCAACTGCCCGGCTGTTGGACGTTCACCGGCCTCGATGCACGGTCGGGCACTTCCTACGACTTCAACTTCACCACTGGCACCGATGCCTCGCGCTGGAAGACCCTCACCTCCACCACCGACCTCTGCGACGCGGGCGACGGCGAAGCAAGCGAACTGCAGAATATCGGTTTCACCTTCCCCTATCTTGGCACCAATTACACCAAGTTCTCGGTCAATACCGACTTCAGCCTTAAACTCGGCAACGAGGAGGGCGACGAGATTGGTACCGATGCCTATAGCAACCCGTTCACGAGCAGCAATGCCGGCAAGAACGCGCCAAAGTTCAACGGCATCGGGTTGGACGGACAAAAAGAAGATGACATCCACCACATCTATGCGCAGACTTTCGGCGACACGATGCTCGTCGTGGAATTCGCCATGCGGGCTTACGACGATGAAGATGGAAATGTGCTCAGCTATCAGGTGCAGCTCTTCGCGAGCGGCAGGGTGCAGTTTGTCTACCCCTCGGCGGCTCCGACGGCTCCGCCAGCGGCTTCCTATCAGATAGGCATGTGCGTGAATGCAAGCAACGGTTGGATAGTAAACAGCGACCTCACCTGCTCGCATTTCATAGGCGGCAGCACCTCAAAATGGGACGAGGAGACTTGGCAGGACGCTGGCCGCTACTACCTGTGGCATCCCACCAGCAAAACGGCTGACTATCCACAGGCATTCCTCACCACCAGCAATGCCTACTCGGGCAAGAGCCTGACCATGAGCGAAGGGGCATCATCGGATGTGGCCTATGCGGTACTACCCGAATTTGACGAGTCCGACATCGCCCATCTGCGGCTCGACTTCTACTATCGCCAGCTGGCTACTGACGCCACAGAGGGAACGCTAACCATCGGCACGATGACCAATGCCTCCGACCCCTCTACCTTCACCGCCCTGCGCACACTCAGCAAAACCACCTCGTGGACGCGTATCCAGGACACCCTCTGCTTTCACAGTCCCTCTGCCTCGGCCCGCTACCTCGCTTTCCGCTATGCGGGTGGCACGGGCAGCACCCAAATGGCCATGCTCGACAATGTCAATGTAACCTATATTGCTTGCCTTCCTGTAAGCGGCATCACCGTCTCCAATATCACCACCAGCGGTTTCCGTCTCTCGTGGACCGACTACAACAGCGCATCCACGGCCTACAATATCACTGCCACAGGCAACGGCACCACCTACAACTTCACCACCTCCACTGGAGCCACCTACTACGACTGCACGGGGCTGGAGGGTGGCACCGCCTATATGGTCACCGTCACCCCCGCCTGTGGCGGCGATGCGCGTACCTCCTATGCCACCACCTCCTGCATCTCAACCATCAGCATCCCCTATGTGGAGACATTCGACTACTACCGTGGCAATATCGCCAGTGTCAACACCGCCCCCACGGGCTACCCCTCCACCCACACTATGCCCTGCTGGACATTCACTGGTATGAGTGCCTCTACCTCTACCTATCCGCAGGCATTCATCACTGGTAATTCATCATATAGGGTTGAGGGCAACGGACTTGTCTTCAAGACTAAGAGTGGACAGAGCGTACTCTATGCCGCCTTACCCAACACCGATGGTGTCCCCACGGCAACGCTGCGCCTGCGATTTGCCTATAAGTATAACAATACCTCTTATGCCGGGCAACTCTCCTACGGCTTTATGACCGACCCCTCCGATGCCTCTACCTACCACAACATAGCCGACCTCTCTAAATCCAACACCAGCTGGAACAGCACCGCCTGCACCTTTGCCGACAATGCCACCTTTGCCTCTGCCCTCACGGCTGAAGGTCTCGATGCGAGTACCGCCAACGTCTACATTGCCTTCAAGATTGCCGCTGGAGGCTCCTCCTCCTTGGGTTATACCGCCATCGACAACATCCGCATTGATGCACCCTCCTGCTCCGCCACGCTGCCCTATACCGAGAACTTCGACTCCTACAGCGGCAACGGGGTTTCCACCGGGACGTCTGTGCCTTCCACCGCAGGCTACGCCTACCCTTATTGCCATGATATGGCTTCCTGCTGGACGTTCCCCTATATGAGTACCACCACCAGCACCTACCCGCAAGTGTTTATCACCAGCCATAGCGACTATCAGGTGTCTGGCAACGGCCTTATCTTCAAGACCAACAATTCGGCTCCGCGTGCTTGGGCAATCCTCGCCAAAGACTTCGGCATCGACCCCATACGCCTGGCATTCTCGTTCAAATATAAGGTAAGTAACAGTTCCTACTGTTATCTCGACTATGGCGTAACCACCGACCTTGCCGATACCTCCAAGTTTGTCTCCCTCGGCAAGACAAATTCCACTTCGTGGGGCACCGTAACTGACACCATTGCCAGGCATCTTGCCAGTTTGCCCGCCGGCAGGCCACTCTATCCCGCTTTCCGCTTCTACGACAAGAGGGCAAGTACTGCGGTATACTATGGTGCCCTCGACAACCTCCAAGTAACCGATGCCTGCTCATCAAGTCCTGCCCCCACCGACCTCGTTATCAACAGCACCTCCACCACGGGCTTCACCGTCTCGTGGACCGACAACACGAGCGGCTCCAAGGCTCATGTCCTCTTCAAGGACGGCGTAAAGGTCGCCGACATAGCCAGAGGTACCACCTCCTACACCTTCACCGACCTCACCGCCGGCACACGCTACCTCATCGGCGTGGCATCCAAGTGCGGCACCAATCTTCACAGCGACACCCTCGAGCGCTTTGCCTGGACGCTTGCGGCCACCGGAACCATACCCTATGTGGAGACTTTTGACACCTACAGCACAACAAGCGGAAATTATTCCACTGGATTAGGTGTACCTTCAAACTACCCCAACCACGATCTTCCTACCGACTGGAGTCTCCCGTATATGTCCATAACCTCCGCCACTCAACCATGGGCATTTTTGACATGTAGTACCCTCTATAAAATACCTAACACTTCTGGAGCTACCCACAAATCATTGCAGCTTCGCGCCAATCTCACAGGAGGCACTCCCTCCTCTTTCGCCTGTGTGGCCAAAGGACTCGGTTTGGCAAGTAGCAGACTGGCGTTCACCTTTTATTACATGAGTACTAATAAGAGTAATGCTAGAATTTACTA
This sequence comes from Bacteroidales bacterium, assembly GCA_017455205.1. Lineage (GTDB taxonomy): Bacteria > Bacteroidota > Bacteroidia > Bacteroidales > P3 > Colimorpha. Next base: position 5,537 of record JAFTBM010000047.1, read on the forward strand.
TGGTTACATGACCGACCCCAACGACACCACCACCTTCGTGGCTTTAGGTAATACGAATACGAGCAGTGGATTAGTCCATGTCAAGGATGCATTCAACCTTCATGCAGGCGTTCCCTCTACTGCCTACCTCGCATTCCGTGCAAGGGTATTCTCTGGTGCCGCCCGGTCTGGAATTGTGGACAGTCTCCGCATCTTCGACTGCCGCGACACGGTGGATACCACCGCCGTCTCTGTCTGCGGAGGTCTCAAGTGGTGGAACACCGACCGCACCACCACCGGCACCTACTATCACACCTTCTCTGGAGCCAACCAGTTC
>JAFTBM010000048.1 GCA_017455205.1 Bacteroidales bacterium
GTCCATGACGACCATACCGCCGGAGCCCATCATCGAGCCGGCAGCCACGAGGCTGTCGTAGTCGATCTCGGTGTCGAGGTGCTTGGCAGTGAGGCAGCCGCCGGAGGGGCCACCGGTCTGCACGGCCTTGAACTCGCGGCCGTCCTTGATGCCGCCGCCGATCTCGTAGATAATCTCACGCAGAGTGATACCCATCGGGACCTCGATTAGACCCACATTGTTGATCTGGCCGGCGAGTGCGAACACCTTGGTTCCGGGGCTCTTCTCGGTACCGATGGTGCGGAACCAGTCGGCGCCCTTGGTGATGATGATGGGGATGTTGGCCAGGGTCTCGACGTTGTTCACGTTCGAGGGCTTGTCCATATAGCCGCGCACAGCGGGGAATGGGGGTTTCAGCGTGGGCTCGCCGCGCTTGCCTTCCATCGAGTGGATCAGAGCCGTCTCCTCGCCGCAGACGAAAGCACCAGCACCGTAGCGGAGCTCGATGTCGAAGTTGAAGCCGCTGCCGAGGATGTCCTCACCGAGGAGACCGTACTCGCGGGCCTGGTTGATGGCGATTTTCAGACGCTCGATGGCCAGAGGATACTCGGCACGGATGTAGACGAGACCCTTGGTGGCGCCGATGGCGTAGCCACCGATGGCCAGAGCCTCAACGATGCTGTTGGGGTCGCCCTCGAGGATACTGCGATCCATGAAAGCACCGGGGTCGCCCTCATCGGCGTTGCAGATGATGTACTTCTGGTCGGCCTGGTTCTTTGCACAGAGACCCCATTTCACACCAGTGGGGAAGCCGGCGCCGCCACGGCCACGGAGACCGCTCTTGGTGATCTCGTCGATAACCTGCTGCGGGGTCATCTCGGTGAGGCACTTGGCCAGGGCCTCGTAGCCGCCACGGGAGATACTCTCCTCAATGTTCTCGGGATCCACAAAGCCGCAGTTGCGCAGGGCAATACGTATCTGCTTGCGGTAGAAGTCCATGTGCTTCGAGTCGCTGACGTGCTCCTTATTCTCGGGGTTGGTATAGAGCAGGTCGGGCACCTTGCGTCCCTTGATGATATGCTCATTGACGATGCGTTCAGCATCCTCGGGCTTCACTTGGGTGTAGAAGGTGTTGTCGGGCATGATCTTCACGATAGGGCCCTTCTCACAGAAGCCGAAGCAGCCAGTCTTGATGACCTGCACGTCGTCCTGCAGACCTTTCTCGGCCAGGATATTTTTGAAGTTCTCAATGATCTGGAGGCTGTTGGAGGATTTACAACCCGTGCCACCACAGATCAATATGTGCATTTTGTATTTTGCCATAATCTATTTTGTAAGGGTTACTGATTATTGGTTTCGGTTAATAAGGGCTGGTACACTACGTTGTTATTTTGACTGCGTAGCATCTATAACCCATAACCTATAACCCATAACCATTAGTTATTTACTTATCAATTGTTTCGTAGTTCACGGGGATGATACCCTCAACCAATTCGCCGTTCTGGACGTACTTGGTCAGTATCTCGTCGGCACGGTTGTTGTCCACATGGCCAAAGACGATGGGGTCTTTGCCTGGCACACGTACCTCAAGCGTAGGCTCGGCATGGCAATAGCCCATGCAGCCAGTCTGCGTGAAGACAGCGGGGATGTGGAGCTCGTCCGCTTTCTGCATCATGTGCTCCATCACCTGCTTGGCACCGGCAGCGATTCCGCAGGTCGCCATAGCCACCTTAATCTGAACCAGCGACTCTGGGTTTTCAGCCTTCTCACGGACATCGAGGTTCGCCTGAAGCTTCTCGCGCATGGCCTTCAGATCAGCCAATGATTTCACTTTTGTCATAATCGTTATAGTTAGGATTAATATTACTATCTTTTCCTTTGCATATCAATACATTGACCATTGCCTCAACTGCAAGGCAACGTTGCAAATATACAAAATAAAAACAATCTACAAAAACTTTTTACTTTTTTCTCACCATTTTTGGTGATTTTTCCATCTCCTCCACACATTCTTTTTTGTGCCATTCCCTTACATGACACCTCGCCGTCTAAAATTCAATCATTTAATAGAGACTTGCAACCGAAGGTACAGTGGCAAGTGGTCGCTCACCCCTCCGATGTAGTGCAAGCCTTGGTATGTACGATAAGGCTTGACTCCTGGCCGCGTTTCTTCAGCTACCAGCAAATGGTCATAGCCTATCAGCGTTATCTCTTTGCATCTCCACTGCGATGGAACCAACATATAGGCATGGTCGAGATAGTTCCATTCGCCTTGATACTTGTGGCTCCCCCACCCTAACGGCAGACGCCGAGTGAGATTGACCATTCCTTCGGCATTGATGCTGTCGGCTCCAAATCCCATACCTTCGGCCACCACCGCCTCGTCGGCTATGCTGTTCATGTCTCCCATCGCCACTACTGCCGCCTCGGGATGTTTCTCGCAGAGCTCTCGCATCACTTCCCTCAATCGAGCTGCTACCTCCCACCGCCTTCGTTCAGCCCTTTCCCCTCCCAGCTTGGAAGGCCAATGATTAAGCAGCAGGCATAGGGTATCGGCTGAAGGAGTAATCCCAACCACCAACAAAATATCGCGTGTGAAGAAACCTTCTGCACTATCGCTGACGCATATTGCACTATCTTTCAACACTCGAAACTCGCTCTTTTTGTAGAGCAACGCACAATCAATTCCCCTCCTATCGGGCGAATCATGATGCACAAATTCGTAGCCTGCCATCCTCAACGGCGTGGCCATACAAAGCCTCTTCAGCACATAATCATTCTCCACCTCGGCCAACCCCACCGCAGCAGGTTCGCCCATCATAATGATGGTTTTGCAGATGGCCTGCAACTTGGCATCGAGGCGATGCACCGTCCAATGACGATCGCCTTCGGGCGTAAACTCGTCATCGAGCGTGAGCGTATCGTTACGAGTATCGAACAGGTTTTCAACGTTCCACCACGCAATCTGCACCTCTCTCAAGTCATCCTGTGCCCAGACCTCGACCGAAGCCAAAACCAATACCCCCTCACATCCGATAGCCACCGCCGTCTTCAGCCATCGCCTCCTCCACCTCATTCGGCATCTTCTGCAACCGCTTCCACCGCAGCCTCCTCCACTACCTCCTCTGCACTTTGCTCCACCGCAGCCTCACTTACCTCTTCCACCACTTCCACAGCCACAGCCTCTTTCTGCCACGGCAATTGGTGCGTGAAATAAAGCACTCCGAAGGCTACCACTACCGCTGCCAGCAACCACCACAAGCACTTCTGCCACCACGGCATTTTCTTGCTGGCAAAGGGGTCTATCCCTTTCACTTTGGGATATTTGGCAATCGAAGTCAGCGTAGCACCAAAGGTGGTATTGATTTTGATTTTCGAGTTGATGGCCCAGCCGTTGGCATTGAGCACTGGCCCCAAATCGCGCTTGCGCAACTTGAGCCACGCCAGCAGCATCGAAGGTCCACTGATGCAGAGCACTACCGCAGCCACAAGCAGCAGCACGTTGTACCACCGTGCAACCACAAATCCACCCAGCGAGGCCAATGCCCCACCAATGGCCCCGAAGGCCAATCCGATGGCGGCAAAGATACCTGCAAACTTGGCTATGTCGAATGGCAATGCTTTCTTCTCCGCAGCCTCCTTTTCCTTCCCTTCCGAAGCTGCTGTTGCGAGGTCAGTTGTGGCCGAATCAGCCTTGCTGGTCATCTCGTCGAACTGCTTGCTCTCTTTCTCGCTCGCACTCTTGGTTATCTTTTCGCTCACCCAGCGACCAAACTTCCTGTAGGGGCTCCAAAATGCCTGACGGATGCTGATGGGATTGTCTATTATCTTGGTAACCACTGCATCGTAATCCTGCCCTGCACGGTCGTAGAACACTGCGTTCTTGCCCTCTACCAGTCCGTCGACATCTCCATCGGTCAATGCGGCCACTATATCCATCTGCTCCCCATTGGCCTTTGATGTGCAATGGCAGTAGACGAGGTATATCCCACTTTGCGACGCCGTGGCCAGTTGTTTACCCATATCGCTCACGCGGATACAGAGCGAACATTCGCGCTGGTCGATGAAAAGCCGCCCGACTTGGAATGTCGAAGTGGCCTGCGAGTTCTCTTTGTAGAAAGTGGAAAACACTACGTAGTTTTTCAGCAGGTAGTAGAAGTCCCGCATATAGTGCAGCAGGCGCTCCACAGGCTCTATGGCAGCCTCGCTCTCGGCCATCTTTGCAGCCACTGCCTCGCTCATCGCACTTTCACCCTTTGCTTTCCACTCCGCATAGGCATCCACTTTGCCCACTATCGCATTCCACTCCGCCTCGCTCAGCGTATTCTTCTCGCCATAATCTGGCACCACTGCCGCACTGACCAGTTTGTCCATCGCCGACCTCCACACTGGGTTGATACCCTCATTCAGCGGCAACTGTGCATCCACACTCGGACGCGCCAGCGGATAGGCAGCTATCTTCTCCTGGCTTTGGCTGAGGTTCTCGCCACTGATACCCGCAATCTGCTCCACCTGCACATCCAACACCCCCTGGGCTTCGCTGTCGAACTGCACCAGTCGGCACCTCATAAACCAGTCTTCGACCTTTGCCCTCACAGCCGACACCGCATCCAGTGCGGCATCGCTCCCTTCACCATACGGAGGCTCATACGGTGCCTCCTCCAAAGCAGTGTATTCCTCCCTAAACTTTTTCTCGTACTCCGACTTGTACCGCTCAACGTCTGCCAATGCTATTTCGCTCCCCTCAATCCCGAGTTCACTCTTTATCAGCTTGGCCGAGGCTATCACCTTCTGCCCCTCATCGCTATCCTCTCGCAATTGCCCTTCTGCCACCACATCTTTCCCCTCCAGCAGGTCGTCCATCTCTTTCAACACCTGCTTCAACCACTTCGTGGCAGCCACCACCTCCGCCGCACGTATCTTCCCATCGCCGTCAGTATCCAGCAGTTTAAGCGTGCGCTCATCGCACACCAAACCCTCTACCGGACAGCTAAGCACCGTCCACATCTTCTGGTCCAGCTCGCCGAGGTGTGCTATATCCTCGCCCGAGGTGATGTTTACCCGAGTTACACCACCCACCGTGCTGTACTTCCAGTCATACGACGTCTTTCCTATCAGTTTCGCTATCTTTGCCATATCTTTTATGTATTACATTTCTTTCTTACTATGGTCGCAACCAACCACTTACCATCAGTGCCGCTTCCAGCCCTGTGTTGCAAATATAGTGTTTCCTTTCCAATATTCCAAACTTTTCCTCCGATTTCTTTGCAATTTCCCTCCCATTGAACGGGACGAATAAACGGGTTGAAGGGCTCAGAAGCTGTTTAAATTTAATTCAATGTTTTTCTTAAAGCATAAAAACGGCATCTTTCCCTTCTTTTTTCCGTTACAATGGAACCCCATTGCGCCATCAAAAAGAAGAAAAATCTGCTCGCTTTTATGCATAATAAAATTCA
>JAFTBM010000049.1 GCA_017455205.1 Bacteroidales bacterium
GGCTGGGAGGCAAAGATTGTATCTTCGCCACATCATAGCGAAGTTAGAGACTACGCCTCCTTGACCACTATGCCGATGCCTACCCGAGACAGGAGGAAAATGGGGCAGGCGACTGGGAGGCGAAGATTGTATCTTCGCCACATCACAGCGAAGTTAAAAACTTCGCCTCCTTGCCCACTATGCCGATGCCTACCCGAGACAGGAGGAAAATGGGGCAGGTGGCTGGGAGGCAAAGATTGTATCTTCGCCACATCATAGCGAAGTTAGAAACTTCGCCTCCTTGCCCACTATGCCGATGCCCACCCGAGACAGGAGGAAAATGGGGCAGGCGACTGGGAGGCGAAGATTGTATCTTCGCCACATCACAGCGAAGTTAGAAACTTCGCCTCCTTGCCCACTATGCCGATGCCTACCCGAGACAGGAGGGAAATGGGGCAGGCGGCTGGGAGGCAAAGATTGTATCTTCGCCACATCATAGCGAAGTTAGAAACTTCGCCTCCTTGACCACTATGCCGATGCCTACCCGAAACGGTGGGAGATGAGGTGGAAAACGGAGGGTGAGAAGGACTGGAGCATAAGAAAGCGAGCCTCCACCGATGTGCGAAGGCTCGCTTTTTTCAATGGCGTTGCTCCAGATGGGAGCGCTCGGTGGAAAGCCTACTTGTCGAGCTCTTGCTGACGCAGGTGCTGCACGTAGATGGCTTTCAGCCTTTTTTCGCGATTGACCACGCTGGGCTTGGTGAATTGCTGCCGACGGCGCATTTCTCTCACCACGCCTGTTTTGTCGAATTTGCGTTTCAGCTTTTTCAGCGCTCTCTCAAGGTTTTCACCTTCTTTTACGGGAACTACGATCATTGCTAATACCTCTTTCTTGTTAGGGTTAATACTGAATTGGTTTTATCAAGACTTTTATGGGTCTTCTGCATTTAGAACATCAAATGGCCTTGGGAGGCGGCATCGTTGAGGGCGGCGATGATGCCCTTCTTGTTGATGATGCGCATTCCTTTGGCCGAGACTTTCAAGGTGATCCACATATCCTCCTCGGGAATGTAGAACTTTTTGGTCTGCAGGTTGGGGGCGAAGGTGCGCTTGGTGTGGATACGCGAGTGCGACACGTTGTTGCCTACGATGACTTTCTTGCCAGTGATTTCACATTTCTTTGACATAACAATATACTTTTTGTTGTTCGTTAGCGTTAGCGTTCCGTATCGGAAACGGAGTGCAAAGGTAAAACCTTTTTTCGATACGACAAAATGCGACAGGGGGCAAATGTGCAGTTTTTGGATTTTTTTAACTTTTCGTGAATTACATATTGCTGTCATTAAATTTATTATAAATTTTGATTTGGAAAGATTTAACATTATTTTTTCAGACAGTTATGTGCGATTTAGGGTGCTAAAAGGGAGGTTTTAGGATGGTTTTTTCAGAAAAATTGGAGCATTGGTATGCGGAATTTGGGCGGAGTCTCCCTTGGCGGGGGATAAGCGACCCCTACCGTATCTGGGTTTCAGAGATTATCCTGCAGCAGACGCGCATTGAGCAGGGTTGGACCTACTACGAGCGGTTCGTCGAATCCTTACCCACGGTAGAGGCATTGGCTGCTGCCAGCGAGGAGGAGGTGCTGGCTCTGTGGCAAGGGTTGGGCTACTACTCGCGGGCACGCAATATGCACACAGCCGCCCGACAGATTGTGGAGCAATGCGGTGGGCATTTCCCCGACAGCTACGAGGGTCTGCTATCGCTCAAGGGCGTGGGTCGTTATACAGCGGCGGCAGTGGCCTCGTTTGCCTATCGGCTACCCTGCCCGGTGATCGACGGCAATGTGTACCGCTTCATCAGCCGATTGTATGGTATCGCCACGCCGATTGCCACCGACAGAGCATATAGTGAATTTGATGCACTCCTGCGGAAGCTGATGGGCGACTGCCGCCCCGATGTGTTCAATGCCGCACTGATGGATTTTGGGTCGCTACAGTGCAAAGTGGTGCCACAATGTGAGACTTGTCCTTTCGCTGTAGAATGTGTGGCACGGCGCGAGGCGAAGGTCGGACTGCTGCCGGTGAAGGTCGAGAAGCGTCCACCCACTGACCGTTGGTTTATCTACTTGGATATGCGTAGACACGACTCATTATTGCTTCACCAGCGGACGGAGAAAGACATCTGGCGGGGGTTATGGGAGTTGCCGCTGCTGGAGTGCGAAGGGGAATGCTCGCCAAGCGAGGCCGAAACGAAAGCGGCGGCGTTCGCTGCCGAGGTGCTGGGGTTACAAGGGACGAGATTCCGCTTCGCTGGCAGCTTTGTGCATAAGCTTACCCACCGCACCATCCATGCCACCTTCGTCAGGGCAGAAATAGCCAAATGGCCTTCGAAATGGCTCCCAAATATGAAAGTGGCGACAGCCGAGGAGCGGGGAAAAATGCCAGTGTCACGTTTGATAGATAGGTATTTGCGCGGAATGTGAAAATCTTTGTCGGGCGAAGTTGGGGAAAAAGTCGTAACTTCGCACCGCGAAAATGGCGTTAGACAAGAGGGTAGACAGACAAACAGGCTAACAATTAAACAAAGCATAAGAAGTATGATAGGCGTAAACAAAGTGATACTGGTAGGAAATGTAGGGAAGACCCCCGATGTGGTCAGTTTCCCGTCGGACGGTGGCGTGGCGGTGAAGAAAGTGTCGTTTCCGCTGGCCACTACCGAGAGTCGCAAAAACAGGGAGAACGAGAAGGTGGACATCACCGAGTGGCACAACGTGGTGTGCTGGCGCGGCTTGGCCGACATCGCGGAACGGATACTGACAAAGGGTTCACAAGTGTATATCGAGGGTCGGTTGCAAAGCCGCTCGTGGGAAGACAAGGAGGGAAACAAGCGGCACGTAACCGAGGTGGTGGCCGACAACCTGCTGCTTCTCTCCGCACGGCAGCGGAGCGAGGATTATGCCGCCAAAAGCAACCCGCTGATGGACATCCTCAACGCCGACACTGAACCTTTGGGCGATCTGCCATTTTAGCAGGTACTTATTCTGACATATCACGCCGATGCGCCACCCTTGATTGTTGTGCAATCTGATAAGGGGGCAGTGTGGATTGGCTCTGCTTCACCGCAACAAGTCATCGGATTGCAAATTCCTACAGTCTCTCGTTGCCAATTCGGCCAACATAGAGCGTAATGAGCCTGTGTCCCTATGCTGAAGCCAACGCTGGAGTTTAGCCATCGCAGCACCCGTTTAGCAAATCACAGGCAGGCGAGAATTGCTCCCGTTGGGATACTATTGACAATCAACCACAAGTGTTTTAACATCGTTTATGAAAAAACACATTCGAACACGTTGTTTTTTTGCAGGAGTTCGCCTATATTTGCACAAATATTATTAGATAGTTCAGTCTCGATGCTCCTATCCAAACTCACTGATTTCATGATACTAACATTAGAATACAGGCAATGTCAAAAACACATATATCATGAAAAGAAAACTATCAATTATGGTGATGGCATCGGTGGTCTGCTTGGCTTTAACGGTGGGGTGCGATAAGGAGAAAGACAATGAGAGGCAAACACCTGGCACTGGGACGACTGCCACAACCGACACCATCCCTACTCCTGGGGTTGACACCATTCCTGCTCCTGGAAGCGACACTATTCCCACTCCCGAAACCCGAGCCGCACAAATCCAGCGGTGGCTGTATGGGACTTGGGAACTACAGCAGGCAAGATATTTGCTCTTTTTTAGCGACACCACGAGCTACGAAGAGTTCCCTTGGATGATAGATGACCAATACCGATGGGTTATTGTGGACGAGCCGATATACAAGGAGTGCATTGTGTCGGACGAGACAGAGATTGTCAATTTCTCGTACAACACCGTGTACTTCAGCCAGCAAGGAGGTTACCAGAAGCCCTACGATATTGAGGAAGACGGGGTGGTGGTGATAGACCGAGGAACTGAATACCACTATGAGAGAGCCTATCCAGGTTCTGCGCGGACAGATTATCGCCTGCACGGAATCAGGGTGTATGTAGCCGACTCAAACAACTTGCTCATGTACAATTATACTCCGTACAAGACAGTTGGCGACTCGGTTGTCCGTATGGAATATCCCATTTCCTACCATTTCGTGAAAATTCCCAAAGAGCCACCCCGTCCCTGCCCATTCGGGATGGGTTGCCTCTAATGGCAGTGGACTAACGGTTTCCAGCCACACATGAAAGGAAGCCGACTGGAGCTTTTTCACGCGAAAAAACTCCAGTCGGCTTCCTTTGTTATGGCAGCTGTGATTGGTTAGCACCCCGGCTTACCCAACAGGCGGAACATATTCTTCTTGTATGCCTCCACGCCGGGCTGGTTGAAAGGATTGACTCCAAGAGTGTAGCCACTGACGCCACAGGCAAACTCGAAAAAGTAGATGAGTTGTCCGAGCGAGTACTCGTTGATAGCCTCCATGCCGATTTCCACCACAGGCACACCGCCAGCGGCATGAGCCTCGGCAGTACCCTCGGCGGCACAGTCGTTGATAGCCGTCAGGCGGCGGCCAGCGAGATAGTTGAGTCCATCGAGGTTGACTCCGTCGGAGGGGACTGCCACGGTTGCCGTAGGCCGTGCAACCCGAATCATGGTTTCCATCAACAAGCGTTCACCCTCTTGGACGTATTGCCCCATCGAGTGGAGGTCGGTGGTAATACTGATACTGTGGGGCAACAGACCTTTACCTTCCTTACCCTCGCTCTCGCCATAAAGCTGTTTCCACCATTCGGCCACATAGCGAAGGTTGGGTTGGCAGACGGTGAGCATCTCCACCTTGATTCCACTGCGGTAGAGCGCATTGCGGACGGCCGCATACATCAAGGCAGGATTGCTGTCGAGAGTATTAGCCTCAAGGCACAGCCTCCGCATGTCGCTTGCGCCAGCAATCAGACGCTCGATATCGTAACCAGCAGCGGCAATGGGGAGCAAGCCGACGGGGGTGAGTACAGAAAAGCGCCCCCCCACATCGTCGGGGATGGCATAAGTTGGGTAGCCCTCCTGCAAAGCGATGTTGTGGAGTGCTCCCCGATGGGCATCCGTGATAGCCACAATTCGGCTGGAGGCTTCGGCTTGACCATACTTCTTCTCCAAATGGCTTTTCAGCAGGCGGAAAGCCACGGCAGGCTCGGTGGTGGTGCCGCTCTTCGAGATGACCACCACGGAATAGTCCTCGCGGTCGAGGAAACCGAGCAATTGGGCGTAGTAGTCCTCGCTGAGGGTATGGCCAGCATAGACCACTCGAGGCAAATCAGCTGATGGATAAGCCGATTGCAACGCCTCTATGACCATTCTAGCCCCAAGGTAGGAGCCTCCAATACCCACCACCACTATCACTCGACCTTTGCTGCGAAGCCGTGCAGCCTCGGCACAGATACCTGCGATAACCTCGGGAGTAATCGCTTCTGGCAAATTGATCCAACCAAGAAAATCACTGCCAGGGGCATCGCCGCTCAAAAGATGTTCACGGGCAGCAAGCACCTCGGAGGTCAACGCCTCAACTTGGGAAAGGGGCAACTTATGAGAAGCCCACTGGATGTTGATGTTAATGTGTTCCATTTCAATTTCAATTGTTCATAAAATGTTCATTATTTGCTTTCTTTCGTGTGGCGAGTTAAAAAAATATTCGTTTGCAACTATCGTATTTTCTTTGCCTTAACGTGTACGAAAAAAAAAAATTTTTTCAGATTTGAAAAATGTGTGTAACTTTGCAAACTGATTGACTGCAAGAAGTGAGAAATTAATCAACACATAAAACAATAAGGATATGCTGAAAAAACTTATCAAAATGAGCGTTGTGGTGTCGCTGGTAGTGACCTCCATGACTGCTTTTGCCCAGAACACTGGCAAGCCCGAGTATCCGCGCTATGGTTTCTGGAGCAACTGGTCGATTGGTGGGTCGCTTGACCTGAACCACGAGTTGAACCAAGGCTACCCCATTTTCGGTAGCGGCTGGCGTCAGAATGCCAACATTGGTATGGACATTTTTGCCCAGCAGAAGTTGAACCATGTGTTTGACTGGCGTCTGCGCTTTGGCTTCCCCAGCTTTGGCGAGCCTAAAGGCACTGTCAGCGACAACACTGGCTTCAAGCTGAACCGCAACTTCTCGCTGACTTTGGATGTGCTGTTCTCGCTCAACGATGCACTGATGGGTTACGACCCCGACCGCAAATGGAGTTTCTACTTCTTCGGCGGTGCTGGTGCCCGTTTCAACGGCTTGAGCAAGGATGAGTACACCACCACGGCCAACACCAAGCCCAACCACGCCGAGGACAAAAAGCGTGAAATTGAGGGCGAGAACAAGGGTATTGCCCAAGTAATGGTAACTTTCGGTCAGGGTTTCCGCTACAACCTCAGCGAGAGCCACACCGTGTTTGCCGAGTACTCTTTCGACATTGCTGACATTGTCAACATTTTCGATGCCAAGTTCTACAACGGTTGGCACGACATCAACAGCATCTTCCGTCTTGGCTATGCCTACAACTTTGGTGTAACGGCTGCCGACCAGGCTATCGCCGCTCAGAAGAACATGCTCACCCAGGAGAACTTCGGTGCCATGAACACCCAAGTCAACAACTTGGAGACCCAAGTGGCTGCTGCCAAGAACAAAGAGAAGAAACTTGAGAAGCGCATCAGCGAACTCGAGCAGCAATTGGCCAACGCACAGACCCGTCCGAGCAATGGTGCTTCCAACAGCGAGCTTCAGAGTGTGATTGATCAAATCAAGGCCGACCAGCTCACTTTCTACGCCATGCCTTTCTCGGTGCAATACGATGTGAACCAGTGGGAAGTCTCCGAGGCTGAAATGGACAAGGTGAAAGCCGTTGCCCGCGTGCTGAAAGACAATCCTGATGTGAAGATCACCGTGGTTGGCTTCGCCGACTACACTGGCAGCGACCAGTACAACATGAAGCTCTCCGAGAAGCGTGCCAACGAGGTGAAGCGCCTCCTCACCAAGAAGTATGGCATTGCCGAGAGCCGCATCAGCACCGACTACAAGGGTAAGAGCGTTGCCTTCGGCGACATTCAATACTCCCTCAACCGTCGCGTGAGCTTCTACCGCGTGATTGAATAGTCGCGCCGCAGAATGCGAGGAAAAGCGTTTGCGGATTTCCACATGGGAAATCCGCAAACGCTTTTTATTTGGCATCACTAAGATACTCTACCCGACGGCAGACTTATCGGACGGAAATCACGCGATACTCCACACGGCGGTTGCGACTGCGCCCTTCGGGGGTAAGATTGCTGTCAATCGGCATTGACTTACCCATTCCAACAGCTTTCACTCGCTCACGGCTTATCCCTTGTTTTACCAAATAATCGGCCACTGCGGCCGCCCTATCACGTGAGAGCTGGAGATTGAAATTAACCGTCCCTTGGTCATCGGTGTGTCCACGCAATTCGATAGTCATATTGGGATAGGCATCAAGTAGCTCTTTTAGGCGGTGCAGCTCGTTGAACGATTGAGGAAGCACATCACTTTTACCTGTTGCAAACAACACCCCCCACAGCGGCACAATATCGCCCTCCGAGAGCATAGAAACTTCAGCAGGCCCTACCATCTCCACATCAAGTGGCACCACCTCTACATCGTCCACATAATAATATGCACCAGGCAGCACGCCATCTGGGGCATCGGTGGACACCACGTGAGATTGATTGAACGGACGGAAGTTGCCGATAGTGAGAAATCGCTCACCTCCATCGGCCACTATCTCACCACCGATGTAAACCCACTGCTTTGTGTCAGTAACAGGTTGGTGGGCAGAATGCTCGATTTGAGGGATATATGGGGTGGAAAACACCTGGTGCTTATCGTCGAATAGGGGAGCCTCCTCCTTTTGCATAAGCAGCCCCCACGTGCTGTCGCTGACACGGTTGCAAGTTAGCAGAAGACCGAGGGTGGCTACTGCATGGGGAGACTTTTCCGCCAAACTCACCCAAAATCCTACGCGATAGCGATGCCCCGCAACGAGGGGCTGCACGAGTTCGGTCTGCAAGTATTCGCGATAATTCTCCTGTGAGCAATAGATGCCACAATAGGCATTGCCCGAATGTGCCGTCTGCACACCCATCTTGTTGCGGGGGACAGAACATTCTCGTCCACCACAAGGGTCAAAATGGTCGCTACTTCCCAGTGTCGGTTGCCACCAGGCATCCACACCACTCATAATTCCCGCAGCATCAATACGCTCTGGACAGTGGCCGTGGGCTTCAAATGAGCTATTAAACACCCAGTTGGTATCCGACTGTGCACGGGCGCATAGAGCAGATATCAAAAAGCAAAAGAGAGTTGTCCAGCTGATTTTCATCGGTCGGAGTAGGCATGCATTAGACTCTCCCACAGCAGGTCTGCGGTCTTATCCCAACTAAACAGCGTGCGCTGCTTGCGACCTTTCTCCACAAGGGCATCACGCATCGCCGCATCCTGCAATTCCATGATGGCTTGTGCAATATCTTCTGGCGAATGGGGATTAATATAGCGAGCGGCATCGCCTCCCACCTCTGGCATGGAAGTGGTAGACGAACATATCACTGGCACTTCAGCGTGCATGGCTTCAAGTATCGGAATACCGAAGCCTTCAAACAACGAGGGATAAACGAGCATTTCGGAGGCAGCTAATAGTGAGGAGAGTTCCTGCGTCTCTTGACGACCCACGAAGACCACATCCTCCTTGTGCTGCATCTGCCCATAGGCGGTGGCCAATTCCTCGCCCCACCACGCACGGCTTCCTGCCACCACAAGCTTCAGGCTCCTTTGGTCGGCATCTTTCACCCTGTCGAATGCCAACAGGAGGTTGGCGAGGTTTTTCCTCCGCAGAATGGTGCTGATGAATATCAGATAAGGATGCCCTTCGGTATACTTGCTGCGCACATGCTCTTTCTCTGCTTCGGAAAGGGGGTGGTAAGCCTCGTGTGCACCATCGTAGACCACATCAATCTTGTCCAGTGGCACACCATAAGTGGCCGCAATATCGCACTTGGAATACTCCGACACCGTCGCCACACGGGATGCTTTCCGTGCAAAGCGTGGGAAGAAGTATTTCATATATCGCTGATGCGAGGGGCGAAGGTTGTCTGTGGCATGCTCGAAATTCAAGTCGTGGATGACACTCAACGTAGGCACACCCGTGTGCAACGGCATCATTCCATCGGGCGAAAGGTAAAGGTCAATGTGGTGGTGCTTCAGAGCCCAAGGTGTAGCCACTTCAAAATAAAGCTGCCACAGCAGAGGGTGGCGAGCCTGCGGGCAGAGGACTACAGGCACCACATTGCTGGCATAGAGGAACTCGGGCGATGGCCGTCGGTCAAACAGCAGGTAGAACTGATGTTCGGGGTGCGACTGCACTATGCGGCGTGTAGTTTCGGCGGTGAACCAACCGATGCCGTCGAGGCGGTGGGGCAGAAGCAGCCGTGTGTTAATGGCTATCCGCATAACTACTGCTGGCGATGTATCGTCTCGTCTATCACACGGGGGAAATACTCCTTTTCCAGCAGGTGTATCTTTGCAGCAAGGGTGTCGGGCGTATCATCCGATGCCACCTCGCATTTCGCCTGAAATAGCATGGTGCCACAATCGTAGCGATTGTCTACAATATGGATGGTGATACCACTCTCCTTTTCGCCATGCTCCACAACTGCTTCATGCACATGGTGGCCATACATCCCCTTCCCCCCATATTTTGGCAGCAGCGCGGGGTGAATATTGATAACCCTGTTGGGATAAGCTTCCAATATAGCCTCTGGCACCAACCACAGGAAACCTGCCAAGATTACCCAGTCCACCTCTCTCTGGCGCAGATAGTCGAGCACAGCCGAGCTTTGATAAAAATCTTTCCACCCGAAGTAATGACCTTCAATGCCGAGATTTCTTGCCCTTTGGGCAATAAATGCATCTTTCTTGTTGTAGATGATGCAAGCCACCTCCACATCGTCGCGCCCCGCGAAGTATTCGCTTATCTGCTGTGCATTAGTACCGTTCCCCGATCCCAGGATGGCCAGTCGAATAATATTTCCCATAGTTAAGCGATCTAACATTTGCTTTTTCCAAATGCAAATTTACACAAAAAAACCGAAACACCCCAACCTTTCTTCCCCCCTTTCTTTGCGTTTACCATCAATAGTGCCCTAAACGTTTTAGCTGACAATCACCGCTGGGAGCTGTAGCTGCAAGGCGTTTGAGGCATCCCGCGAGCAGAGGTGCTGCTGGTAAGGACTTGGCGCGTGTTTGCTCCGTGCATGGTCCGTGGTTGGTTCGTGTTAAGTCCGACTCCACTCGGAGGTGACACGGACCTGACACGGAGTTGACACGGAGATGACACGGACCAAGTGGCAATGGAGAATTGAAAATTGAGAATTGAAAATTATCCCTGTGAATTGCTGATTACGGTTGTCACTTTTGCGTCCTGCGGCTGGTTTCAGTTGTCAGAGAAAGTCCGGACACTCCACGTCTCTACACAAGAAAATAATCTTCCCAACTGCGGCATTTCCGATAAAACGTTTAGGACACTGCTGGTTTATCCTGGGCATTTTCTTGCTTTCTTTATTTCCAGTTGAGAATTTTTGCGTACCTTTGCACCGCAATTGAGGAACGGCATAAGGACACGTATTATGCGTAAGTTGTTGATTATCCCCCCCCCCCCCAAGCGAGGGATGTAATGGTGTAGCCCACAAGCATCATCGCGGCGGCAAGCCGCAGCGGGTGCTGGTGGCAGTGGCGGCGTTGCTATTGGCCGCAGGGTGCATCAAGGATAGTGGAGAGACTGTTTTACTTCCCGTCAGGCCCACGGCGGTACCCAAATGGGCGATGAGCAAAGAGGTGCGACAAGTGGTGGAGGAATACATGCCCATCTACGAGGGCAATCATCCCCCCAATGTCGAAGGCTGCTACTGGGTATCCCCCGTGCAGTTGCTGTATGCGTCCGACGGCTGCGATGCCGAGTTCTACGACATGCTTTTTTCGGTGGGAAGTCCCGATGGCATGGGGCGCACCCCCTACCGCGAGCGTCAGCACCACGTGTCGGGCGATGGCACGCCAGCCTGCATTGTGGGACACGCCGATTGTTTCACGCTCTACACCCTCGAGCAGGTAGATATGGCCGAGGGTGAAGTCACCTACCAGACGATGACCATCGTCTCGGGGCGTAAACGTGCGGAAGGCATCGTCGACTATCGGCTGGCGCTGATTATGGTGGAGAAAAGTGCCGACCACGGCCTGCTGGCCGACCAGCAGGTGGTGCGCATCTTTGCCGACGGCGACGGAATAGCCAGAGAAACGGAGGAACGCCCATGAAGCAGACCCACGCGGCAAAGGCTCTCATCGCAGTGGCCATCGCCCTGCTTTTGGCCACCAATGTGCAGGCTCAAGGACGGCGACACTTGCAGGCATTCTCGGCTGGGGCAAAAGTGGCTGCAGGGCTGACTGATATGCACCTCACAGCAGAATGCTACGAGATGTATAGCCACCACCCCGTACCCGAAGGAGGCTTCGGCGGCTGGCTGCAATGGCGCTCTTCGCAAGGAATCACCCTTCGGGCAGAAGCCATGATGCACACACCAGGTGCTCACCTCACATGGGACGACATCGACTATCAGTTGCGGGAATATGCACTGGGTCTTAGGCTCTACTTTCAAGTGGACATCCCAGTCGACTATTCGTTTGCCCTTTTCTACATCGCAGCTGCCCCTGGATTGAACAGCATCCTCGGCGGCGATGTACGCTTCACCTCCGATGCCACTGGCGATGTGGCGATGGCACTCAACACCAGCGACACCCGCTCCGCCGACCTCGACCTCTACATCGGTCTCGGTGCCGAAATGCCACTCGCCGCAGGCAGCCGCAGCTATCCCGTGGCCATCGAAGTGGGCTACCATTGGGGACTGCGAAACAGCTTCTCGGGCATCGATATGAATGAACTGACAGTGCTCAACCGCACCATCAACACTTGGCCTGCCACTGGCGACCGCCTACGCCGAGGCTTCGAGCTCTCGGTGCGCATAGGCATCCCCTTCGGCGGGAAAGTCCACATCGCACGCCGCCGCCCCACCGCACGGTTCTCGCGGCGCGAATGTGGGCAGTGAATGGTGAATAGTAAACTAAATGGCACATGACGAAAAAGACCAACAAAAAACACCCCGTAATGAAAACACCCATGACGAAGTGCGGCTGTGCCCTCCTCCTCCTTTTTGCAGCCGCAGCCACCGCCTCGGCACAGACAGCCATAGCTCCCAGTGGAGGCTACGCCACCGCTGGGAGCGGGAGCCTCAGCTTCACGCTCGGCCAGGTGGCCACTGCCTTCGCCCGTGGCCGCTTCACCAATATGCAGCTCCGCTCGCAAAGCATCAACGAGGGCGTGCAGCAGACCTATCAAGTGGAAGCCATCAGCGATAGCAAACGTGCCGACGCCCTGGCCGAGGTGCGCGTCTTCCCCAATCCGACGGTGGACGGCGTAACAGTGGAGGCAGCACCCGACCTGCCCCTCGGCTTCGTGCTCTATACCCTCTCTGGCAGCCGCCTCGCCGAAGGTGAACTCCCCGAAGGTGGATGCCATATCGACATGCTCCTGCTCCCCACTGGAGCCTATATGCTGCACCTCACCTCAGGCCAGGATTCCAAGAACTGGAAGATAGTGAAAAAATAATCCGCAAACTGACAACCAGGAAAATAAACAACACAATGATGAAACATATCCTTTCAACGGGCATCCGCCTGGCTGTGACCCTGCTGGCTCTGCTACCAGCAGCCACATCCCTTGCCCAAGCCCCGCAAGGCTTCACCTACCAAGCCGTAGTCTGCAACGCCATGGGTCGCATAGTGAGCAACAGCACCGTGGGCGTGCGCATCAGCATCCTGCAAGGCTCCGAAAACGGCACCGCCGTCTACACCGACGAGCAGCAAGTGCGCACCAACGAGAATGGCCTCTTCACCCTCATCGTGGGTAGCACCACTCAACCCTTGAGCCGTATCGACTGGGCACACGGCCCCTTCTACCTCCGCAGCGAGGTAGACCCCACTGGCGGAAGCAACTACGACATCGTGGCCACCGAACGCATCTTCTCCGTCCCCTACGCCATCCACAGCCGTGTGGCCGACAGCCTCTCCAGTCGCGCCTACTACCATGAAACCGACCCCCTCTTCTCCGCCTGGGACAAGAACTACTACGACCTCACCAACCGCCCCAACATCTTCAGCGGACGCTACGACGACCTCACTGGCAAACCCATCTTCGCTCCTATCGCCCTCAGCGGTAGCTACAACGACCTGCGCGACAAACCTCTCCTCTTCTCGGGCAACTATGCCGACCTCGCTGGCAAACCCGCCATCCCACAGCGCATAAGCGAACTCATCAACGACGCTGGCTACCTCACCTCCTTCACCGAGCAGCAAGTCCTCACCATCAGCCACGACACCCTCTTCCTCACTGGTGGCTCCTTCGTCGTGCTACCAGCCTCGGGTGCCACCATTCGCTATGCCGACAGCACCGCCCGAGCCATCGCCGACAGCACAGCCAAGTCCAAGACCGACAGCCTCGGCCTCCTCTTCCCCACCGTGCCGACCCGTGTCAGTGCCTTCATCAACGACGCTGGCTACCTCACCTCATTCACCGAGCAGCAAGTCCTCACCATCGGCCACGACACCCTCTTCCTCACCGGCGGCAGCTATGTGAAGCTTCCTGCAGGCTTCAGCGGCGACTGGAACGACCTTGCCAACCGACCCGTCCTCTTCTCTGGCAACTATGACGACCTCACAGGCAAGCCCACCATCCCCACCCGCGTCAGCGACCTCACCAACGACGCTGGCTACCTAACCTCCTTCACCGAGCAGCAAACCCTTGGCGACGTGGCCACACTGAACAACAATGTGAACTCCCAGATAAAGAGTCTCACCGACCCCACTGACCCGCAAGATGCCGTCAACCTCCGCACCCTCACCGCTGCGATTGCCGACCTCACCCACCGCTACGACTCACTTCTCGCCCGCCAGGCACGAACCATTGACTCGTTGCGCCACGTCGTGGCGAATGGCGGCGGTTCTGACGAGACCATTGTACCACCAGGAGCCATACCATCGCAATTCAGCGTAGCCGCCGACCGCAAAGTGTATTTTTCAAAGGGCAACCTGCAATACAACGCTGCTCAAGGCACTCACTCCACCGCCGACGGTAGTACCGCCCAAGGCATATGGCGCTTGGCCGAACACCAGTACGACTACATCGGCACTGCAAACAACAATGCTTCCTCCACCTACAACGGCTGGATAGACCTCTTCGGCTGGGGAACCAGCGGATGGAACAGTGGCGCGGTGGCCTACCAACCCTGGAGTACCTCCACCAATAACGCCGACTACTACCCTGGGGGTGACTATACTAACAGCCTGACGGGCAGCTTCGCCAACGCCGACTGGGGCGTATACAACGCCATCAGCAACGGTTGCAACACTCCCGGACAATGGCGCACACCGACCCGAGATGAGTGGATCTACCTGCTCACTACCCGTGCAGCCTCCACCGTGAACGGCACTGCCAACGCCCGCTACGCCAAAGCTACCGTTGCAGGATGCTACGGAATTATTGTCTTTCCTGATGTCTATTCACACCCGGCAGTACTTTTATCCCCAACTAACATCAATGTGTCCAGCGGGGCATTCACCCTGAACAACTACAGCGTAGACCAGTGGTCGTTAATGGAAGCGGCTGGCTGTGTATTCCTTCCACTGGCAGGCTATCGGTACAGCACCAACATTAACGACATCACCTCCACATGGCGTTCTGGGAACTACTGGTCTTCCACATATCGCAACAATATTGATGCCTGCAATCTAGATATATACGAGACAACTGTCAATCCTGCTGACGACGAAGACGATGAACGCTGCTACGGGATGTCAATCCGTCTAGTGCAGGACTTTACACCATCCTGCACTACCACCACGGGCGACACCACGGCCACGGCTTGCGACAGCTTCACCTGGCACGGCGACACCTATACTAACACCCCCTCCACTGCTCCCACCTATACCCATACCAATGCCGCAGGTTGCGATAGCGTGGTAACTTTACACTTGACGATAAATAATTCCACCACAGGCGACACCGCGGCCACCGCTACGGGCAGCTTCACCTGGCACGGCACTACCTACACCGAAACTCCGGCCACCGCTCCCACCTTCACCCTCACCAACGCCGCAGGCTGCGACAGCATAGTTACCCTCCACCTCACCATCACCCCACTTATCGTCAATGGCGCACTGCCAGGCACTTTCACCGTGGCCAGCGGCAGAATGGTGCACTTCTCGCAAGGCAACCTGCAATATATTGCCACCCAAGGATCGCACGCTGTCTATGGCGGCGGTACCGCACAAGGCACCTGGCGATTCGCCGAACATCAATATGACTACATCGGCTCGCCCAACGGCAATGCTTCTTCATCCTACAGCGGCTGGATCGACCTCTTCGGCTGGGGAACCAGCGGCTGGGACAAATACACCACCTCCTACCAACCCTACCACACCACCACTGGTCCTTACGACTACAGCTCCTCCAACAGCAACCTTACTGGAAGCTACGCCAAGGCCGACTGGGGCGTATACAATGCCATAAGCAACGGGGGCAACACCCCAGGCCAATGGCGGACACTGCTCGAAAGCGAATGGGCATACGTATTCAACTCCCGCACCAACACCACCCTCAACGGAGTGGCTAACGCACGCTATGCCAAGGCTGTGGTCAATGGAATCAAAGGCGTGGTACTTTTCCCCGACAATTATGCCCACCCCACAGGCGTAAAACTCCCCGAAGGCATCAATTCCAGCAACAGCACTGGTTGGAATAGCAACAGCTACACCACCGCTGACTGGACACAAATGGAAGCGGCGGGCTGTGTGTTCCTCCCCGCTGCAGGCACACGCTACGGGACGAGCGTGAGCAATGTCGGAACAGAAGGCCACTACTGGTCAGCCTCCTACTACCCCTGGGGGACTTACTACTCCGTATCCATCAACTTCTCAAACAACAGCATCTCAACATCCAACGCTGGCTTCCAGTACTACGGCTTCTCCATCCGCTTGGTAAAAGAATAAAGGAGACTCAACTTGCCCAACGACCCTGCCCTGCTGCCTGCTTTGGAAATGCCCATTTAGGGCGTTGGCAGCGGGGAGGCACCCGCAGGGCAGGTACACCGCAAATGAGCCGTATCCTCCCCGCCCGAATACGGACTTGATACGGAGCGGATACGGAGTGGATACGGAGCGGATACGGAGCGGGTGGCTCTCCAAAATTGAAAATTGAGAATTAACCCCACAAAAAAGGAAGGGGCTGAAGATGGGGAATTGAGAATTGAAAATTGAGAATTGAAAAAAGAAGCAACCCGGATGGTTGGGGCTAAAGGGAGACTCGCGACTGCTGCAAAAGAGGAGATGCAGAGGTGCAGAGGGTGTAGGGCTGAGGTGCAGAGGAGACGGGGAAGGAAGGCGGAGGGGGCGAAGAGGAACCGTGAAGGTAGGTTGGCGTAGGATTGAGGAAGAAGTTGGGGAGGGAGTCAGCGGGCAAAGTCGTAGCGGAGGCCGAGGCAGAGCATGTTCTGCGGGGCGGCAACCTGCATTTCCTGGAAGTATTTGCCGTAGAAGGTGATGGAACTACGGCGGTTGAGGAGGTGAGTGGCTTCGAGGGTAGCACGCCATTCGTCGGCGAAGGCACCGCGGGGGTCGTTGGCGCGATAGAAGAGCTCGGCGTGGGCGGAGAATTTCCAGGGGTGGTCGGGCAGGGCGTAGGTGGCAGAGATGCGAGTGCGGAGGGCGAGCTTGGGGTTGTAGCGGTAGGAGCCACGGCTTTCGTCGCGGAAGGTGGATTGGAAGCGCACCCGAGCAGCGAAGCGCCAGAAGCCGCGGGAGTGGGCAAGGGAGGCCTGCAGCATGGCACGGTGCTGGTTTTCGTAGTAGTGGGTGTGGCTGGTGTTGAGTCGGTTGATGAAGGTGTAGCCGCCGCCGACGCGCAGGCGGAGGTCGTAGAGGGAGAGTGGGCGAGCGAGGAGGCGCTGCTGGACGACGGCGGAGGTTTTGGATTGGCTGTAGGCGAGGCTTTCGCCTGCCCAGCGAGCTTTTTCGCCGAGTTGAAGGTCGGCACCGCGCCACGGCTTGAGGGAGTAGGAGGCCGAGAGTTCGGCTCCGAGGCCATCGAGCTGCGCCTCTGCTGTGTGTGCCACAAGCAGCAGCAGGAGCAGCAGGGAGCCGATGGCGACGGGTGCGGCCGAGAGGTTATGTGCCAACGAGGGGGAGTTCATTTTTTCTTGAACTTGGTAATCATGTCGATGTCGTTGGGTTCGGGGTCGTCGGGGATGTAGGTTGCTTTGATGAAGGCGGTGTCCTTGAGGAAGTTGATGCTGCCGATTTGGATTTTGACGATGTCGAGGCCAGTGCGTTCCTTGAGGTCGGCGAGGAGCTCGGCACGGCGGTCGGGGTGGATGAGGGCTATCTTCTCGTAGGTGATGATTTTGTTGGCTTCGCGGCGGCTGAAGCCGAGGGTTTCGAGCAGCCAGATGATGAGGATGAAGAGGAGGTTGGTTACGATGAAGGCGGCATAGCTCGAGGTGAGGGCGGCTCCGTTGATGATGCTGATGCCGATGAGGACAAAGAGGTAGGTCATCTCGCGGATGGGGAGCTGTTCGGTGCGGTAGCGAATCATGCTGAAGATGCCGAAGAGGCCGAGTGCGATGCCGACTTCAATCTTCATATTCTGCAACTGGTAGAGGATGAAGAAGATGGCGGTGGAGAAGAGGATGTAGGTGAAGTAGTAGTCGCGGCGGTGGGATTTGCGATAGTAGAAGAAGTGGGTGATGATCCAGCACACCAGGAGGTTGATGCCAAAGCGGATGAGCATGGCCCAAAGGCCGGGGCCATCGAAAATCGGTGTGTCGCCGAGGATGTTGATGGATTGGTCGCCGATTTGGTCGGCAAACTGGCTGGCGATGCTGGGGTCGAAATCTGTTTGCAGGAGTTTCATTTTCTATGGATTTTTTCGATGAATAATAATTTCGGTTTGAAGCGGCCGTACTTGGCCGAGGGGTCGGTGAGGGCGGTGCCGATGCAGTATTTGCTCATGCGGCGTGGAAGGATGTGCATCTCGTGGAGGGCTTGCTCGATGGCCGACATGGGGGCACCGACTTCGTGTTTGACTTCGATGACCAGCAGCTGGCTGATGTCGGCATCGCGGCCAGTAGCACGGTTGTGGAAAGTGATGCCGCGGTCGATGGTGATGCGCTCGGTCATGCCTTTATCGACCAAGGTGATGCGCTCGAAGCGGTTTTCGAGGCATTCGTGGAGTGCCAGAGGACGGGTATCAGCGGGGGCACTGGGGGCTGGTAGGGGGAAATAGGGGGTGTGTTGTAACACAAAGTCCTTCACCTCGGGCACCTCAAGCACATGGTCGAACTGGCTGACGTCGACGGGGATGCGCACTTTGCGGGTTTTCTTCTTGTTGTCCTTGTTTTTGATTTCGAAGAAGGTGGTGTCGGTGGCGCGGTAGGTGCGGACGCGGAGCTTTTGGCGGTTGAGCTTTTGGTTGTGGTGCATGGTGTACATGCGGAGGTCGGCGGTGTCGAAATAGAGGGTGCGGTAGGGTGCGAGGGGGTTGCCCTGGATGTGTTGGACGTAGTAGTCGCCTGCCACACGACCAAGCAGCTCTTCCAGTCCGCTGGCCGAGGCCATATACTTTTGGTCGATGCGGTTCATCAGGCGGACGGCCTTCATATCGTCGAGGCCGATGGGTGCCATCTGGTCGAGGATGCTCATTTGTAGCTGTATTCGAAGTCCTTCGTGCTTTCCAGCTTGCCGTTGGGCTTGTAGTTGTATTGCCGCTTGCGGGAGCCGTCGTCGTTGTACTCAAACTTCTTGATGCGCACGGGGTGGTTTTTGTCGTCGTATTCCACCTGGCTGACGCACTTGTTGCCTTCGCCCTCGTACTGGTAGGTGGTACGCTTTTTTTGGCCGTAGGAGGCGTATTCTATCTCTTCGATTTTGCGTCCCAACTCGTCGTAGGTGATTTGGTTGTCGAGGTAGGGTTTGCTGGTGCCTGCGCGGGTGTTCCACTCTTTGACTACAAGGTTTTTCTTGCGTTCGCGCTTGCCAGGCTTGTCCTGCGCCAGGGCTGCCCCTCCGACGAGGCAGAGGGCGAGCAGGAGGAGTAGGTGCTTTTTCATAGTGTATTAAGATTTAAGGTAAATACTCATGATGGCGTTGTGGATAGTGTAGACGGTATCGGTTTTGCTCACTGTGATAGTGTCGCTCACTGGCACGGGGGACTCCATGTTGGTGGTGTTGGTCGGATCTTCGCCGAAGGTGAAGACGATGTAGGTGTCGGGCTGGAGCTTTTGGAAATAAAAGAGGCCGTTGAGGCCGACGCGGGTGTCGTCGAAGTAGTAGGGTTCGCCGAGGCGCTGAATGTAGACACGCTGGCCGTAGGCCCAGTCGGTATTGAGCGAGACGCCGTTTTTGTTGAAGTAGGTGGCGCGTACCCAGCCTTTGACCATTGAGGTACCATTGGCCTTGCCAGTATGGATGTAGATGTCGGGGACGGTGGTGGTACTGCCACGGTCGACGCTGACGGTCTGGCTGACGGCCACTTTTTCGCCCGAGGCGAGCTCGCTGTAGGCGTAGACGGTGTAGTTGCCAGCGGTGAGGTAGCGGAAGCGGTAGCTGCCGTCTTCGCCAGTCTCCACGTCGTCGCCCACGTAGCCTTCGCTGCCATAGACGATGAATACGTCCTGCTTAGCGGCCACGATAGTGTCGAGGCTGAGGTCGTAGTTGTCGTCGGAATGGATGACCTTGTAGATACGTCCCTGAATGGTAGCCGAGCCACCTACGCCTTCATCCTTGTTGCAGGCCGAGAGGCCGAGGGCAAGTAGGAGGGCTATTATCGGAAGTGTGTGTTTCATATTTCGTTTGTGTTGTGTTGGCTTCACTATGCCCACCCGCCCCCTTGTGGAAGGGTGGGCATTTCGTTTGTGGTTATTGTGCCGTTACGCTGGTGCCACTACCCGAAGTGGTTACCGTGGCACCGCTGTAGAGGCCGTGCCAGCTGATGCCACCGCTGATGGTGGGTGAGCTGAAGTAGGTGTAGCTGCCCGAAGTGATAGAGGGCGAGGTAATCCACACCTTCGAACCCGACTGGCCACCGCCAGGCTGGCCACCGCCACCGCCGCCTTTGGTAGAGCTGCTGGAGGATGCCACGCTTTCGAAGCCTGAACCAGTAAAGGTGGGCCACTTGAAGGTGAAGATGGCGGTGCTGCTGCTATTCTTCACGGTGAAGCCGTTGGTGGCGAGGTTCGAGGTGCTGCTGCCGCCTTGGCCTGGAGGTGTCATACCTCCACTGCTGCTGCTTCCAAGCGTCAGGCTCTTCTGATTGGAGACCGAGGGAGTAGCCTCGGTGGTACCCATATTGCCGCCGATAAGCACGATGGTGCCGCCCGTTACGTAGAGCTTTCCGCCATGGTCGCCATTATCGTCGATGGCCACCTCGGTGCCGCGGCATATCAGTGTCCCACCCGAGACATCTATGCGGCTTCCGTTGCAGTCCATGCCATCATTGCCGCGAGCATAGGCCCAGACGTAGCCGCCAGTTATCTTGATATAGGTGTCGGCGTTGATAGCATCGTCGTAGGCATTGGCCTCAACGTAGCCTCCATGGACGAAGAGTGAGTCTTTGGTCTCTATAGCCTCGCCAGTTGGGTCGCCACTGGTCTGCGAGCAGTAGCTCTGCAGGTAGCCACTATTGACCACTATGTTGCCCTCTATCTTCACACCCTTTGGAAGCCCCTTCCAATAGTCGCTGCTGCTGTTGCTCGAGGTGGCATTGACCGCAGCTCCACTGGTGGTTACGTAGATTTGCAGCAGGCTATTTTCAGCATTGAGCGTTCCCACCGTCAGCAGGCTATCTCCCACAATGCCGCGTCCGCCCGTACCGGTGCTGGTGCCGCTAAACGAGCCTGCCGTGAAGGTGATGTTGCTATCAGCTTTCAAGCAGGCAGGGGCAAAGCCATCGGTGCAGGAGGTGCCAGAGCCTGTAATGGTGAAGCCAGAGGCCGAGGTGCTGGTGGTAACCGTTCCGCCAGTCTGCGTATAGTGTTTGTCGGCATTGATCGCACGTCCACCTGCCGTTGCCGTTACCGTACCACCACTGATTGTTATACTGCCGTTGCTCTTGAGGCACTGCGAGGAGTAGCTGTCGTAGGTGCTGCTACTGGCTTGATACTTGGCACACGTACCCTGTGCCGTCAGTGAAAGTGTACCTCCGCCAATCACGATGTTACCATCGGCCGAAATAGCTTTGCCGCCAGCATTGGTAGAGGCACAGGTGGCGGTGAGGCTGCCCGAAAGCATACGCATCATGCCATCCACCTTCACTCCTGTGCAGTACGAAGGTTCATAGTTGGCGATATATACCGTCCCATTAGCCTTCACAGTGGTGTTGCCACCATTGACCACAAGGTTGCCATCGGTCTTGATGCCCTTCGAGGCGAGGCCAGATACGGTGATGGTGGCCGTTCCGCCGGTGATAGTGAGGGTGCTGTTGCAGCTGATGCCCTTGCAGGTGTCGCCAGTGCTGGTGATTTCTATCGTACCTCCGTTGAGGAACATAGCACTGTCGCTCTTGATACCTTTCGAGTCGTAGCCACTCAAGGCAATAGTGATGTTGCCTCCGCTAATGGTCAAGGTGCTGTCGCAGCAGAGACCCTTCACATCGTTGCCCGAACAGTTGATGCTGATGGTACCGTCGGTTATCTTGATGTATCCTTGGTCGGCATCAATACCATCACCGTTGGGGTTGGTTACATTCACCGTACCACCATTCATAACGAAGTTGTCCACATTCATGCCGTCTTTCACCGCAGTGAGGATGTTGATGGTGCCACTGCTGATGGTGGTCTTCCCGCTGCTTTGGATGCCGTGCTTTTTCAGCCCACTGACGTTGAGCGTGCCGCTTCCCTGGAAAGTGAACTTGTCGGTGGTCTGCAGGGTGCCTTTGCCTGTGCTTGAAGTGCCATCGGAGAGCGTACTTGTCCCCACCAATTCCACAGTGGTCTTCTTGCTGCTACTGATGCTGATGGCCGAGCTGGAGGGCGAGGTCAGTGTGAGGCTGTTGAGTCGCATGACTATAGCACTATCGGTGGTCAGCGTCAGCGACCCGTTGCTGCTGGTGCCTGACAGGATGTAGGTTATCTTGCTGCTGTCAATGGTGGAGGCCACGACCACATGCCCGCCCGAGGCCGTTACGGTGATGCCTCGCGTGGCATAGGGGTTTACCACGGTGGTGGAAGTCCCATCCCAAGTGATACGCACCGCACTGCCTGTATCGGTCTGCGAGGAAGATGAGTTGATGGTCAGTGCAAGGGTCAATGCACTATCGCAGCCTGCCACCGAGGTCAGGTGCAACGTGTAGACGGTACTTGCCGTGAATGTGCTGTCGTGCCATGTGTAGCTCCCCGTGGCCGACACCGTTGCAGTGTCCTTATACACGGGATTGACCGTGAGGGTCAGCACCACCGAGGTGTCGTTGCTGATGCTGTGGCTATACATGCCGGCCGTGGTGAGCGTGGTGTCGTAGAAGGTGTAGGTGCCACCCTCACAGATGTCTGCCGTGCGCGAGAGTACTACCCTGCCCGAAGGTGTAGCATTCACCGTCAGCACCAGCACCAGCACGCTGTCGCAACCCTTGGAGCTTGTCAGCCGCGTGGTATAAGTCCCGCTGGTGGTGTAGGTAGAACCTTGCCACAGGTAGCTTCCGATGGCCGTATAGGTCGTGGTGTCGCGATAGGTGGGATTAATTGCCACAGTGAGCACCTCTATGGTGTCGTTGCCAGTGTCGTGGGTGTAGGTACCAGCAGAGGTAATCGTGGTTCCATAGAATGACAAACTTTCCCCGCTGCATATCGCCGTGTCGGCGTACTGGTAAATGCTACCCGACGTAGAAAATATCATGCTGTCGATACTACTTATTGCCGACGACCACGCGGTGCCGTTGTGGTTGAACACCGCATTGCTCCCACTGAACGTGATGCTGTTGCTGCCCGAGGTGGTACTGCTATACACTACCGTGCCACCAGAATAAACATTGACGTAACGCTCCTGTGCCGAGGCTGACCAAGAAACCATCAATGCTACTACTGCCAATATGATTGTCCTTTTCATCGTCTGCCTCCTTTCATTGTTTTACAATCCTGCAGAAGCCATCCTCTATCCTCACCAGATATACCCCACTGGGCAGCCCATCAACATCTATTTTCGTGCCTTCTGTGCAAGTTTTTTTCATCACCTGCACTCCACTGACATCATATATCTGCACCTCCTTCACTCCTTCACCGATGCCTTCCACCGTGAAACTCTGCTCCACTACTGTGGGATACACCTTCAGCGGCAATGCTTCCCTCACTCCACCGATGCCCTCTGTGCCATTGCTGAATAGCACTTTCCTAATATTGTCAAGAGCATAACTGTAGGTATTACCCGTATTGGCACTGGTCATCACCACCATCAAGCTCGTGCTGATATAGATTTCGCCGCTACTTTCGAGTGCAATCTGCTGCGGGTCGCCACTTGTGGGCACTACCGTGACAGTTACCTGTGCCTGTAGGCCGCAGAACATAAGCAGCCCAAGAACTGCCAAAAATAACTTTCGTTTCATAACCTAATTATTTTGTCTATATTTATTCACAATGCTAATTTATAACCCACCGTCAGCCAGCCTTTGAAGCCAGTCTCTTTGGTATAGCTCTTGAGCCTCGTACCCGTACTGTTGGCATCCACCACATAATCGGTCGTCCAGTCGGCCATCACCGCTGCTCCCAGGCTATTCCTCCTGTCTATCCTCCAGTCCACCCCCACTGTAGCTCGCAGCCGATTGACATACCAGCTCGTCCAACTGCCTATAAACCACCCTGCTTCTCCCGTACGCACATAGGCATCGGTGAGATAGTATGTGCCATCATAATTGGCATTGATTGCAGGAGCATTGAGCGTGCTGCGAAGCTCACCGCTGAGGTATGGCTCCACCCTCCCGAAACCTTTATAGGCAACCTTCACCCTGCTTTTCAACTCCAACACCATACGCCGTGCCTGATACTCATTGAAACTGCCAGTTCTTATCGTCCCCTGCAGACGCTCTTTGAGCGAAAAACTCCAGTCGCCGTACCTCATCGTTCCAGTGGCATCCAGCATCAGCCGGTGGCGAGGGAACTTGAAACTGCCAGTCGCCGTGTCGCAACGGTTTATCAACGCATAGCCAAACCCTACCTTCACCCCTGGTATCACCTTGTAGGTAACCCCAAGTGTGGTATGAAACCTCCCCAGCGACTTGAAGTCGTTCCTAAACCTTATCTCCTCATCACCATACACATGCAGACCCTTGGCTAACTTCTTGTCCACCTGCACCGACAGCCGTGCCCCAAATTCGTTGCCCAAGTCCTCATCTGTCTGTGCCTGAACCACTCCCGCTGCTCCAAAAAGCAGCATTCCCAATATGATAGTTTTGGTTTTCATTCTGTAACTCCTGCAATGTTAGACGCGCAGTGCCCTGTTATGTTGCCCTAAAAAGATGATTTTTTCACCTATGGCATTTCAAACTAATGTCTTCCACCACCTCCAGGCTGTCCACCGCCACCTCCACTATTGCCACCCGAATACTGCGAAAGGCTCACCGTCGAACCTCCGCTGACCGTGCATCCTTCCAACAGCATACCTCCAAAATGCGAAGTCCCACCACTGGTGCTGACACCGCTTTTCAGCGATGGAGTGGAACTGCCCGACACCACCAGCGTACTACCACCACTCGAGGGAGTCTTGAAAGCATACTGGGTGCTACCCACCGTGAGCCCATACCAAGCATTGCTGCTCCACGACGAAGATGAATAGCAAGTCTGCGAAAGCGAAGCCCCACTCTCAAGCCCTCCGATGGCTATCAGAGTTCCACCAGTTACATATAGCTTATAGCCACCCTCGGTGTTGGCATCCACCGCCACCTCGGGCGAACTGGCACCTATGGCATACACTACACCTCCCTTGATGTATAGGTTACCATTGGCATCCAAGCCATCGTTGCCACTCGAATGTGCACACACATACCCTCCGCTGATGGTCATCGTGGAAGCCGAGTTGATGGCATCATCCGATGCCGTGCTATACACCTCACCTCCCGTAACCACAATCTCCCCCTTCGACTCTATTCCCTCGTGGTTGGCACTGCTCACACTCACCGTGCTTCCGCTGAACGTGATGCTCCCGTCAAACTTGATGCCCTTCGCCTGCACAGCCGAGCTGGACTTTCTTCCACCAAATCCACCACCCCCTCCGCTGCTCGACCCATAATTGCTCCCGCTGACCGCAACACTCACTGTGCCATCAGCAAATGTTGCTGTACCGTCGCCACTAATTCCTTTGCATCCCTGCCCTGTGCAACTCACCGTCAATGTCCCGTCCTGCATCTCGAAACCATCTTTGGCTTTTACCCCCGACACCTTGGTTGTGTCCGTACCCGACACCTTCACACTGCTGCTTGAATTGACCGTGATAGTGCCGCTCATTACCTTCACATAGTCATCACTCACTATACCACTCTTCCCACTGGCTGTTACTGTCAGGCTGCCACTGCCGCTGAATATCAACGACCCTTCACCAAACACCGCCCCTTTTTCGTCCTCATCCGAAGGCGTGCTGCTGTATGTGCTGCCATCGGCCAGCGTACTACTCCCATTCAACACCACGTAGGTAACCTCACCATCGGCTGGCGAATCCTCTGGCCCCTGCAAGTTGATGGCCGCACCTGTGGAATTAGTAATACTGACACTATTCAGCACCAACTTCTGTGTTACGCCACTATATATCTTAAGGTATCCATTCGAGGTAGTGCCACTGAGCTGATACTCCAGCACCTTGCTTCCCGTATAACTGATGGTAACCTTTCCCGATGAGTTCTCTTTTACCGTCAGCCCGTCCGTACTCCCACTCACCGTTGCTGCCCCAGTGCCATTCCAAGCTATCGTCACCGTAGCACCAGTAAGCACTTGGCTCACATCATCCACCTGTGTGCTGCTAATCTCTGTGATGCTATCCTTACCACAACTTGCTGCCAGCAGCGATGCCACAATCCATAGATAAAACATCCTTTTCATTCCAAAACTTTTAGTTATCCACAAAAATCAACCTGCAAAAATAATCAAAATTCCTTTATTCAATATTTTTTTCTTCTTTTTTAATGCTTGTTGATTTGTTGAAAACTCTCTTAAGCTATCTTCTCTCTTAATCGTTTTCATATTTTATCAACCACCTTTTAATCATTCTAAACTGATTGAAATTAATTATTTACTTGATTTATCAACCTTTTGTTGATTTCCTAATCCAACAGCCTTTTGTTGATTACTGAAAAATCAAGTTAGCAACTCATTCCTTTGTTGAAAAACACCCCCAAAACTCTCCTCTTTTCCACATTTTCTTATTTCAGTTTTTCTTTTCTCTTTTTATTCACACTCGTATTAACCATTATCAACACCAGTTTCAACATCCTAATGTTCATTTCTCTATCCTTTCCCTCTATTCAGAATACCGACTCTGATTGGGTACTCCAGCCGTGATACCTCTTAACAGAATACAACAATTCCTTTTATCTATTCCCACTCCATTCGTAAGTACCTTATAAATAAGCTATTTTCATTCCAAACCACCAATGTGGTAGTCCACAAACCTCCTCATTCCCCAGCTGCCGCTATTCCGTTTTGTTTCCATAGCTTTTATCTCCTTCATTTAACCTTATTTTCTCCTCACTTTCTCCTTACCAACTCTTACCTTGGTAAGGGTTGTATAAGAGTTGGTAAAGAGATGGGTAAGAGTTGGTAAAGAGGAGATGCCTATAAGTGCCAGAAAAAGAGTGTATTATAAAATAAGCATTTTTGTTAATTTTACTTAATCTATTAATTTTGTTTAATTTATTGTTTTTTAGTGTGTTGAGTTTTAATTTGGATGCTTTTGGGAGTTTTTTACCCTCGTGTGTTGATAAGTTGATAAAAGGGTTGTGTGGGGTCTGCTTTTTTTGTCGTACTTTTGCAGTCGCTATCGTTTATACAATGTTTATGATGAAAGAAACTCTTCCTATTGCCTGCGACCACGCAGGCTTTGAACTGAAACAGAAGGTGATTACCCACTTGAAAGAGCGCGGTTTCGAGGTGCAGGATTATGGCACCTTCAGCACTGAAAGTTGTGATTATCCTGACTTTGCACATCGTGTTGGGGCTGTTGTCGAAAAAGGTGAATATCGGCGTGGAATCGTGATTTGCGGCAGTGGAAACGGTGTGCAGATGACGGTCAATAAGTATCCACATGTGCGTTGTGCACTCTGCTGGTCGGTCGAGATTGCACGGCTTGGCCGCCAGCACAACGATGCCAATGTGCTCTCGTTGCCAGCACGGTTCATCTCCGAGGCCGAGGCATTGGCTGTGGTGGATGCTTTTATTGACACCCCGTTTGAAGGGGGAAGGCACCAACGGAGGGTTGCGAAAATCAGTCAGTTGCTGTAGTGGTTATGGAGCATAGGTTGGAAGAAAGGGTATTTTCCTGTATCGACAACACTACGCTTGGTGCGACCGATAGTGCAGCCTCGGTGGAGCAGTTCTGCCGCCGCACGCTGGAGATGGCGGTGGGCAGCGGTGGGCAGCGGGTGGCTGCGGTGTGTGTCTATCCGCAGTTTGTGGAGGTTGCCAAGCGGGTGCTTGATGGCAGTGGTGTGGCGGTGGCGGTGGTAGCAGGTGGTTTTCCGCATGGGCAGATACCGTTGGAGTGGAAGGTGGAGGAGGTGCGGAGGGTGATTGACCTCGGTGCCGACGAGGTGGATGTGGTCATCAATCGTGGAGCACTATTGGCTGGGGAGGAAAATATGGTGTGCGACGAGGTGGCTGCGATGAAGCAGGTTTGCAAAGGGCATCTGCTCAAAGTGATATTGGAGACGGGTGAGTTGCCCACGCAGGAGCTTATCCGCAGGGCGGCGGAACTGGCTATCGAGGGAGGTGTTGATTTCATCAAGACCTCCACGGGGAAGATAGTCCAAGGAGCCACGCTGGAGGCGGCGAGGGTGATGCTGGAATGCATACAAGATAATGTTAAATTTAAGAAAAAAACCGTTGGATTGAAGCTGTCGGGGGGCATCCGAAAGGTGGAGGATGCGGTGGAGTTTGCAACGTTGGCAAAAAAAATGATGGGCGAAGAATATATTGAAAAGCAAACGTTTAGGATTGGTGCAAGCAGTCTGACCGAAGGGATGTTTTCCTTTTTAACATTATAATTGGGCTGAAATTTGAAAATTTTTTGTTACTTTGCACCCTAAAAACCGAAGTATGCCCATGAAGCCGCTACAGCAAAAATTGGCTCAATACACCTATCCCCAGGAGATGCGTGCCTTGGGGATTTATCCTTATTTCACGCCCATCTGCTCCGAACAGAACACCGAAGTCTATGTAACTGGTATGGATCGGCCAGTGCTGATGTTCGGTAGCAACAGCTATCTTGGTCTGACCAACGACCCGCGCCTGAAAGAGGCCGCCAAGCGTGCTATCGACAAGTATGGCACTGGTTGTGCGGGTTCTCCCTTCCTCAACGGGACGTTGGATATTCACATCCAGCTCCAAGATGAGCTTGCCGAATTCCTCGGTAAGGATGGGGTGATGCTCTTCTCGGCAGGTTTTCTGGCCAATAGCGGTGTGATACCCAACATAGTGAGTCGCGGCGATTACCTGTTCTACGATGAGCGGGTGCATGCCTCGATTATGGAGGGCAAGCTTATCACCTATGCCAACACGCAAAAGTACAAGCACAACGATATGGTCGACCTCGAGCGCGTGCTGGGCAAGGTGCCATTGGAAGCATCGAAGCTGGTGGTTACCGACGGTGTGTTCTCGATGGAAGGTGATGTGGCACATGTGGACAAGATGGTGGACATCTGCAATCGCTATGGAGCTACACTGATGGTGGATGAGGCTCATGGACTGGGTGTGTTCGGACGCGAAGGCCGTGGCACCTGCGACCATTTCGGAAAGCTCAAGGATGTGGAGTTGGTGATGGGTACGTTCAGCAAGAGCTTGGCATCGGTGGGCGGGTTTATCGCTACCGATAAGGAGACCATCAATTGGATGAAGCACTCGGTGCGACCCTACATCTTCACCGCCAGCATCACGCCAGCCAGTACGGCCTCGGTGCTTGAGGCACTGCAGATTATGCGCAGTGAGCCCGAGCGCAATGCAGCCCTTTGGGACAACCAGCGCTATGCCTTCAAGGCTTTCAAAGAACTCGGCTTCGAGATTGGCAATACCAGCACCCCGATTATACCGCTTTTCATACGCGACAATGTCAAGACCTTCACCATCACCCACGAATTGTTGAATGAAGGTGTGTTTGTAACCCCTGTGATTTCGCCCGCTGTCCCGAGCGACGAGACCCTCATCCGCTTTGCCCTCATGGCCACCCACACCCACGATCAGATTGATATCGGTGTGGAGAAAATCTACAAAGCCTTCAAAAAACTGGAGGTGATAAAATAGAAGTGCAGAACATGAATGATGGGCAATGCAATGGGCAATGTTCATCATTTTTGTTATGAAATATCATATCGAAAGAAAATGGCTGATATCACGATTAAAGTTGTCAATAGTAGGCGGGAGTTGCGCAAGTTTATCGCTTTCCCCAACAGGTTGTTCAAAGATGTGCCAAGCTATATTCCGGCATTGGACTTCGATGAGGTGAACCTCCTGACCGATAAGAACCCCGCCATGGAGCATTGCTCGCGAGAGCTCTTTTTGGCCTATAGGGGCAAGGAGGTAGTGGGGCGCGTGGCAGCCATTATCAACCGCAGCGTGAACGAGCACTGGGGGAAGAGGGCTGTGCGCTTTGGATGGTTCGACTTTGTGGAAGATTACGAAGTGTTTTCCGCTTTATTGAATAAGGTGGTGGAGTATGGCAAAGCCCACGGCATGGATGAGGTGGAAGGTCCTTTCGGCTTCACCGATATGGACAAGGAGTGCTGGGCGATAGACAATTTCAATGCCCGGCAGAATACCTCCACGCTCTACAATCCAGAGTACTATGTGCGCTACATCGAGCGTGCTGGCTATGAAATCAAATGCCGCTGGCAGCAGTATTCTATGCAGGCCAATCAGCCAGTGCCCGACAAGGTGGCTCGCCTCAATAAGCTCATTATGGAGAAGTATAAGCTTCACCTGGTGAAAGTGAAACGGCGCAAGGATATCTACCCCCACGCCTGGAAGTTCTTCCACGCTATCAACGAGAGCTTCAAGGATCTCTACGACTTTGTGCCGATGACCGAGAAGGAAATCGGTGTGTATATCAAAGAGTATATCCCCTTTGTGAACCTCGACTTTGTTCAGTTTGTGGAGGATGCTGAGGGCAACCTCGTTGCTTTCGGTCTCAGCATTCCCGACCTCACAAAGGCATACAAGAAGGCCAATGGCAAGCTGTTTCCCTTTGGCTGGTATCATATCCTGCGGGCGTTGCATAAGTTCGACACTATCGACCTGCTGCTTAACGGGGTGCTTCCCGAGTGGCAGAAGCGTGGTGTGCATAGTATCTACTATAGCGATATGAATGAGGCAGCTATTACGCATGGTGTACACACTGCCTACACCAATCCGCAAATCATCGGCAACGAGGCGGTGAAGATTTGGGAGACGCAATATCACACCACCCCCCTAATGCAGCGGGCGGTGTTCGCCAAGAAGATTGACTGATGATGAAGCTGGTTAGGGCATTAGCGTTGTTGTGCCTCCTCGTAGCAGCGATTTTCACTGCATCGTGCCATAAGGAGAGCAGTCTCATCGTGGGAGAGTGGAAACTGGTTGCACTCTCGGGCGACAATGTGGAGGGCAACAACGACCTCAATACCAACCTCGGTGCCACCTACAACTTTACCGCCAGCGGCAAGGTGAAGTTCACACTCGACGGCTACCCCTTGGTGGGCAGTTACACGTATAGCGATGACCGCATAACCATTGAGGTGCTGACACGTACCTACAAGTTCAACATCGAGGAGCTGACCTCCAGCGTGTTGAAAGTGGTCTACCCCTCGGAATATGGCCTCACACGAGGCACTCTTGAGAAACAATAGTTCGCACATGATGAACCGTGAGGAGAACCTCGATTTCTGTATCCACTACCTGCAGCGGCAGGAGGGTGAATCATTGCAAGGCCCCACCACATTGGAGGCAAAGCAACGCATGCTTCGGGCTTTGATGAACGTATGGCCACCGCAGCCGTTGGATGCAGAGTATCTGTCGGCACAGGATGCCGAACTGCAGGCACAGCGAGAGGATAAAGGGGTGGTTGTTGCAGATGAGCTATTTGCCGAGGGAGACATAGTGGTTTGGCAGGGAGACATCACGCGCCTCGGAGTGGATGCCATAGTCAATGCGGCCAATAGCGGTATGCTCGGTTGCTGGTCGCCTTTGCACGACTGCATCGACAATGTGATACACTCATCAGCTGGTCTTCAATTGCGAAGCGAATGCGATGGCAAGATAAAAGCTGGCCTGTGGCGTGGCGAGAGCAGTGCCGAGGCTGGTGAGGCTATCATCACCAGTGGCTATAACCTGCCCGCGCGCTATGTGCTACACACCGTGGGTCCTATCGTCCATTCGGGCATCCCTACCCCCCAGCAGGAGGCACAGCTGGCTCAATGCTACAAGTCTTGCCTCTCCCTGGCCGAGGCAGGTGGCTGCCGCAGCATCGCTTTCTGCTGCATCTCCACCGGCGTGTTCAACTTTCCCCATCGCCGTGCTGCCGAGATTGCGGTGGCGACCATCCGTCAGTATAAGCCTGAAGGTATGAAAATAGTTTTCAACGTGTTCAAAAATATTGACCATGACATCTACCAAAGCCTTCTCCGAGCGGATTGACCTTCTGCGGAAAGCCATCGCCGAGGCCGATAGCATCCTCATCGGTGCGGGCAGTGGCTTAAGCACGGCTGCTGGCCTTGACTATGCGGGTGCCGACTTCAAGCGCGAATTCGCAACTGAAATCGAACGCTACGGTTTCACCGACCTCTACTCGGCAGGCTTCTACCCCTATCCTACCCCCGAGGAGTTTTGGGCTCATTGGGTCAAGCATATCTGGTTCTGCCGTTACCGCATTGGTGCCCTACCGCTCTATCGTCAGCTGCATCGGCTTTTCCCTAATGCTTTCGTAGTTACGACCAACGTCGACGCCCAATTCGCAAAGGCTGGCTTTCCAGCCGATAGTACCTTTGCCACGCAGGGCGACTATGGCTACTTTCAACCCGCCTCTGGCTCTCCCAAAACGCTGGTCAGCAACCACGAATGGGTGGAACGCACGCTCCCCTTAATACAAGATTGCCGCATCCCCACCGAAAATATTCCCACCATGCCCGACGGCAGCCCTGCGGCAGTCAACCTGCGCAGCGACGATACCTTTGTGGAAGACTTCCGCTGGCATCAGCAGTCGCGTCGCTACACCACCTTCGTCGAGGAGGCTGCACAAGGTCGTCTGCTGCTGCTCGAATTTGGTATTGGCTACAATACCCCCGGCATCATCCGCCTCCCCTTTGAACAGATGGCCCAGCGTTTCCCCCACACCACGCTCGTCCGTTTCAACCGCGACCACCCCGAGCCTTATATTCAGGACATCCCACACTTTATCAGTTTCACCGAAGACATCGAATACGTACTCAATAGCTTATAAGTAGATGAAGAAGATTTCCCTACTATCATTCCTCGTTGTATTAGCTTTGCTACCAGCCGTTGCACAGCAAGCGAAGGACACCATCGAGCTGCGCGAGGTGGTGGTAACTGGCACTCGTGAGGCTACCTCCGCCCATGGCATCCCATTCACAGTCAGTGTGATTACCCGCGACCAAGTCGAGCAGACCCACTCGGTGGCAGTGCTGCCAAGTGCGATGCGCGAAGTGCCAGGATTGATGCTGACAGGACGCTCGGTGATGGGCTACGGTGTCTCCACTGGCGGCACTGGCGGCATCAGCTTGCGCGGCCTCTCGGGTTCGGCTGGCCAGATGCTGGTGCTCGTGGACGGTCATCCACAATACAGCGGTATCTATGGCCACCCCGTGGCCGACAGCTACCGTTCACTCACCACCGACCGCGTAGAGGTGCTGCGCGGCCCAGCCTCGGTGCTCTACGGCAGCAATGCCATGGGCGGTGTCATCAATATCATCACCCGCAACCCCTCGCGCGACGGCGTGTGGGCAAGTGCGGAAGCTGCGGGTGGAAGCTACAACACTTGGCAGACCAGTGCCTCGCTCTCTATGCGGCAAGGCAGGTTCAGTGCCACAGCATCGGCTCAAGCCAACCGCACCGACAACCATCGCCCCCACATGGGCTTCGGGCAGACGAGCGGCTACCTCAACCTCGGCTACGACTTTTCCTCGCATTGGAACGCCCGTGCCAACTTCGACCTCACGCAGTGGGAAGCCTCCAATCCCGGCACCACCGACCAACCCAAGCTTGACAACGACCAGTGGATAACCCGCGGTGCTGCCAGCCTCGTGCTGGAAAACCACTATGGCCGCACCAGCGGTGCTCTGAGCCTCTACAACAACTTTGGTCGCCACAAGATCGACGATGGCTACTTGGCCACTGGCGGCACCCCGCAGACCGACTATTTCCGCTCCGAGGATGCCCTGACGGGTCTCTCCTGGTATCAGACCCTGCACCCCTTCGAGGGCAACCGCATCACTCTCGGCTTCGACGCCTACCACATCTATGGCCACGCTTGGTACATCGACCGCCTAACCGACGCTGTGGTTACCACTCCCCGCCGGCTCAAGCAGAGTGCCAACGAGCAGAACAACGAGCTGGCAGGCTATGTCGATTGCCAGCAGAGGCTCGCTCCACAACTCACCCTCGATGCTGGCCTGCGCTACGACTACCACACCACCGCTGGCGGCGAATGGGTGCCGCAGGCAGGCCTCGTCTGGCAAGCTTTTCCCTCTGCCGAGCTGAAAGCAACCCTCGGCAAAGGCTTCCGCAACCCCAATATGAAGGAGATGTATATGTACGGCACTGCCAACCACGACTCTCTTCGCGCCGAGCGCCTCTGGAACTACGAGCTCGCCTGGAGTCACCGCTTAAGCAGCCTCACCTACGGCCTCAACCTCTTCTATATCAAAGGCGACAACCTTATCCAAACTGTGGCCGGCACCAATATCAACACTGGCTCGGTGGAGAATAGCGGCATTGAGCTGGAAGCCACTTGGCACGCCACCGACCACCTACGCCTCACCACCAACCACTCGCTGCTGCAGATGGTCCACAAGGTGGTGGCTGCCCCAACCTATAAAGGCTACCTTGCCGCCCACTACCGCTGCGGTGGTTTCCAGGCCACGCTCGGGCTGCAGGGCATCGCTGGGCTCTACACCGAAGTGGGAGCCAACGAGCAGACAGCCAATTTCTGCCTCCTCGACGCCTCGGTAGGCTATGCCTTCAATCGGGGACTCTCCCTCTGGCTGCGGGGCGACAATCTGCTCAACCAGAGCTACGAGATAGTGAAAGGCTACCCCATGCCGCGAACCAACTTTATGTGCGGGGTGCGCTGGGATGTCAATCCGCAGTAGCCCCTCCCCTACCCTGCTTTATAAGCGATAACCTCCTTACAGGTGCAGCATAGCATCGCGCACCTCGTGGTCGCTCACCGCCACGTCAATCACAGCCTCCCCCAGCGAGCGTAGCAGCACACACCGCACCTCGTCCGAAGTGCTCTTCTTGTCGTGATGCATCAGCGGCAGCATCTTCTCCACTTCGCGCAGCGTGTATCGTGGCAGGCTCATCGTGCTGCCGAGCCAGCGAGCGTAGGCATCGTAAACGCCCTCGTCCAGTCCAGCCTTGCGCATCGAAAGATACAATGCAGCCTTCATCCCCACCCCCACAGCCAGGCCGTGGGGCAGGCGGGAATGCATCTCGATGGCATGGCCGAAGGTGTGGCCAAAGTTCAGTATCTTCCTCGCTGCGAGGTCGAAGGGGTCGGCCTTAACCACGGCGGCCTTGATTCGTGCCACCTGCTTTATATGCTCGGGCGAGAGGGTTGGCGAGGCGATAAGGTCGGCATACAATGCTGGGTCGGCCACCGCTGCGGTCTTCACCATCTCCATCCGTCCGCAAAGCAGCTGCTCGGCAGAAAGCGTCTGCAAAAACGACGGCTCCAGCACCACGGCCGCTGCCGTGCAGAACGCCCCCACGCTGTTCTTCACCCCACCGAAGTCAATGGCCGTCTTGCCACCAATAGCAGCATCAACCATGGCCAGCAATGTGGTAGGCACGTTGATGTGGCGAATGCCCCGCTTATAGTTAGCTGCCACCCAGCCGCCGAGGTC
This sequence comes from Bacteroidales bacterium, assembly GCA_017455205.1. Taxonomy (GTDB): domain Bacteria; phylum Bacteroidota; class Bacteroidia; order Bacteroidales; family P3; genus Colimorpha. The sequence continues at coordinate 35,395 of JAFTBM010000049.1, forward strand.
GCACACGCTCCCGCCCCCCAGATTAACCACCACCGCCTGTCGGTCAGCCCCATCGTCTATCAGCGTCTGCCACACCTGCGAGGCCACCTCAAGGCTTTTGCACTCCTCGCCCACTGGCACCTCAATAAACGAGGCTTCCTGCAATGCCTCCACCTCCGCCACCAGCCTCGGTAGGCAGAGCTCAAAGGTGTTCTCGTCGAGCAACACCACAAATTTTGCTCCTTGCCATTCATCTTTGTGCAGCAGCCTGTCCAGCGACCGCAGGCCGCCATAAAGTATCCTCCCTTGCTTCATCATGCACCATCAACGTCGCAGGGGCGCGTTTAGTGTGTGGCAACGCCGTGCCAAGTCCGACTCGAGTCGGAGGTGACACGGACCTGACACGGACCTGACACGGAGTTGACACGGACCAAGTCCCTACCGCAAGGGTGGACAATTTTGCCCCCGATGGAGGGATTTTGCCACAATATGCGACCCCGTTTTGCGTTGAAGAAAGAATTGAAACGTTCACCCTGCGAAATGACTCCCGAGCTGCTCTCGCCCGCCAAAAATCTCGACTTCGGTCGCGAAGCTATCAACCACGGGGCCGATGCCCTCTATATCGGTGCCCCTGCTTTCGGTGCCCGGGCGGCCGCTACCAACACAGTGGCCGACATCGAGGCTTTGGTAGGTTATGCCCACACGTATAGAGCCAAGGTCTATGCAACGGTGAACACCCTGCTCTTCGACAGCGAGCTGGAAGAGGCTGTGAGGATGATTCGCCGCCTCTATGAGGTGGGTGTGGATGCTCTCATCATCCAGGATATGGGCTTGCTGGAGTGCGATTTGCCCCCCATTGAGCTGCACGCCAGCACGCAATGCCACAATGCAGAGCTGGAGCGGATTAAGTTTTTGGAGGGAGTGGGATTTTCGCGCATAGTGCTGGCTCGCGAAACCTCGATTGAGCAGATGCGGCGGATTGGGAATGAATGCAGCGTGGAGTTGGAGGCTTTCGTCCACGGGGCATTGTGTGTCAGCTACAGCGGGCAATGCTATATGAGCCAGTATCTTAATGGCAGGAGTGGCAACCGAGGGTGCTGCTCGCAGCCCTGTCGCTCGGCCTACGACCTCTACACCGACAGCGGTCGCCTGCTGAAAAGGGATTTCCATCCACTATCGCTCAAGGATTTCAATGCCAGTCAGCACCTCGAGGCGATGCTCGAAGCAGGGATATGTTCGCTGAAGATTGAGGGGAGGCTCAAGGATTTGAGCTATGTGAAGAATGTAACGGCCTACTATCGGCAGCTGCTTGATTCCCTGCTGGAGGGCAGACCCCGTTCCTCGTCTGGGCGGTGCAAATTCTATTTCACGCCCGATCTGGAGCGAACGTTCAACCGTGGGTATACCGACTATTTTCTCATCCGCAGGCAGCCGATGGCCTCGCTCGCCACGCAGAAGTCGATAGGCAAGCCAGTGGGCAAGGTGGCGGCTGTGGGGCGAAAGAGCCTGGTGGTCGATGGGGAGTGCGACCTCTCCGCTGGCGATGGGCTTTGCTATTTTTCCCAAGAGGGGGTGCTGATGGGCTTTGCAGTCAATCAAGTGAGTGGGAACGAGGTGTTTCCAAACAAAATGCCCACCGTCCGGGTGGGGACAAGGATCTGGCGAAACCACGACCATCAGTTTGAAAAATTGCTTCAAGGGAAGAGTGGCGAACGGAGAATTGGCGTGGAGATGGTGTTTAAGGCCGTCTGCGGCGGTTTTGGGCTATGGCTCAGGGATGAGGACGGGGTGGAGGTGGATAGCGCAATAGAAGCGAAATTTGAGCAGTCGAATGATGCGGTGGCGATGTCGCAGCTGCTGGTGCGCCAGCTCTCGAAGCTTGGGGGAACGCCGTTGGTGGCCACTGCGGTGTCGGACGAGACCGAGGGGCGTTATTTCCTCCCTGCATCGGTGATTAATCGGCTGCGGACGAGTGCGGTGGAGAAGCTTATCGGCGAGCGGCAGCGGCTCTTTCGGCCTGCACCTTGGCGTAGGGTGGATAGGGGTCTCCCCTACCCTGCCGAGCGACTCGACAGCCGTGCCAATGTGGTCAATAGCCTCGCCGAGATGTTCTACAAAATTCATGGAGTAAGAGAGTTAGCACGCGGAGTGGAGCTGACGTGCAGCTATGGCGATATGCCGCTGATGACCACCAAGTACTGTCTGCGCTATGAGCTTGGCTGTTGCCTGCGGGGAAAAGGGGGAAAGAGTGATGCTCTGGATGTTGCACCGAGCGATGGGCTGATGCTCCACAATAATGGCAAGTGGTTCAGGCTGAAGTTCGATTGTGAAAACTGCCGTATGGGGGTGTACAGCTACTAACGGAGCTGCAGCAGTGCGGCCACGGCCAATCCAGCAAGCAGCAGCGAAGCAAATAGCATCCAGCGTTTGGGGCGGAGGGTTATGCTTCTGCGCCCCAGCATAATTCCCCAATAGGAAGCAAGCATAGTCAGGATAAGGAGAGGCCACAGGGCAGCGTGGAAGTCGATGTAGACGAGGCGGATAAATCCGCAGCCGAGGCCGAGGAGCAGCAGGTTGATGCCCGAGGCGAAGCCGAGGGCTGCCACGGCCTGGTTCGAGTCGAGGTTGAATTCGGGCAGCACGGCTTTCTTGCGGAGGTAGGGGGAAAGCATTCGAAGCACGACGAAGAGGTCGAGGCCGATGAAAACGAGGGTGTTGGCAGTGGTAAAGGCATTTGGATTATCGGGAAGTTCGAATCGCAATAGGTTGCCTGTCCATTGCCCCAGCAAAAAAAGGGAGGTCTGCACTGATGCGATGAGGAGTGCCACTCCAAGTCCGCGGGTGAGCCTTATGGAGGCGGATTGGGTGCAACGGTGGAGCAGAAGCATATCGGCTATGCTAAATGCCAGTGCCAGAACGAGGTAAAAGACTATTGTCATGGTGTAAGCTTTTGGGTCAGTTCTACAAAGTCGGCCACGGAGAGTTGTTCGGCACGTTTGGCGAGGGTGGGGGAGGGGAGGTTGTCGAGTGGTAGGACAAGCTGCCTAAGGGCGTTGCGGAGGGTTTTGCGCCGCTGGTTGAAGCCAGCCTTGACCACATGGAGAAATAGCTTCTCGTCGCATTCCAAGGTGGTTACAGAGTTACGACGCAGGCGGATGACGGCCGATTGCACCTGTGGAGGCGGGTTGAAGACGTGTGGGGGGACGGTGAAAAGGTATTCTATGTCGTAGAAGGCTGAGAGCAAGACGGAAAGGATGCCGTAGGTTTTGCTTCCTGGTTTGGCTGCCACACGCTCGGCCACCTCTTTCTGGAACATACCGACTACTTCGGGGATTTGATTTCGGCAGTCGTAGACGCGGAAAAGGATTTGCGAAGAGATGTTGTAGGGGAAGTTGCCGATGAGGGCGAAAGGTTCTTGGAACATGGTGGTTAGGTCGATTTTCAGGAAGTCGCCTTCCACTACGTGCAGGTTGGGGAAGTGATGGTGCAAGTAGGCTACCGATTCACGGTCGATTTCCACCACACGGAAGTCGGGGTAAGCGTTTGCTATCAGGTATTTGGTGAGGATGCCCATGCCAGGTCCCACTTCCAGCACCGAAGAGGTGGTTGGGGAGAGGCTCTCCACTATGCGGAGGGCGATAGACTCATCGGTGAGGAAATGCTGGCCAAGGTATTTTTTTGCTTTTACTTCGCTCATTTGGTTTTAAGGTTGTTGTATTGTTTTCGTGCCAGGTCGGTGTGGAGGCTTGCTGGGTAGTCAATCAGCAAGCGTTGGTAGCAGTCGAGGGCTACTTCGGGGCGGTGCAGGTGTTTTTCATTCAGTTCGGCACGTTGCATAAGGGCATCGTCGGTGGTGAGCTCGTCGGGGTAATTTTCGATGAGGATGGATAGCAGACTATCGGCTTCGGTGTAGCGGGCTTGAAGGGTGCGGATTTGTGCTTTGCGCATTAGGATGTCGTCGAAGAGGGGGTGGGAGAGGGTAGAGTGGGCGATGCGGTCGAAGGCTTCCCACGCGGAGTCGAGCAGGTTGCGGTAGAGCAGAAGGTCGGCGTCGGCGAAGGGAGCGAGGTAGGTGTAGGTGCTGTCATCTTCCATGTTGTCAGATATTAGGAGCGAGAGTTGCATGGCATCGTTGGCCACAAGTTTGCTGGTGGAGGAGCGGAGGACGCGGAGTTGCGAGGTGGCCCAGGTGAAGTCGTGGTTGAAGTAGGAGAGGCGTGCATTTTTTAATTTGGCCATGGCTCCCAGTGCATCATCGGCGTTGGCCTTTTCTACCTGCATGTAGAGCAGTGAGGCATCCCAGGGTTGGCCGACGAAGAGCAGAAGGTCGCCAAGTTCGAGCTTGACCTCATCGCGTGTGTGTGGGTTGAGGCGTGGCATTTCGAGTATGTCGTCAAGCAGGTCAACGGCTGGTTGGACTTCGCCGAGGTGGTAGGCCATCAGGTGGGCGCAATGGCGCATAAGCGTGAGGGTGGTGGGTGTTTTCCCCAGTTTGTCGATAGTGGTCAAGTATTGGTCGCGAAGGGATGTGATGGCTTTGCGGGGTGGGGTAGGGGATGTCTGGATGGTTTTGAATTTCACCTCCAGTTCGCCGATAAGGGCATCGGTGTAGTAGGGCGATTTTTCACCTTTGCGGCACAGGTAGGCATAGGCATCGGCGGCTATGGAGAAGCTGTCGTTCTGCTCGGCGATACGAGCCACACGCAGCACCTGTTCGGCCTTGGCTGCTGGGAAGCGGGCATCGTTGGCTTTTGCCTGTTCAAGGGCGAAGGTAAAGTCTTTTTCCTGCAATGAGAACCAAAGCATCATTTCGAGGTAGGTGGGGCTTTGGGGGTTTTGCCGAAGGCGGGTTACAAGCACCTGGCGAATGCCATCGGAGAGTTGGTTGTCAGGGGCTTGAATGAGTGCGTTTTGCATGGAGATTTGCAGGCTCTGCATCATGGTGGGTTGAAGGTCAAGCAGGGTGAAGTATTCGTCCACCATGGCGGTGTAGTCGGCAGCTTGTTGGTAGATACCTATCAGTTCGCTGAAATAGAGGGTGGGGTTGTGGGCTCTTTGTCGGGCGGTGGTGTAGACTTGTGCGGCATAGGTGAATTGCTTGCTATTGGCAAAGGCTTGGGCAAGTGCAGGGATGGGTTGGAGATTGGAAGTGATTGATTCTATGGCTTTGTTGAAACTTTTTTTTGCCTTGTTGGTTTTGTTTTGGAGCAGATAGATGTTTCCTATGTCGACGTAGGGCGAAAGCTCCTGGCGGTGGTGGGCGAGTCTGCGCTCGGCAAGGTGAATGGCATCGCCGAAATGTCCTAATTCCATGTAGGATGAAAGCAGGCGTTGGTAGTGGTAGGGGTTGTCGGTTTGGCGGTAGAGGTCGGAGTAGAGATGGGCGGCCTGTTCGTATTCTCCACGACCGTAGTAGTAGGCGGCCTGTTCGTCCACAGATTGTTGGGCGTTGGCCGTCAGGTGTATAATCAGCAGCAAGGTGGCGACTATGGTGGGTTTATGCATTGTTATGAAAAAGCCAGACGCATTGGTCTGGCGATGGTTGGTGACCCAGCTGGGGCTCGAACCCAGGACCCCAACATTAAAAGTGTTGTGCTCTACCTACTGAGCTACTGAGTCGTTGGATAGCGAAATGAGTTGCCTCCATGTTTGTAGTGACCCAGCTGGGGCTCGAACCCAGGACCCCAACATTAAAAGTGTTGTGCTCTACCTACTGAGCTACTGAGTCAGTGCATTTGGCATATAATTACTAACCAAATTGCGGGTGCAAAGGTAGTATTTTTTTTCAATGTGGCAAAATAAATGTGGGGTGTTTTGTCGTAGATTACTTAATAACAGATGAGTATATGCGGTGTGGCATTTACTTGCATGTGTTGAAAATTGAGTATTTAGTTGGTGGAAATTGATTGTTGAGGGCGGCTAATGTTGTCAAGGTAGTGGCGTGCGTCGGGACCGAGGTTCATCAGGAGGTCAAGTACGCTTAGGTTGGGAGTGAAGGGTATTCGGTCGCTAAATACTTGGTAGTATGGTGTTAGTTGCGGGTTTGGTGACTGATGTTTGGAGGAAAATTGCAGGCGGAAGTCGTTATGAGTGCTGCTATGCGGAGTAAAATGTGTGGAAAATACGATTTCGCAGGGTGCTTTTATCTTCTGCAAACACCATAGAGTAAGAGATTTATTAAGGTCAATCAGGTGGTGGTAGTGTGAGGTTAGTAGGGCTTCCAGTTCATCGCAGTAGTACAGGTAGTAGGGCGATGTGTTATATGCTGTCTGTAGGGTGCGCAGATGGATGATGTTCCATCGTTCGTGGTAGGAGATTTCCACTGCGTGAGTGGGAGTGTGGTTGCCGTTTGGCCGTGAGACAGGGACAATCAGTGGAAATACGCCTGAGGAGGTCATTATCAGTGCGCGGTTGCGGATGGTTTGCTTCGGGTAGGTTTCATGTACCTCAATTACCACCTTTGAATAGCGGAGCATATTAGCCATGTAGGTTATGGGTGGAAAGTAAGCTGTGGGGAAGATAGGTGTCATGGATTCATGCTGATTGAAACAAGTGTATCGTCTTCAAAGTAGAAATCAAGTCCAGCACTGGGGACGCTAAGGCTTCGCTCTCCCCAAGCCTCATCGTTTATTTCGAAGTCAGTATAGCCGTGCGTTCTTATCAATGCTTGGATTTGTTGAATGGTCATGCCGAATATTTGAGTATTCCAAATGGTGCAATTGGCGTCGGATATGTCAATGCAGGATAGCGTGCCATCGGGGGAGAAGAAAAGCGAAAGTGAGGGAGTGCTGTATTGAAGCAGGGTTACCTCTTCGCCGTCAGTCCCCTCTATTACTTCTGCTTCGTCGGACTTGCCGAGTAGACTTTCTACATACACCCGTGCCATGTGGAATTGTAGGTCTCCGATGCGGAGTTTTGGCGTTATGTCTAATGATTTTATCATGTGGAGGGGGCTGATTTTAGAGCTGATGATTATTCATAACTATCATGGTCTATGCGAAATAGTGTGATGTTTCACATGGAACATATAGGTTATCTGCCCGAGAAATTGACCAGTAGCACTGAAATGTCGGCGGGTGATACGCCGCTGATTCGAGAAGCGGCTCCGATAGAAGTTGGGCGATGCTGCGAGAGTTTTTCGCGTGCTTCATAGCTTAGTGCAGTGAGTGAATAGTAGTCGAAGTCGTGGGGCAAAGTGACCTGTTCGAATTTTAGTATTCGGCTGGCCACCTCCTGCTCTTTGTCGATGTAGTGTTTGTATTTTATCATGATTTCGGCCTCTTCCTCCACTTCGTCCCTAATATCGTCAGGTAGATTTTCAATCGCAGTGTGGCAACTATTGGAGCATGAGGAGAGGTCGGTGAGATTTAACTCGGGGCGTTGCAGCAGTGTGGCGAGTGCGGTTTTTTGCTGGATGGGTACAGAGCAATGATTTGAGAGCATTGTATTGGTGTCGGTACTGGGGAGAAGGTGAGTGGTGTTGATTGTGTCTATTAGGCTGTTGAGGTGTAGCTTCTTCTGTTCCACACGTCGCATTCGTTCTTCATCAGCAAGCCCAATGCCGTATGCGAGGGGTGTCAGTCGCAGGTCGGCTGTATCTTGACGTAGCAAGATGCGGTATTCTGCGCGTGAGGTGAACATTCGATAAGGCTCATCCACGCCTTTGGTTATCAAATCATCAATTAGTACTCCAATGTATGCTTGCGACCTTTCAAGTATAAAAGGTACTTTCCCATGCAACTTTAGTGCGGCATTGATGCCAGCCATGAGGCCTTGACAAGCTGCCTCTTCGTACCCCGTGGTGCCATTGATTTGGCCAGCAAAGTAGAGGTTCTCAATCATCTTGGTCTCAAGTGTATAGCGCAATTGTATGGGAGGAAAGTAGTCGTATTCAACAGCATAACCAGGCTTAAAAATGCGTGCATTTTCGAAACCACAGATACTATGAAGTGCCCCAAGTTGCACCTCTATAGGAAGGGATGACGAGAAGCCGTTGAGGTAGTAACTTTGGCTGTGCCACCCTTCGGGTTCAACGAATAGTTGGTGGTGGTCTTTATCTGCAAAGCGGCATATCTTGTCTTCGATTGAAGGACAGTAGCGAGGACCGCGGCCATTGATTTTGCCTGTAAACAGAGGCGACTGCTCAAATCCTTTTCGTAGTATCTCGTGTGTGGTGAGATTGGTATTAGCTATGAAGCATGAGCGTTGGTGTGAGACGGGCGGGGTGTTGGAAAATGAGAACTTTGAGGGATTTGTATCGCCCTTTTGCTCTTGCAATTTGGAGAAATCAATGGTGCGACCATCAACGCGGACGGGGGTTCCTGTCTTTAGTTTTTTTACCTCGAAACCGATGTCCTTTAGCTGGTTAGAGAGGTTTAGGCTTGCGTTTTCGCTTATTCTCCCTCCCTGCCAGTGGCTTTCACCTATGAATATGTGGCCGTTGAGAAATGTTCCATTGGTGAGTATCACAGCGGAGGCAGGTATACGGTGTCCCATAAGGGTGCGGACACCTTTAACTGCATTTCCTTCAGTAATGAGTTCGGTTACTTCATCTTGCCAAAGGTCGAGGTTTTGGGTGGATTCCAGAATGTTTCGCCAGTGGAGCGAGAACTGCATGCGGTCGCATTGTGCACGCGGGCTCCACATGGCGGGACCTTTGGAGCGGTTGAGCATGCGGAATTGCAGTGTTGAGCGGTCGGTTACAATGCCTGACCATCCCCCCAAAGCGTCTATTTCGCGTACTATTTGTCCCTTTGCCACCCCACCCATTGCAGGGTTGCAGGACATTTGGCAGATAGTGTCGAGCATCTGTGTTACCAGCAGCACATGGCACCCCATGCGGGCTGCTGCCGCTGCCGCTTCGGCTCCGGCGTGCCCGCCACCTACAACCACTACATCATACGTCTTAAATATCATAGACCATGTGTTTTATGCCCATTGTTCCACGGGAAACATCTGCTCCCATAGCTGCATGGCTTCCCCCTCCAGTCGGCGCATCTCCTTGGCTTCTGCCTCGCTTTTGTCGCCTTGCCCAAGGAGGTGAAGTACGCCGTGAATGATGACGCGAAGCAACTCCCTTTCAAAGGTGGTGTCATAGCCAATGGCATTCTCTTTCACCCTATCAATATTCAGTAGGATGTCGCCCGAGATAAGATTGCCTACCACATAGTCGAAGGTGATAATGTCGGTGTAGGTATCATGGTTCAAGTAGCGTTGGTTGGCCGTGAGCATATAGTCGTCGGTGCAAAATAGATAATGAATGTTTCCAACTTGTTTATTTCGCTGTTGGATTACTTTAGTTATCCATTTTATCATACAATCTTCGTGGTGGAGTGTAAAATTTCCAGAAATATTGGAAAATTGGATGGCCATAATTTATCGCTATAATGCTGTACGACAGAATATTATCAAATAATTTTGAGGCTTTTTTCCTCTTTTAGAAGATGGAATTCTGCTATTTTCGGGGAAGTGGTTGCATTTTTTGACACCATTTCGGGCTTTAGGCCACGGGCTGTCTTTGATTGATATGCGATAGCCAAGTGTTCAATACCGATGTGCGTGTAAGCGATAGGGTAGTATCAATTCCGCCAATTACAAATTCAAGTCTGACCGTTCTGCCTTCGTCCAGATAAATCACTCGGTCGGCAAGACTATGCATAAGGAATATCTCGCTTCCCAACATCTTGTCGCTCTGCCAATCAATCTGGCTTGTATTGTCATGTGTCTCATCCCCATCGTCAGCAACTTCAACAAATATCCCCTTTCCCCAAGTGCCGATATACAGGTGTACTCTCTTTTGTGCGTTGCAGCAGTTCCTATTCACAATAGCATTTTCCACAGCGTGTAGGGTTGCAGTAGATACAATCGGGAAAGCATCAACGAGGTTGTACTCGTCGCAAAAGCAAAATAGCCGCTCTTCTACCAGTGGTAGGCAGGCAATATCAGATTGTACATCAAACGTTTCTGTCATATATTCCGCTATTGTGTTCAACTACAAAAGTACATTTTTTTTCTTATTATTTCATCTATTCCGAAAATTAGTTGTACCTTTGCACTTTGATTATTGGAGATTTCCATGCCGTTGCGTCTGTTCTGCTCGGTTTAGATAGGTTGAAAATGGTGTATGATATTCGCATAAATAAGTGTAAATCAACTATTTGCCCCCCCCCCCCCGCAGGGCAACCTCTCCCAAGTCAGGAGTTAAATCGCCATTAAGAGCGGTAGGGCGGAGTGTATTCCTTTCATTTCTTATGGTCGTTGTAGCGTCCATTTCGGCCACTGCTTCACGGGCACAGGGATTAGGTGCGTATGTCTACTCCACTGGAGTGGATGCTGCCAAATGGATAACCATCACCAACACTACCAACCTGCTCAATGAGTCGGGCGATGCTGCGGCATCGAGCCTGAAAAACATAGGCTTCACATTTCCTTTTGGCGGTTCCACCTACACCCAGTATTCGGTTACCGTGGATGGCATCCTTCGGATAGGCTCGGATGTTGCTGATGAGAATGTTGCTCCCTACTATCCACTGGGTGATGAGTTTGGGGGAGTAGAGGATAACAATCCCAAGATTACGGGCTTCGGTGGCGATGGCTATGCCATAGACGGTGTCCACCATGTCTATGCTCAGACCTTCGGCAACCTGGCGCTCGTGGTAGAGTTTTCCATCGGGACATTTACCTCGCAGAACGACAACAGCAATTCGCTCAAATGGCAGGTACAGCTCTTCGCCGACGGCACAGTGCGGATTGTCTATGCCTCGACCACGCCAAGTCCATTGAACCCCGAAAACGACTACTTTCAGGTGGGCATGTGCATCAGTGGCAGCGATGGTTGGATAGTCGATGCCGACCATGTGGCCACCCACTTCAACTCCGATGGCAGCAACGATGTGCGTACCACATGGCCAGGAGCCAACCGCTACTACACTTTCTTACCCATCTGCACTGGCACCCTCCCCTACAGCGAGAACTTCGACTCCTACTCTGGCACTGGTATCAGTACGGGTTCAGGCTACCCCTCCACCTATCCCAACCACCTCGCACCCACCTGCTGGCACTATCCTGCCCTCAGTGCTACCAGCGGCACCTACCCGGCAGTCTACATCACCAGCTATTCCTACTTCCGCAACGGTGCCTCGGGCAATGGCATTCGCTTCCAGACAAACTCCCGCCATCCCCGTGCCGTGGTTGTCCTTGCCAAGGACTTCGGCCTCCCCAACAGCCGTCTCGCTTTCTCTTTCGACCTCAAGGTGAACAATGCCTCCCACATGATGGAGTACGGCGTCATGTCCAACCCCGCCGACACCTCCACCTTCATCCCCCTCGGTTATTCCGACTATGTGGGCTGGAAGACTATAACCGACACGCTCTCCAAGTACGCCGACCGTATTCCCGCTGTCGGCACGCTCTACCTTGCGTTCCGCGAGTCGAAGCAGACTGCCGGTGAAGCCAACTACTCCGGCGGTCTCGACAATGTCTCCGTCCGCCGCTGGTGTGACAGCACTACCCAGAACGTTACCGCCTGCGAAAGCTACACCTGGGCCGAGAACTCCACCACCTACACCGAGACAGGCATCTACCGCAAAGTCTACACCAACGCCCACGGCGGCTGCGACTCCACCGTCCGCCTCAACCTGACCATCAAC
>JAFTBM010000050.1 GCA_017455205.1 Bacteroidales bacterium
CGAAGACTATGGCAACTACTACGCCTGGGGCGAGACTTCTCCTAAAAGCGACTACAGCTGGAGCAACTATGCCTATTGCAATGGTAGTTACACCACCTTGACCAAATACTGCAACAACTCAAGTTACGGCAATGGTGGCTTCACCGATGCCCTGACCACGCTGGAAGCAATGGATGATGCCGCCACGCAGGCTCTCGGCAGCGGCGCCCGTACACCGACCAAGGCCGAGTGGATAGAACTGCTGAACAACACCACCGCCACATGGACCACCCGCAACGGCGTGAATGGCCGCCTCTTCACTGCCGCCAACGGCAACTCAATCTTCCTGCCCGCCGCTGGCTTTCGCTCTGGTACGAGCCTCAACGGTGCCGGCAGCTACGGCGACTACTGGTCGTCGTCGCTCTACGAGTGCGGCCCGGGCCGCGCGTGGCGCTTCGACTTCGATTCCAGCGGCCAGGGCGTGGACAGCTACTACCGCGGCGACGGCTTCTCTGTCCGCGCGGTGCGTGCCAGTCAGAACTGACCTTGTTCGGTTCCGTCCGCACGGAACGGGCAATCGGGGAAGGGCAGGGGCGTGGGCGCCCGCGGAGCGGGCTACCCAGCCCACGCTCCTGCCCTTCCCCGCCGCCGCCGAAAAATAAACAATCAGAGTAATCAGAGTACTCAGAATAATCAGAGTAATCAGAATAATCAAAAAAAAAGCAATATGGCTCAACTGAAAGAAATTCTTGAAAAAGAGGCCCAACGGGCCACCACAGAGCAGTGTGCCGCAATCCACTTGGTCAAGGAAGGAAGCTTCCTGCGGGCCTACGAGTGGAGCGCTTGGCTCTGCGTGCACTTCTTCCCCGACCTGAAGGTAACGCACCGTGCACTGAAGGGAGGCGAGGACATTGTCTTCGTCGGCTTCCCGCAGACGAGCCTCGAGCGCTTCACGCCGCAGGGGGCAGCAGTGGTGGAGGCTGCCGACGGGCAGATCGACCTTGTCCTGCCGTCTGGGACATTCTCCCCACAGGCCGAGGTGGGACAGCTGGCGGCAGACTTCGCCGCCTGGAAGCAAAGCCAGCCGCTCACCGAGGCATCGAAGAAGCGGCAGGAGGCGGAAAAGGCGGTGGCCGAGCGTGGATCCCATCCTCGGCTGACCGACGTGATGCTCCGCATCATGGCCTACCCTCTGGAAAGGCATTCGCCGATGGAGTGTATGGCTTTCCTCTCGGAGGTGAAGCAGCAGATATCGGAAATATTGTAAAGCAAGAAAAACAAACGGAACCAGAACAAGGTAAGTTCACAGGTGGCCAGCCCCTCGCCGCCATAGGTGCAGGGGACAACACCGATGGGGCAGTTGGCTTGCAAAGGCATTCCTTCGGCCTCGAAAACAAAAATGGCCACTGTCGCCCTTGGGGAGGAGAGTTTTCCTCTTCCTGCCCGCCGCTGGCAATCGCAACGGTACGAGCTTCAACAATGTCGGCAGCAACGGCAACTACTGGTCGTCGTCGCTCAACGAGAGCAACCCGAACAACGCGTGGAACTTCAACTTCAATTCCAGCAACCAGAACATGAACAACAACAACCGCAACAACGGCTTCTCTGTCCGCGCGGTGCGTGCCAGTCAGCACTTGCCTGAACCCTCTTCCGTCTACCGCCTGACGCGGGAAAGCCTCCTGGCCGACCTGCGCCAGGCTTATTTCGATGCCCGCCGCCACAAACGGCACAAAGCCTACCAGCGCCGCTTCGAAGCTCACTGGGAGCAAGAGCTCGAAACGCTCTGCGACGAGCTGCTCTCCCGCCGCTACCACCCCCAACGCTCCACCTGCTTTGTCATCAGCGACCCCAAGCAGCGCGAAGTCTTCGCCGCCGCCTTCCGCGACCGCATCGTCCACCACCTCTACTACAACTACACCCACCTGCTCTACGAGCGCACCTTTATCCACGACAGCTACAGCTGCATCAAAGGCAGGGGGACGCACTACGGCATCCGCCGCCTCGAGCAGCACATCCGCAGCGAGAGCCAGGGCTACACCGAGCCCTGCTACGTGCTGAAAATGGACATCCGCGGCTATTTCATGCACATCGATCGCCGCCGCCTGCTCGGCATTTGCCTCGCAAGCCTCAGCCGCATGGCCACCCACCGCGTCTCTCGCCACAGTCGGCAGACCTGGAGCGAGGTGCTCGACTTCGACTTCCTGCACTACCTGACCCGCGCCATCGTCATGCTCGACCCGACAGTGGGTTGCCGCATCGCTGGCAGCCGCACCGACTGGGAGGGGCTGCCGCACGACAAAAGCCTCTTCCATTCGCCCCCCGGCTGCGGCCTGCCCATCGGCAACCTCACCTCGCAGCTTTTCAGCAACGTCTACCTCGACCAGCTCGACCAATTCATGAAGCGCACCCTCGGCTGCCACCACTACGGGCGCTATGTGGACGACTTCTACGTGGTCAGTGCCGACCGCCAGTGGCTGCACTCGCTCGTGCCGCAGGTGGAGGCCTTCCTCGAGCGGCAGCTGGGGCTCAAGCTCCACCGCGGCAAGCTGGTGCTTACCTCGGCCTGGCACGGAGTGGAATTCCTCGGGGCATGGCTCAAACCCTACCACATCTGCCTCTCGCGCCCGAGCGTGGGGCGCATCAGCCGCAAGCTGGCCTGCTTGGCCGAGCTGCAGCCCGAGCAGTGGGAAGCCTCGCTCAACTCCTACTGCGGCCTGCTCTCCCACGGCAGCAACTATCGGCTCCGCCAGCGGCTCTTTGATGCCCAGCCCGTCTTCACGCAATACGGCATGTTCGACTTCGCCCAGAGGCACTACCTTTTGGGAGTCAAGAAATGAGAACTGCGGCTGCACCAGCCGTAATTTTCAATTCTCAATTCTCAATATGATTATCCGCAACCACCCGAAAACGCCCCGTGCTTTGGCTGGCGAGCTTGATGAGCCAAGGGGCAATGAGCCTATAGCCCAGGGCATCGCCCTGGGTGGATGGATGCATAGCCAACGCCCTGAAAGGGCAAAAGCCAACATGGTGAACAACGCTTTTACCCTTTGCTCATTGCATTATATTTAGTTAATGATTATCCGCAAAAAGCACAAAGTAGAAAAGAATGGTGCTTTTGCCCTTTCAGGGCGATGTTAATGCACCTTCTATACCCAGGGCGATGCCCTGGGCTGTGGGCTTTCTGGCCTTTCAGGCCGTATTTGTGGCAAATGCGGATAATCATTTTAGTTATAAGGTATTCGCAGCCATAGCACAGGGCGAACGTGATTTGCCCTCTATACCCAGGGCGATGCCCTGGGCTGGTAGCTTGATGGCCTTTCAGGCTGCCTATCGGGTACATGCGGATAATCAATTTTCAATTTTCAATTCTCAATTCTCAATTAGGACTTGGTCCGTGTCAACTCCGTGTCAGGTCCGTGTCAACTCCGTGTCACCTCCGACTCGATACGGACCCAACACGGATTCAACACGGGCCATGCACGGACGAAAGACGGGGGAAGTCCCTCGGGGTGGAGCGGGAGGCTTTCAAATAAGGGTACACCTCCTTGCGGGGATGTACCCTTTAGCGTTGCCTGTGGCCGTGTGGTCAGATGAGTTCGACCGAGCGCTTGAGGAAGCGGCAGAGGGCTTCGCCTTTCAGCAGGCCGGTGGAGAGCAGGCTACCGAACCACCACGATGCGGCGTGCCGGGTTGTTGCCCACGCGCACCAGGTAGGTGCCCGAGGCCGACACGTCGAAGACGCACTGGTCCGTGCCTTCGCGGCGAGTGGCCAACGGACGGCCTACGGCATCGTAGACGACCACATCGGCACCTTCGGCCTCATTCACCACCAGTTCTTGCCCCAGACGATGTTGCCGCCATCGAGTGTGAATGTTCGGAACTTCTTGGGGTCAAGATATTTGTTGTATTGCGGATGACGACGGATAAAGTCGCCAGTGTCTACGGTGCTGTCGGTTACGTCGCTGAACACCAGGCGTAGTTTCAGCCCGCCCAGGTCGAATGCTTGCGTTATGTATACAGTATTGATACTTCTCACTTGATGGAATAGATAGTTATTCCACGGCGGGCGATATGGTCTAATAAGTCTTGGTTTTTTATGGTGTTAAGGATGGATATATCGAACTGATAAGGCAGCAGGAGGTCGTCTATGGCAAGGATAATCCTTATAAGATCGTCATGGGTAAGGGTGCCGCCGACCAGCGTGATGTCAACATCGGAGAATGGGCGATATGTGTTTTTGGCGCGAGAGCCATAAAGTACGACCTTCTCGACCTTTTTGTTGGAGGCAAAAAGAGCATTCAGCTTCTTAAGTTCGTTGTCTTTCAGTCCGTAGGGCATCTGTCTTGAAAAAGTGTTGGTTCCAAACCAGATAAAGGAAGCATCTTCTCCTCGAATTTACGGAAAAGAGGATAATAGATGCCGATAACCTTGTTTACAATCATTTCTGCCGTCGCATCGTCATAATTGTGCGAAGTGAGGTTGCGGTCGGCGATTGTGTCCATCCATCTGTCATCATCAATAAGCCCCACCCAGAGTGCGAAGCGAATAGCATCACGAGACCCTGTGATATCTGTCTGTCCTTGGTATTCGGCATAATCTTTCATCACTTTCCATGCAAGTTCGTGAGTGTACTCATATCGCTGAATAAGACCTTCGGCCATCAGTTCGTCTTGGTCGGTGTTGCTTTTTCGTGCAGACACTATGCCAACAGCCTTCCCCATTTGGAGCAAAGCCTTGCGATAATTGCTGAAACGCTGAACCCAGCGGATGTCCTTCTCTTCCATTGAGGAGTTTTTTTTTCGTTTGAAAGTGCAAAAATAAGCATTTATTTCCACATGGCGAAAAGAAAATACCTCCAGCTGAAATAACAGTCGGAGGTTGTGTGGTACGAAGCTTGAGAAGAGTGTCTTCAGATCATCTCCACCGAGCGCTTCAGGAAGCGGCTGAGGGCTTCGCCTTTCAGCAGGCCTGCGGAGAGCAGGGCGAGGTCGGCCAGCTGGCTTGCCAGCTCCTTCTGCTTGGTCTCGTCGGCTTCGGCAAGCAGGCGGCCGATAAGCGGGTGGTTGATGTTGACCACGAGGTTGTAGCTCTCGGGCATCTCGCCGTAGAAGCCCATGCCGCCGCCGGAGGTCTGCGCCATCTCGCGGTAGCGGCGCATGAACTCGCTTTGGGTGACCTGCATGGGCGCATCCGTCTGTTCGAGGCTCTCGAGCTGGACGGTGAACTTCTGCTTGTCGACGGCCGCCTCGACGATGGGCTGCAGCTTCTCTTTCTCCTCCTTGCTGAGTTTCTCGGGGATATTGTCCTCGTGCGGGATGAGTTTCTCGACCGTGTCGCTGTCGACGCGGACAAAGCGGCTCTTCTCGATCTTCTGCTCCAAGAGATTGATGAAGTGACTCTCTAACGGGCTGTCCATGAGCAGCACGTCGTAGCCTTTGGCCTTGGCCTTCTCGATGTAGGCATGCTCCTCCTCGGCGTTGCTGGCGTAGAGGTAGCAGACGGTCTTGTCCTTGTCGGTCTGCAGGGCTTTGATTTTCTCGCGGTAGGCGTCAAGGGTGTAATATGTACCATCCACACCCTTCAGCAGGTAGAACTTCATCGCGCGCTCGCAGAATTTCTCATCCGTCAGCATGCCGTACTGGACAAAGATCTTGATGTCATCCCACTTCTCTTCCAATTGAGAATTGAAAATTGAGAGTTGAGAATTATCCGGGTTCTGGGAAGCAGCGTCAGCAGAATTTTCACTTTTCAATTCTCCATTTTCAACTTTCGCCTTGCTCATCTCCTCCAGCTTGTCGGCGACCTTCTTGCTGATGTGCTGCGAGATTTTCTTCACGTTGGCGTCGCTCTGCAGGTAGCTGCGGCTGACGTTGAGCGGGATGTCCGTCGAGTCGAGCACGCCGTGGAGCAGCATCAGGTAGTCGGGCACCACGCCTTCGACCTGGTCGGTGACGAAGACCTGGTTGCAGTAGAGCTGTATCTTGTTGCGGGCTGGGTCGATGGTGCGGCGCACCTTCGGGAAGTAGAGGATACCCGTCAAGTTGAAGGGATAATCGACGTTGAGGTGGATCTGGAACAGCGGCTCCTCGAAGTTCATGGGGAACAGCTCATGGTAGAATTTCTTGTAGTCCTCGTCGGTGAGGCTCGACGGCGACTTCTTCCATGCCGGGTCGGGATCGTTGACGATGCGGGGCTGCTTCTTCTCCACGCGCTTGGGCTTGCCGTCTTTGTCGCAGTCGGTCTCGCTGTCCACCCACACGCTCTCCTCGCCGAAGCGGATGGCCACGGGCATGAAGCGGCAGTATTTTTTCAATAGCTGCAAAATTGTTCTTTCTTCAAGAAACTCTTTACAATCGTCGGCGATGTGGAGCACGATGTCGGTGCCCCGGTCGGTGTGCTTGCTGTCCTCCTCCATGCTGAATTCAGGGTTGCCCTCGCAGCTCCAGTGCTGTGCCGGCTCGTCTTTCCAGCTCTTGGTGAAAATCTCCACCTTGTCGCTGACCATGAAGGCTGAGTAGAAGCCGAGGCCGAAGTGGCCGATGAGCTGCTCGTGGCTGTCTTTGTACTTCTCCATGAAGTCGGTCACGCCGCTGAAGGCTATCTGGTTGATGTACTTCTCCACCTCGTCGGCCGTCATGCCGATGCCGCGATCGCTGACGGTGAGGGTCTTCTTCTTGGGGTCAATTTTGACTTCGATGGTCAGGTCGCCCAGTTCGTCTTTCATCTCGCCGCGTGTGGCGAGGGTCTTGAGCTTCTGTGTCGCGTCGACGGCGTTGCTGATGAGCTCGCGCAGGAAAATCTCGTGGTCCGAATAGAGGAATTTCTTGATGACCGGAAAGATGTTCTCGGTCTGTACGTTCAGTTTGCCTTGCATATCTTTGGTATCTTTTTGTGTATATTCTTTCAGTGCCGCAGGCTGCAATATCTATGCCACCTCGCCGCTGGCTGACATTTTGTCAGCATTAGCCGAGGCTCGTGTTCTTCACGTTGGTGGTGCATCTTGGAGGTGGTAGTTTTGCGGCTTGCGTTGTTTTTTTTTGCTATCTTTGCATCGGAATCCCTATGCCGATGAGGGAACATATCAAGAGGGCAGTGCGCGGCCTGCTGGGCGGTCGGTGCTACGACTACCATCTCTATCGCCGCCACCATCGTTGGCTGCTCCGCCACAACGGCTTCCCCAATCGCCCGGCTGAAGGCGAGGCTGCTTATATTGCCCAGTGGCGGCAGTTGCAAAAGCATGTGGAACCTTACAGCTACCGCTTGTTCAGCCACTTCTGCGGTCCTACGCCCGACATCATTCCCGAGGACGTGATGCATTCCACCATCGAGCTCTGCCTCAACCCTCGCGACCAGTGGGACATCTATGAGGACAAGAACAACTTTGCCCGCTACCTTTCCCCCGACCTCCTTCCACGGGCTGTGGCTTCGCGGCAGGCGGGCAGCCCTACCCAGTGGCACTGCGACCTGCATTCCATCTCTCGGCCTCTCATCCTCAAGCCTTCAGTGGGGACATCCTGTGGCGAAAGCATCATGCGTTTCGACAAACATGGCAGCGAGTGGGTATCTGCCGAGGGGACACTGCTGACCGAAGGTTTCCTCCTATCCTATGGCCCCGACTGGGTGCTGCAGGAGGCAGTGGCGCAACATCCCGACCTTGCCCAGTTTTGCCAGACGGCAGTATGCACCGTCCGAGTGGTAACCTATCGCTCTGTGGCCGACGAGGTACCGCACCTCACCGCGGCTGTCCTTCGTGTAGGGCCGAGCGGGGCAGTGGTCGACAACATCGTTGCAGGAGGCCGCTTTTTGGGAGTCAATCCAGTGGATGGCAGCATCAAGGGACCTTTCATCAGCCGTTTCGGGCAGCGCACCGACGTGTGTAACGGTGTCAATATCGCCGCAGGGAGATATTGCATACCTTGCTGGGACGGGGTGGTGGCGCTGGCCTTGCATGTGGCATCCCGCATCGTTCCCCATCGCCTGCTGGCACTTGATATAACCGTCAATGCTGCAGGCAAACCAGTGCTGGTGGAATACAACATCGGCGGTTTCACCACTTATCTTTTCCACTTCACAGGGCAGACCGTCCTCGGCTCCTACACCCGCGAGGTCATAGCCCACTGCCGCCAGCATATTCGCACTCAAAATAGTCGCTGGTAATTGACGATAATTGCAAACTGCAGGCGTGTATGTCTGAAATATTTAGTATATTTGCCGTTGGAAATAGTAAGTGTTATAAAACAACAAAAATATTGAAAAACAGATTATAGGATAGACTAATCGACATATTTTGAGTATGCGCGTTTACGCTGCAATACTGATTCCTTGAAGTTCCACAAATCAAGTATAGTTCGGTAAAGCGGTAGACGCCTGCGAGAAATCGTGGGCTTTACTTATAGAACTATACAGGTCGTGGAACACCTAAGGAATCTAAGGAAAGTGCCACGATTTTCTTTATATCCCCTGGCAGACAAAATATTCATCAAACAAACACAAATAAAGCTATGAGAAAGACACGATTTTCTATTGCTGCAGCCACATTGCTGATGGCGGGCTGCGTGGCGACGAAGGCCGACCTCTCGCAGGTCTCTGTACCCGAAGAGGGAGGCACCATCTTCATCAAGGTTACCAATGAGGAGAACGACCAACTCATCATACCGCGCATCACCTACGACGGACAACGGCTTCGCTGGTGGGCGAACCCCTATTTCGCAGTGAGTCGCGACGGTGGAAAGTTCGCCTTTGTGGGCTCGTACAACAACAAGAGCAACGTCTTCGTTAAGTCGTTTTCCTCGCGCACTGGGGCACAGCAGCGTACCTTCAACGGGTGGGCACAGGACCTTTGTTTTTCACCAAGTGGCGACACCCTCTGCTTCACGCAGATGGACTACCCTTACAGCAATCTCTACCTCACCAGTGCTGGGCAAGGAAGCATCGTTCAGCAGGTCTCCTCGGGCAGTGTACACGACTATGCTCCCGCATTCACCGACGATGGCTCGCTCATCTTCTTCTCCCGCGCTTCGGGGGAAAACTACACCATTTGGAGCTACAACCGCCACACAGGAGTCTTCAGTAACTACTGCTACGGCCTTTCGCCAGCTCCTATCGGCAACAGTGAGTTCCTTTGCGGAAGGATGAACTCACAAGGCAACTATGAGATATGGAGGGTCAATTACGTTACTGGCTCCGAGAGTATCGTGTTGAGCATGGAGAACCGCTCCTTCACCACAGCCTCGCTCTCACCCAACGGCCAGTGGATAATTTTTGCCGCCAACACACAGAAGAAGCCCGACATGCCAGAGAATATTGACATCTATGCTGTGCGTGCGGATGGTAGCCAACTCACCCAACTCACCTACCATCACGGACACGACCTCTCGCCAGTGTGGGCGCCCGACGGCAGGAGTATCTACTTTCTCTCGCAACGAGGTTCGCAGGATGGAAAATACAACATTTGGCAAATGTACTTCAACCTATAACACAGCGACAACAATGAAAAAGACAATGATGAAAAAGACTATCGCAGCAACCCTGCTGCTCTGCTTGAGCATTGCAGCCCAAGCGCAGATGGTGGGTGCCACCAACAATCAGCACACCGAGCGCCCCACGAATCCTCTCCACATTCCTACTGGTCCCTACCTGCGCCTCACGGGTGGATACCCATTGATTGGAGGGCTCTCCTTCGGCTACCAGTTTACCCCTTTGCTAATGGCAGGCATCGGAGTAGGTTATGGGTATACGGCAAGTGATACAGAAACCCGTAACAGTTACGAAGCATCGGGGAGTTCTCCCAGTGGCCTTTATTGGGTGTATGACCACATATATACTTGGGATTATGTTGATGCGGCATTTCCGCTCTATGTTGAAATGGAATTGCGGACGCCAAAGCTTGAATGGTCGCTGTTTCTTAACTTAAAGATAGGCTACTGCATAGGGCTACCAGATGACACCTACCCTTCATATCCGTCTTATGGCCCTTGGAATGAGTGGGCTAACGCATTTACTTATGGCACAGAGTACTATCCGTTCTATTATTCAGTTATGGCTGGTGCAGGGTGGAGGTATTGGCAACTTGGTGTTGGCTACTCCAACTCTGAAGGATGGGCAGTGAGTCTCGCGTATAGTCTGCCTCTACGCGGCATATTTTTTTAGGGGCTTGCTCCGTGATAGTCTGTAGTAAGTCCGGCCCGAGTCGGAGTTGATGCGGACTAAGTGTAGAGACGGGGCGCACCCCGTCTCTACCATCACAAGAAGAAATTCTTTCCCATCGCATAATTCCCAGTAAAACGTTTAGAATGCCATTCCTCCCAGTCGGCAAAATTAGTTCGCAAGCGGACTAATTGCTATTTTCCCCCAGCCTTCCCCCTTGCCTCAACGCACATCCAAGCCGTGCTATCTCCATACGCAAAACATTGAAAACCAATGCAAACGTAATCTTGTGGAAACACAACTACTTCCAAATCAGCATCCTACATACCATCGGTAGGCATCCGCTCCGTATCCGCTCCGTATCAGGTCCGAGTCCAGGCGGAGAAAATACGGGTCGGAAGCGTGGGAGATGGGGGGAGGGTGGGTGTTGGGTGGGTGTTGAGTGGGCGTTGAGTGGGTGTTGGGTGGGTGTTGGGTGGGTGTTGAGTGGGTGTTGGGTGGGCAAGTCTTATGTACACATTTGAAGTTAATCGTGTGTCATTTGATTTTTTTTGCGTAAATTTGCACCGAATTAATATCCCCAGTCCCCATGGAGCAGACACCCTCTGAAAGTCAGAAGCAGCCTATTGTATGGCTTGAGAATGTGAGTATTAAGCAGAACGGACAGCCGCTCCTGCATGAGGTCAATCTCCGTGTGGAGGAGGGGGAATTTGTCTATATGATAGGCAAAAGTGGCACCGGTAAGACCACGCTCCTCCGCAGCCTCTATGCCGACTGCCCTATCGAGAGCGGGCGAGCACAGGTGTGCGGCATCGATGTGGCCACCATCCGCAGCCGTCGCATCCCCGCCCTGCGCCGCCGCATAGGTGTCGCTTTCCAGGATTTCCGTCTGCTGCCCGACCGCGATGTCTATTCCAACCTTGAGTTCGTCCTCCGTGCCACAGGCTGGAAGCGGCGTGCAGAAATCAGCAACCAGATACTTACCACCTTGGCCTCGGTCGGCATCGAAGACAAAGCTTCGGCATTTCCCTCGCAGCTCTCCGATGGTGAGCAGCAGCGTGTGGGCATCGCCCGAGCACTTATCAACAAGCCCTCCCTCATCTTGGCCGACGAACCTACAGGCAACCTCGACCCCATCACCTCGTCAGAGATTATGCAGCTCCTCATCAATGCAACGCACCGCGCTGGCGTGGCTACACTCATCTCGACCCACGACTTTATGACCATCGACCGCTTCCCTTCGCGAGTAGTAGTCTGCGAAAACGGCACCCTCAACGAAGCCCAACCCTAATCCTCGGATGCAATAATTCCACATAGTCAAGTACCAATCATTGAAAAACAACATAGCGATGAAAAAGATAATCCTCTTGCTCTTCGTCTCGCTCCTCACTTGGGGTGCAGCCTCGGCTCAAAGCAAAACGGCCAAAGGCAAAAAGAAAGAATCTCCCGTCATTGCCGAGCGGCAGAAGCTCCGCGAAAAGGACTACCGCACCTTCGACCGCTTCACCAGCTTCTCCACCAAGGACACCAATCGCTACTTCACCCCCTTCGACTACTCCACCATTGCCAATATCACCCAACAGCGCAAACCCGAGTGGGGCGACATCCAACCTGTGATGAACTACCTCGAAAAGGTCTCGCGTGCCACGATGACCCTCTGCCTCCTCTATGCGGTCAACCCTGCCATTGCCAGTTCTGCCGATCGCAGCCGCCTCTCCAAGTCGGCCGCATCCGAAGCCCTCGCGATGGCCGATGCCTTCGAGAAGTGGAAAACCAGCAAAGGCTGGCGCAACAAAGTGCAGTACAAGGTGGTTGAGGTGGACTACCGCTACTTCAAAGGTGCCTCCTTCGACCCCACTGCCCTCAACGGCGATGTCATCCACGTCGGCTGCTTGATATACCTCGGTTCGAAAAAGAAGAGCATCATCTCCACTGACCAGTCGGCTCGCACCTTCCCGGATATCAAATTCTTCCCCAACGATGCCACCATCGTCGAATCGTGGAACTCAGTCCTCGACGACCTTTCCAACTACCTCAAGGAAAACGATACCAAAGGTGTCCTCCTCACTGGCTATACCGACAACTCTGGCACCGAGGCCTATGCAACGGGTCTCTCGCGTCAGCGAGCCGTCGAAATCCGCAAGGCCCTCGTCAGCCGTGGTATTGACCCTACACGCATCGAGATAGAAGCCCTCGGTGCGGCTAACCCCATTGGCGATAACTCCACCTACGAAGGCCGCGTGATGAACAATCGCGTCAGCATCAAAATCCAGTAGTCCCTATCTGTGCAGCTCTCCGCCGACAGCCGCGACCGCTACCGCCGCCTCTGCGAGCAGCAGGGGGCAAACATTCCCCTCTTCCAGCAGGCTTGGTGGCTCGATGCCGTCTGCCAAGGCAAAGAATGGGGCGTACTGACCAGCGAGCGTGCTGGCGAGCCAGTCGGTGCACTCCCTTTCCTCTACGGACGCAAGTGGGGCATTCCTTACGTCCTGCAACCACAACTGACGTTATTCACTGGCCCTTGGCTTGCTGACCCTACCGACACCAGCACCCTCCGCAGCCTCGCCGCTTCGCTCATCCGCCTCCGTTTTCCCCTCTGTATGCTCCGCTGTGCACCCGAAATCACCGATGCTGATACCCTCCACAGCGTAGGTTTCACCGTCAGCCCCCGCATCACCCATCGACTCGACACCCTGCGTCCGCTCCCCGACCTTATGGCAGCAGCATCTCCACTGCGCCGTCGCGACTTCGACCGCATCACCCGCACCTGCACGCTCGACCTCTCCGTCCCCCCAACTGAACTCGCGGCCCTGCATGATACCCACTTCAGAGGGCAAGGAGGCCGAAGCTGGGTTGAGCCCAGCTTTATCTCCAGCGTGGCCACCGCCGCCATCGCCCGCGGTCACGGCCTCGCCGCCGGGCTGCGCGACAGTAGCGGACGCCTGCTGTCAGCCACATTCACAGTCTTCGACTCCCGCTGCGCCTATCTTCTCCTTCTTGCTCGCGCTGCTGATGCTCCGCGCAATGCAACCGCTGTCCTCATTTGGCTCACTATCCAGCACCTTACCCCGCTGACAGCCGCCTTCGACTTCGAAGGGGGCAACACCCCAGGTCTTGCCCGATTCTACACCTCCTTCGGTGCTCGTCCTCTCCCCATGCTCCAAATCTCTGCCAGCCACCCACGCCTGCTTGCCAAACTCCTGAAACTATGAATATCCGCCTCATCGCCATCGGCAAGACCGACCAGCCTTACCTACAAGAGGGCATCGACGACTACACCGCTCGCCTGCGCCACTACTGCCGCTTTCAGTTTCTCATCATCCCCTCCCTCAAAGATGCCTCCAGCCTTCCGCCCGACCAAATCAAGGAGCGCGAAGGCCGACTTCTCCTCCCCTACATACGAGAGGCCGACCTCACCATCCTCCTCGACGAGCATGGACGCGAACTAACCTCCGTAGGTTTCAGTCAGTTGCTACAGCAGCAACTCAACGCCAGCGTGCGTACCCTCAACTTCATCATCGGCGGTGCTTACGGTTTCTCCCCCGCAGTCTACGCTGCTGCCCCACAGCGGCTCTCCCTCTCGCAGATGACCTTCAACCACCAGATGGTTCGCCTCTTTTTCCTCGAACAACTCTACCGCGCCCACACCATCCTCCACCACGAGAAATATCACAACGCCTGACTGCTCCCTGCACTGCTGCACTCGCGGTCGTGGCAGTGGCTGCGGCTGGTCTCGAGCTCAAGTGTGCTGTGGTGAATACCCTCTTCGTCGAGTAGATGCTTTACCCGACTGGTTATCTCTTCCAGCCTTGATGCCTCGGGTATGACTATGTGGCACGTCAGAGCCGTCTCGGTGGTCGAAATAGGCCAGATGTGCAGGTGGTGGACACCCAGCACTCCCTCCTGACTCTCAATCCGATGGGTGATTTCTTCCACATCGAACCCCTCGGGCACCGCATCGGCACTCATCCGCAGGCTCTCGGCCAGCAGATTCCACGTCCCCACCAGGATGATGACCGCAATGCCGAGTCCAATGATGGGGTCAACTATCCACCAGCCCGTATACTGGATGATAATACCGCCCACCACCACTCCGACCGAGACCAATGTGTCCGCCAGCATGTGCAGAAATGCACCGCGGGTGTTGAGGTCGTGCTTCCGATGGCGTGCCAATAGCCATGTGGTGAGTCCGTTGACCACAATGGCAGCTGTGGCTGTCCAGATGATGACAGGCCCGTTCACCTCTGTCGGGTGGAAGAACTTCCCGATGCTCTCCACAATGATAGCCCCCACAGCAACCAGCAGAATGATGGCGTTGAGCAACGAGAGCAGCACCGATGCCTTGCGGTAGCCATAGGTGAAGTGCTTGGTAGCACGGGTGGAGGCAAGCCGTAGCGCCAGCATCGCTATCAGCAGCGAAAAGGTGTCGGCCAAGTTGTGGCCAGCATCCGAGAGCAGTCCGAGCGAATTGCCCACGAAGCCAGCTACCGCCTCCACCACTACAAACAGCAGGTTGACCACCACCGCTACTACGTATACCGCCGAGAGGCTCTCCACCGTGTGGTGGTGATGTACACCGTGGTGATGCTCTTCAGAGTGTGAATGTGTGTGCATAATATTCTTGTTTAATGTGTTGTGTAGGTTCTTCTATCATCGGATTTCACTTTGCAAAGTTACGAACTTATTCCCACACCACCCCCTCACCTCAACTGGTGAAAACCTCTCCCTGCCACCTGCTCCCTCAATCTCTACTCGACGCTGATATATTCTGCTTTCCCAGCGTTTTCTCTCATCCCTGTCGGCACTGCACATAGCAACTGCACCCCATCGGAAAGCATTTTTTTTAGCCAGTATGGCAAAAAAACACTATCTTTGCAACCGAATTTCTAACCCTAAACCCACTATGGCAAAATACATCGGTGCCCACGTAAGTGCCAGTGGTGGCGTAGGCAATGCCATCCTTGCTGCCGAATCCATCGGAGCCAATGCCTTCGCCCTCTTCACCCGCAACCAGCGCAGCTGGGTAAGCCGCCCTCTGGCGCAAGCCGAGGTGCAAGGCTTCCAATCGCTGCTCGCCGAACGCGGTTTCCGCCCCGATATGGTGCTGCCCCACGACAGCTACCTCATCAACCTCGGCTCCCCCGACGAGGCTACGCTCCAAAAATCGCGTGCCGCCTTCCTCGACGAGATGCAGCGTGCACAGCTGCTGGGTCTCCGCTTGCTCAATTTTCACCCTGGCAGTCATCTGGGGCGCATCAGCGAAGAGGCTTGCCTCGACCAGATTGCACAGGAAATCAATCGTGCACTGGCACAGACCGAGGGCGTGGTGGCTGTGGTGGAGAACACCGCTGGGCAAGGCACCAACCTCGGCTGGCGTTTCGAGCACCTGCGGCGAATCATTGACGGGGTGGATGATAAGAGCCGCGTTGGCATCTGCCTCGACACCTGCCACACCTTTGCCGCTGGCTACGACCTCGCCACCGAGATGGGCTACCAGTTCACGATGGATGAATTTGAGCGTGTGGTTGGATTCTCCTACCTCCGCGCCATCCACCTCAACGACAGCTTGAAAGGTTGCGGCAGCCATGTGGACCGCCACGCGAGCCTCGGCTTCGGCACTATCGGCCCCGACTTCTTCGCACGCCTAATGCACGACCCTCGTTTCGACAATATGCCCCTCATCCTCGAAACTCCCGACCCCACCCGTTGGGCCGAGGAAATCCGCTGGCTCCGCGAGCAACAAACTTCGTAGCCTCAAAGCGAATAGGCCACCAGCCCTACCAGTCCCGACCCCACGATGAGCCACACCGGGCTTACCTTCCGCCGCAGTGCGAGTACAAACACCACCGCAAATATCGCCACCGACACTGCAAACCGTCGGTTCATCCCCACCGTGCCGAAACTCTCTTCTCCTACCAGCCCCAGTGCCGCCGCTGCGATAAGTCCGATCACCACCAGCCTCAACACGCGCATCACCGCCGCCACCTGTGCGTTGTCCTTGTGGCGAAGTAGCCATTGGCTCACCAGCATCACCAGCCCCACAGGCACCGCCACCACCGCCATCGAGGCCAGCAGCGAACCGCACACGGCAGCCCACTGCGGATAGCCCGCATTGACCACCGCCGTGTAGCCAGCGTATGTGGCCGTGTTGATGCCCACCGGGCCAGGGGTGATTTGGCTCAAAGCCAGCAGGTCGGCAAACTCCTCTGCACTCATCCATCCGTAGTGGCCCACCACCTCGCCCTGTATCAACGCTATCATCGAATATCCCCCGCCGAAGGTGAACGCCCCGATGAGCAGAAATGTCCAAAGTAATTGCAGGAATATCATAGCCAGCGGTCAATCTTTATGTGGAAGTAGCGAGCAAAGGTAGCCACCAACGGCTGCCACCAGCACCACTGCAATCGGGCTCACCCCCAGCAGCCAGACGGCCAGTGCCGAGGCCACGGGTATCCAGCCGTTGCTCCACGTCAGCCGTGCGCTACGTGCCATCTGGAACACCGGGGCAGCCACCAGTGCCACCACCGCAGGCCGAAGCCCGAGGAAGATGTGCTCCACAGCGGCATTGTCCTTCACCGACCGAAAGCCGATGGCAATAGCCAGTATAAACACAATCGGCATCACTATATTGCCGCCGATGGCCACCGCCGCACCTGCACCGCGGCGAAGTCGGTATCCCGTCGTGGCCGCCATATTCACCGCAAACACCCCTGGCAGTGCCTGGCTGAGCGCCACCTGGTCGGCAAACTCCTCCTCGTCCAGCCACCCGTGCCGCTCCACTATCTCCCTCCGCATCAGCGGCAGCATCGCGTACCCTCCACCGATGGTGAACGTCCCCACCTTGAAAAAGCTCCAAAATATATCGCAATATTTCACCATATAGCCCGTTAATCTTCCCAAAGAATAATTAACAGCGGGCAACCCCATTTATTGCCCCGCATCAAAAGAAAACCATCAACTATGAACCCCCTCTTTTTTGCAATCTTCATGGTCTTCGTTGTGGCTATGCTGCTGCTCGACCTATTAGTCTTCCACAAAAAGGACCACGTCATCGGCCTTAAGGAATCGGCCATCTGGACTGCCATCTGGATTGGCATCGCACTCGCTTTTGCTGCCCTCCTCTATTTCTTTGCCGACTGGATGATTCCCCCGACCGAACCTTTGGCCGACCCCATTGCCTACCGCCACGAAGTGGCCACCGAATTCCTCGCTGGCTACTTCCTCGAAAAAAGCCTCTCCATCGACAATATCTTTGTCATGATCATGATTTTCGTCAGCTTCGGCATACGCAAGGAATACTACCACCGAGTGCTCTTCTGGGGCATCTTCGGTGCCATCGTGCTGCGCTTTGTCTTCATCTTCGCCCTCGGTGCACTGGTAGCCCAGTTCTCCTGGCTGCTCGCCATCTTCGGCATCATCCTCCTCTACAGCGGTGTCAAAATGTTCCGCAAGCAATCCGATGAGCCTATCAATACCACCAGCCACCCTGTCGTCCGCTTCGCTTCCAAGCATTTCCCCGTCTCTCAAGCCGACCACGGCCACGACTTCTTCACTCGCGAAAACGGTCGGCGCATGATCACGCCGCTTTTCATCGTGCTGCTGGTCATCGAGTTCAGCGACATCATCTTCGCCGTCGACTCCATCCCCGCTGTCTTCTCTGTAACCACCGACCCCATGATTGTCTTCACCTCCAACATTTTCGCCATCATGGGGCTGCGCTCGCTCTTCTTCCTCTTGAGCGATGTGGCCGATCGCTTCTGGCTGCTGCACTACGGCCTTGGCCTGCTGCTCTGCTTCATCGGCCTAAAGATGATTGGGGGCGAGTGCCTCGACTGGCACATCCCCACGCTTGCCTCGCTGGCCGTCATCCTCGGCATTCTCGTGGTGAGTATCCTCCTCTCGGTCATCATCAAAAAGCCCTCCCGTTAGCCCCACCCACTAATCTGAATAATCGGATTATTCAGATTATTCAGACTATTCCGACTTTCTCTTGAAGGTCAGCTGCCGTTCTCGGCAGCAATCATACTGCGGCCGTCTCTACTGTCAATTCCCAATCCAATTTTCGATTCTCAATTTTCAATTCTCAATTAGGACTTGGTCCGTGTCATCTCCGTGTCAACTCCGTGTCAGGTCCGTGTCACCTCCGACTCGAGTCGGACTTAACACGGATCAAACACGGATCAAACACGGACTAAACACGGGGGTAGTCCCTGCCGTGCGGTAGGTGAAGGTGAAGTTGGTTATCGGAGGAGGAGGAGGGAGCCGGAGGCTGATTTGTTGGTTGTGGGGTTGGTGAGTGAGCGGTAGGAGAGGTGCCAGACGTAGGAGCCTTGGGGGCAGGGTTGTCCGCTGGGGTTGGTGCCGTCCCAG
>JAFTBM010000051.1 GCA_017455205.1 Bacteroidales bacterium
CCAACGGAAAACTCGAAGGCATCAACAACAAAATCAAGACAATGAAACGTCAGGCCTATGGATACAGGGACATGGACTTCTTCAGACTCAAACTTCTCTCCCTACACGACTCCACCTATCCATTTAGCGGATGAACCAAAAATATTTACCCCACGCAATAATATGCTTCGCAGAGCGTTGAGGCATATAAAAAGCATATAACCTTATGAAGCACATTGGGATGAAAACAAGGTCGGCGATGGCTGCGATGGCGGTGCTGCTTTGGGCGGGGGCAACGCTCTATGCCTGCAGCAAAGAGAATACAGCGTCCGAGAGTGGGGCTTCGGTCTCGGAAGTGGTGTTGCGCGACAATGCCATTGACACGGTGGCCGACGACTGGTCGCACTTGGCTACGGACAGCCTCTCGTTTACGCAATGTCGCAGCCAATCATCGGAAGCGAAATACACTATGATTAATCAGGACACGGTCGAGGTATCGGTCAGCGAAGGGGTGTTGTATGTCTCGCACCGCCACATGGTGGTTAATTGTGGCTACGACACTGTGGTTGCGGAGATTAAGTTGATTGACGACACCATTGCCATCCATGAGAAGGAGGTATGTTACGATTACATGACGCGCTGCCTATGCAACACCGATGTCGCCTACCAAGTTACGGGCATTCCTCGCGGGCGCTACGCGGTGAAAGTGTGGGATGGCTACGGGTATAGTGTCTACTACAAAGGGAGCATCGTAATCGAATAAAAACACTCAAACGGATTATCTTACATTCGTAAAGAGATTGGAAGAGAGAAAAGTAGGGCATCAGGCAGTGTGAATGGGGAGCTGAAAATACTATTTCGGATATTTTTGCGTTACGTATAGACAATAGCAACCGATAAAGACTATACAACAGATGAAACGGATGATGATTGCGGCAGCGGTGCTGCTGGTGTCGGCGACGGGAATGGCACAAGAGGTGGCCTCGAGAGCCAAAGCTATGCGCATGATGAACTTCAGCCGCCCCGAGTATCAAATCAAGGATATCAAGGTGTATACCGACACGATGACGGTCTATTCGCTGGCCGACTACGTGGTGTATCCGCTGGGGGTGTGGGAGTCGGTGGAGGCTTATATCACGGGCAACCAGTTGAGCTGGTATCGCGATGTGGGGTACAAGCGCTACTACGATTCGATGGAGGTGAGTGTGAACCGTATGCGCCGTGGCGATGATAGCTATGTGGACATGTACTACTCCATTTGGACGAAGAAAGTGGAGCTGATCGGAGGCTATATAGCCGACTCGGCGGTCGCGCTGGTGAACGGATTGAAGGTGGGCATGGCGAAGGATGAGGTCTTCAAGGTGTTCTTCAAGCGCTATCCCAAGTCGTACACCTCTGATGTGGCGGTGCTGAAGGTGGTCAGCGGTGCAGGCGAGATTGCGGAGATATACACCTTCCGCGGGCAGAAATTGCGCCACATCAAGGTGGAGACTTCTTACAAGTACTATTGATTGTGGATTGTGAATTGTGATGAAGCGGACGGCGTTGTTTTTTGGCTCGTTCAATCCTGTGCATGTGGGGCATTTGATTATTGCCAATGCGATGCTTCAGCAGGAGGATGTGGATGAGGTGTGGCTGGTGGTAAGTCCCCAAAACCCACTCAAAGAGCGGACGACGCTTTTGGCCGACCACCACAGGTTGCAGATGGTGCGGCGGGCGGTGGAGGACAACTACGGCCTACGAGCCTGCGACATTGAGATGCACCTGCCCATTCCAAGCTACACGGTGGTAACGCTGGCGGCCTTGGGTGAGAAATATCCAGAGCGGGAGTTCAGTCTCATCATGGGGAGCGACAACCTTGCCACCCTACCGCGATGGCGCAACGCTGACTACATCCTCGGGAACTACAGGATACACGTCTATCCGCGCCCTGGATTCACTGCCGAAAGGGCTGGAGCTGCGGCAAGGCTTTGGGAGCATCCCCACGTGAAGGTGGCCGAGGTACCGATGATGGATGTTTCGAGCAGTTATATCCGCCAGCAGATAGCCGAGGGGCATGACGTGCGCTACCTGCTCACCGAGCCAGTCTACCTCTACCTGACCGAGATGCACTTCTACGAAAAAGGGAAGTGAACTGGCTGGCACAAACATGAAGAATGCAAAGATGAAAAAGGTATTGAAGATAGCGGGATGGACGGTGGGGGTGATAGTGGCACTGGTGGCGGTGGTGTCGGTAGCGGCAGGACCTGTGGCCAAAGGGTATATCAACTCGCACGGCGAGGAGCTGGTGGGTCGGAAAGTCGGCGTGGAGCATGTGGGGATTAATCTCTTCTCGGGGCGGGTGAATGTACGCGGATTGGCCATCTACGAAGAGGATGGCGAGGCAGTGTTTGCTGGATTCGACACGCTCGATGTGTCGGCACGGTTGCTGGCCATACCCTTCAAGACCCTACACTTCGGACATATCACCCTCGCTGGGCTGCAGGCCCACGTGCTGCAGGAGGGAGAGCAGTTCAACTTCAGCAGCATGCTGGAACATTTCGCCAGTGGCGACACCACGCCGATGCAGGACACCACGCCGTCGGGCTGGCTGATGAAATTCTACAACATTAGGCTGAGCCATGCGAGATTAAGCTACGAGGATGCTGCCAAAGGCAAAGGATTGAACCTGGCCGATATCAACCTGCGAGTGCCAGGGTTTGTCATTGGCGACGAGGCCGACAGCGAGGGGGGACTGGTCATTGGATTCGACCGAGGGGGGCAGCTATCGGTAGAGGCAGACTACGATGCCACAAGGCACAACTACGAGGTGGAGGTCCGACTCAACGACTTCAACATAGCCAACCTCGAGGGCTACTTGGCCGACGTGGTGGTATGCGAGAGCTTGGACGGCAAAGTGAACGCACGGCTGTCGGCCAAAGGGAATGCGGACGACGTGATGAAAAGCCGCATTGGGGGGAGCGTGGCGGTGAAAGGGCTTGACGTGGTGGACGAGTGGGGAAGCGTGGTCGCATTCGACAGCTTGGCAGTGGAGATTGCCAACATTGATTTGGACAACAATGAGTTCGACATTGCCGAGGTGCTGCTTGGTGGCCTCACGGCAAGATACGAGCAATGGAAAGAGTACAGCAACATCAGCCGACTGTTGCCCACCCCGAAGGTTGAGACTGATACCGTGCTGTCCGAGCTGCAGCAAATCGAAGTGGAAGAAAACGGAGAGAGCAAGCCGATGAAGGTGCAGGTGGGACGGCTTCGGATAACCGATGCTGCCCTGA
Source organism: Bacteroidales bacterium (assembly GCA_017455205.1). Lineage (GTDB taxonomy): Bacteria > Bacteroidota > Bacteroidia > Bacteroidales > P3 > Colimorpha. The sequence goes on from JAFTBM010000051.1 coordinate 3,255, forward strand.
CTTATATAGACCACACGCTGCCTGATGAGTTCCGCTTCCCGATAACGGGCATTGCGTTCAGTGCCGACAACCTGACCACCACGGGCGGCAACAACGCCCGCCTGCGTGCCACGCTTCCTGGAGGAGGCCACGTGGCTCTGCGCTGGGAAGGTCGGCTCGACGACTGGAAAAAGCAGCAGAACCTGTTTCTCACAATCAAAGGGCTGGATATGCGGCAGCTCAGTCCCTGGACAGTGGCCTACACAGGGCAGCCCATCGAGGAGGGCATCTTCGGACTTACCACACGGCTCAATATCACACACAGCCAGTTGGACAACCACAACCAAATAGACATCTACAAAGCACGGGTGGGTAGCCGACGCAAAGATGTGGAACCTGAAATGAAACTGCCTCTCAAGACAGCCCTCTACGTCCTCAAGGACAAGGACGACAAAATACTGATAGAGATGCCCATCAAGGGCAATGTGGACAGCCCCGAGTTCAACTACATGAAGCTGGTGTGGAAGACGCTGGGCAACCTGCTGGTCAAAGTGGCCACTTCGCCCGCACGGGCTTTGGGTAACGCAATGGGGCTTGGCGGCGAAGATATGGACTTCATCGCAGTGGACGCTCACCAACATGGGTTGACATCGGAGCAGTACCACGCCTTGGGCAATCTGGCCAAATTGGCAGCTGCCGACAGCCTGCTGCACTTCGATATAGAGCAAAGGATGCCTGCCGCCGAAAGCGACAGCACACGGATGCACTACGAGCGGCTCAACCACATGGTGAAATCCTACCTGCACGAACAGGGGATGAAACAGGCGCAACTGCACATCACAGCAGTTGAGTCGGCAAATGGCGAGCGGACAGGCTACGCCATAGAAAGCAAGTTGGATATTGAAGAATAACACATGGCACAGGAAGAAGATATTTTCAGTGAACAAATGAATGCAGCCGACTACAACGATGAGTCGATAGTGCATCTTGAAGATATGGAGCACATTCGGCTTCGCCCAGGCATGTACATCGGTAAGCTGGGAGATGGTTCGTCGCACGACGATGGCATCTACGTGCTCATCAAGGAGGTGATAGACAACTCGATTGACGAGTTCACCTCGGGTTTCGGCAAGAAAGTGGAACTGAAGATAAACTTCGCAGAGCGGCGCGTAAGCATTCGCGACTACGGGCGCGGCATCCCTCTGGGAAAACTGGTAGAAGCAGTGTCGAAACTGAACACAGGGGCGAAATACGACAGCAAAGTGTTCCAGAAATCGGTAGGATTGAATGGTGTGGGTACAAAGGCGGTGAACGCCCTGTCGTCCTACTTCAAGGTGGAAGCCTATCGCGAGGGGAAGAAGCGGTGTGCAGAGTTTGCCGAAGGACAGCTGACAGCCGACAGCGGCATAGTGGCAGCCGAGGGTGCGGAGAGTGGCACTATGGTGGAGTTCATCCCCGATGCCAAGCTGTTTGGCAACTACCACTTCATCAGCGAATATGTGGAACGAAGAATATGGAACTACGCCTACCTCAACCGCGGCTTGACGCTCTACTACAACGACAAACGCTACTACTCCAAAAACGGCTTGCTCGACCTGCTGGAGCATAACCTCTCCTCCGAACCGCTCTATCCAGTCATCCACATCAAAGAAGGCGACTTCGAGGCTGCTTTCACCCACATCAACGGGCAATCAAACGACTACTACTACTCGTTTGTTAATGGGCAACACACCACCGAAGGTGGAACACATCAAAGTGCCTTCCGCGAAGCATACGCACGAGTGGTGAAGGAATTTATCAAGAAAGACTATGCCCCAGAGGTTATCCGAGGCGGACTGGTATGTGCCCTATGTGTACGCATACAGGAGCCAGTGTTTGAGGCACAGACCAAGACCAAGCTTGGCTCCACCCACATGGCACCACCCGACAAGGACGGCAACTACGACAGTCCGCTACTGAAAACCTATATACTTGACATCCTGCGCAACCACCTGGACAACTACCTCCACATACATGCCGAAACGGCTGATGCACTACTCGGCAAAATCAACGCCAACGAGAAAGAACGCAAGGAGATTGCTGGCATCAAGAAAGTGGCTCGTGAGGCAGGGAAAAAGGCGAGCCTCAACAACCGCAAGTTGCGCGACTGCCACGTGCACTACAACACCAACCACGCCCGCCGTTTGGAAAGCACCATCTTCATCACCGAGGGAGATTCGGCATCGGGGTCCATCACCAAAAGCCGCGATGTGGATACCCAGGCAGTCTTCTCGCTCCGCGGCAAGCCCAAGAACACCTACTCCATAGCCAAAGTGGATGTATACAAGAACGATGAACTCAACCTGCTACACAATGCACTGGACATTGATGAATCGCTTGACAACCTGCGCTACAACAACGTGGTAATAGCTACTGATGCCGATGTTGATGGGATGCACATTCGCCTGCTGCTGCTCACATTCTTCCTACGCTTCTACCCAGAGCTTATTTCCACTGGGCATGTGTACATACTGCAGACCCCCCTGTTCCGCGTGCGCAATAAGCAGAAGACCACCTACTGCTACAGCGACGAAGAACGCATTGCAGCTATCAACGCCACCCCCGCAGCAGAAATTACACGATTCAAAGGTTTGGGAGAAATCAGCCCAGAGGAATTCAAGAACTTTATCGGGAAAGACATGCGGCTTGACCCCGTGCTACTCCACAAGGACTTCGATATTCCCAAAGTGCTCGGATTCTATATGGGAGAAAACACTCCAGAACGCCGCGAATTTATTATGAAAAACCTCCGCGTAGAAGACGATGAATCTATCGTGGTTGCATGAAAAAATAGTGCAATTATGTTTTTTTTGGTAATATTGCACCAAATTTAACGACTATGCCAACTACACACAAACACAAAAAAAACCTGATTGTCAGTTATAAAAACCTTACAGACGAACTTAAGGAATTGTTCAAGGAAGCCTATCCAGACGGACACTCCGACTACATCACCAAGTTTATCAAACCCAATGGTGAGGCCATTTATGTGGTGCCTTTCGAGACAAGCGACACTGCCTACATGGTCAAGTTCGACATGAAAATAGACACCCTCGGCGAAGACCTTGACAAAGCCCTGTTCGACGATGATAGCGAAAGCGAAGGCAAAGACGAGGAGTTTGCTCCTTTGAGTGAAGCCATCGACAAAGAAGAGGAACACATCTCACACAACGAAAAACACCTGCGGCATGGTGATTTCGAAGATACCCTCTCCAACGAAGAAAAAAGGAAAGCCCCCCTTGATATTGACAAAGAAGGATTGAAAGAGGCATTCGGAGATGATGACGATGACCTTGAAGACCTTGACAACGACAGCTACTCGTCCGATGACGACCTCGAAGATACCGACGATTTCGAACCGAGCGACGACGACCTGCGCGGAATAGAAAGCGAGTTCGGCAACGTAAGCATTGATGCCCCCGAGCCAATCCCCGCAAAAGGCGGAAAGAAAACGCCCAACACAACCTCTACTAAACCCGCTCCCACCTCAAAAAACACCACTCCCAAAGTCACATCCGCTCCGAAAACATCCGCCACAAAAAACACCACTCCCAAAGCCGTTGCAGCCCCCATGACCTCTTCCCCAAAAACCACAGTAGCCCCCAAGTCCACTCCCTCTAAACCAACAGCTACACCCAAGACGTCTGCCTCTAAAACTACGGCCACCCCTAAAGCATCCGCTTCCCCAAAACCGACATCCACCAAAGCCCCCTCCTCTCCAAAGTCCTCCCCGACAAAACCTGCTACCAAAGCCACCACTACACCATCAAAAACAGCACCCAAGTCCACCGAAAAGAAAACCACCACCAAAAGCAAACAGTCAAAAAAATAAGCGAATATGAAGAATGCAGTCAAAATGTGCAGCCTCGCACTACTGCTCATCGGAATGGCAAGCAGTGCAAACGCACAATTCCGCCAATCGGTCTACCTCAATGGTATTCTCCCCACTGGTGGCTTTGCAAAGGATGTTTCCAGCAGCCAAACCGACGTGCCACTTGAAATCACAGAAATAGGTAAAGATGCCGCCCTCGGCATTGGTGCCAGCTATCGGGTCAGCTATCGTTTCGATGTGGGCGTAGGCGAAGTTGCCCCTTTGGTGGAAGCAAGCCTCTTCTGGAACATGATAGGCTCCGACTGGCGCGAAAAATACGGCGACAAAGACTACACCACCCCCACCTACTTCAATGTACCCATCTTGGTAGGCGTGAGCTACTTCTACGATGAGCTATGGCAGGACATCACGCCCTTTGGCGAGTTCGGTATCGGTGCCGACTGGCTGAAAATCACCCGCGAAGGAAAGAAGGCCGATGAATCCAACGGCACACTCTACTATGCCTACAAAGGCGACATAGCAATGGCTTGGATGATTGGTGCTGGCGCGATGTTTGGCCGCCACGTGAGCGTCGGCCTCTACTACTACGGCCTCGGCAAACACTATGTGGACTACACCGACAAGACCATAGATAAAAATGCTAAGGCCAAAGACTATCAGGAACACCGCGAAACTGGACAAGAAAAGCGGCAAGAACGCTCCGTGGGAGAACTGGCACTCCGCATAGGCTTCCACTTCTGATACCCCGCAATTATCAATCATAAAGCATACTGACTATGAAGAAAAGACTGCTTTTTGCTGCCGCAGTGCTTGCACTGCTGGGAGCAACACTGACTGGATGCCGAAGCAAAACGCCCGCCGTCGACGACCAGTTCTATGCCTCCCACAAGCCCTATACCCGCTGGTGGTGGTTCTCCTCCGAGATTGACACCAACGATGTGCGCGACCAACTGGTATGGCTCAAAGACCATGAGTTCGGCGGAGTGGAAATCGCTTGGATATACCCCATCTTCCTCGATTCCAACACCGCACACCCCGAATTCCTTTCGCCCGAATGGAGCCGCCCCGTAGCTATGGCCAAACGTGTGGCTGACTCGCTCGGACTGGGCTGCGACTTCACCTATGGCACCCTCTGGCCCTTCAGCGACCTCAACCTGCCCGATGGCGACCAGACACGCAACTACTTCGACTCCGTCAAGACAGCCCGCCGTGCCTTTACGTGGGACTTCCCCGCAGTGGCACGCATCATCAACCACCTCGACAAGGATGTCTTCTACCGCTATGCTGCCAAGATGAACAAAGGCCTCGCCGATGCCTACAAGGGTAGCAAAAGTGGTCTCTTTGTGGACTCTTGGGAAGTGGAAACCGAATACCTCTGGACCCCTGGCTTCGGCGAGAAGTTCATGGCCGAACATGGCTATGATATCGAACCCTATATGCGCGACAGCAGCCTGTACAAGGACGAGAACGCCGACGTGAAATATGACTACATGTCCACCCTCTCGCAGTACGTCATGCGTGAATTCTACCAGCCCTTTGCCGACAATGCCCGCTCGGTGGGTGCATTCTCCCGCTCACAGTGTGCTGGTGCACCAACCGACCTGCTGACGGCCTACACCCTCGTGGACGTACCCGAGACCGAAGCCATACTCTACGAGCCCAGCTTCAGCAAGATAGCCGCCTCGGCCGCCACCCTCAGCGGTAAACCAGTGGTTACCGCCGAGACCTTCACTTGTGCCTACGGCTGGACAGGTCTCTTCTATATGAAAGGCCATGGCCACAGCCCCCACCAAGGCAAAGAGCAAATCGCCGACCTCAAACTCATCTGTGATGCCCTCTTCGCCAACGGCACCAACCAAATCATCTGGCACGGTTTCCCCTACAATAAAGTGGGCGATACCAGCCAGTTCTTCTACACCACCTGCCAAATCAGCACCAGCGACCTCAACAACCTCAGCGGCGACAACCTCGCCGACTTCAACCGCTACATGACCACCGTCTCCGACTACATGCGCAAGGGCCACAACTACACCGACCTCGCCGTCTATATGCCCTTGGAGGACTCTTGGATGGTCAATACCTACCCCGACTCCATCCTGCGCCACATGCTCGGCGGCCCATGGCAATTCGAAATGCGCTACATCCGCACCCCAGAAGCCCTTAAAGGGATGCAGCCCCAGTGGATCAACGGCCACTTCCTCGCCGATGCCACCTTCGCCAATGGTGTGCTGACCTCGGGCAACGCCACCTTCTCTGGGCTCTACATCGATGTTGACCATATCGACTACTCCTCGCTGCAATCCATCGTCCGCCTCGCCAAAGCAGGTCTTCCCGTCTGCCTCACCCACGACCCCGTGGAGCCTGGCAAAGTGAAACATGCAGACTACCCCACCCTCCTCGCCGAACTGCACGCCCTGCCCAACGTGAAAACCACCCCCGACATCCTCACCTCCACCCCACTGGTGCAAGGCGACAACCTGCCCGACTTCTGGGCTCGCCAGGATGGCGACACCTACTACCTCTTCTTCGCCAACCCAACCACCCGCTCCATCCGCTACCCCTTGCAATACTGCTACGCTTTCACCGACAAGGGAAGCCACTTCGACGCCACCTTCAACCACCACGGCAAGAGCGAAAAGGTCAGCCTCGACTTCTCCCCAATGCAATCCCTACTCTACAAAGTTACACCCGCTGGCGTAGAGAAGATTGAACTCGGCTACACTCCCCAAAAACTCAACGGCTACATCGACCCACTTCAATAACCCTCCCCGCCCGTACATTCCAAGAGCCTCGCCGCCCAAGCAGCAAGGCTCTTTCTTATTATTACACATCCTCCAATTCCCCCAAAACACAATTCCTTCAACCTACCTCCTACCCTTCCCCCGCCCTACCCTCTCCACATCCCGTGCGACTAACCAATACGAAGGACTCACACAAGAATACGCAGTATTTAACTTCGCCACTCGTAATCCCATTTGGCGAAGATGCAATCTTCGCCTCCTTGAAAGAGGAAGTTGAAAACTGCAAGAAAGCGAAGTTTTCAACTTCGCCCAATCAAATCCCCAATGCTGCAAAACTCAAGAAAGCGAAGTTTTTAACTTCACCTCTCATAATCCCATTTGGCGAAGATGCAATCTTCGCCTCCTTGAAGGACGAAGTTGAAAACTGCAAGGAGGCGAAGTTTTCAACTTCGCCCAATCAAATCCCCAATGCAGCAAGACCCAAGGATGCGAAGTTTTTAACTTCACCTCTCATAATCCCATTTGGCGAAGATGCAATCTTCGCCTCCTTGAAAGAGGAAGTTGAAAACTGCAAGGAGGCGAAGTTTTCAACTTCGCCCAATCAAATCCCCAATGCTGCAAAACTCAAGAAAGCGAAGTTTTCAACTTCGCCCAATCAAATCCCCAAAGCAGCAAGGCTCAAGGAGGCGAAGTTTTCAACTTCGCCCAATAAAAGCAATACAAGGGATATCCAAGCAAGGATGCGAAGTTTTCAACTTCGCCAAAAGCGGCAAGTCAATACGAGGGATGCTCGCGCGGCAAATCGGGCTTGCGCACTGGCCTATAATTCACCACAGGCTCATTATCCTTCGCAGCCATACTATCTCGCCTGTACTCGCGGCCATATTCAGGGCGGTTACAATCGCTCATATTGCTCTGTATGCGTGCCACATCTTCTGCCGTCAGCGGTTCACTTCCTTCGGCAAAACGCACTGCATAGAAAGGGAACACATCAGCCAACTCACCGCTATAGTAAAAGTCGAACCCAATAGCCCCAAACGTATACTCGCGTTCGCCTACCATTATCCGACTCCCCCCTGCCACAGGATTGGCCTTGGGCACCGACTGGTCAAACCCCACATTGAACAGCGTGAACAATATCTCTGGGCGGTCGCTGATGTCGTGCCCTGCCCGTCGCCATTGTAGCATAGTCTGGTGCAGAATACAACCTGTGTAGAGGTAACTATAGAGGTGATTTCGATAATCCACCAGTCGGTTGTAGCGCTCAGTGGCATGGTCATCTGTGGCGAAATCAAGCAGGTGCTCGTAGTTTTTCCCCATGTAGTACTCCGAGGTGGGGTCGGCCAAGTGCTCCTCAACAGCCTTGGCCGTGAAATCCTTCACTCCGTTCACTCCATAGCTGAACTGGCTCTGCACGCTGAGCATCTTCACTGGCCCGAGGTATTTTTTGAACATCTCTCGCTTGGAGTTGAACAACCTGATCTGCTCACCTATCAGGCATCCCACAATCAGCCGTGGCTCCACCCCCGTCAGCCGTCCCGCCTCGTTGATGAGGGCACTATCGCGAGTGATAGCTTCCTTCAAGGCTACCCATTCTGGCCCGTTCATCCACGGCACTATATTGCCTCCCTGCCGTTGTGGAACCGACCGCAACGCCTCCACCACCCGCTCTGAAAGTTCACTGATAGTGTCGTTCTCCTCCATATAAATGGAGGCGGCAGCCACCATCCGATCCACCACCAGCGGGTCGCCACTGCGCTGCGCCGCCTGAAGCATCAGGCGGGCATTCTCGGGGTAAAACCGTGCCAACGCAGCCAACCGACCGTATTGCAACGCCCATTGCTCATCGACTTGCCTGCTGGTGAGCTTGGCATCCTTGAGCCTATCAATTTCTGATACCGACAGCAGCGAACGGTAGTTCTCGTCCACCGCCCCGCGATTATTGGTTACCCCAAGCTGATAAAGTCCCCATGCCCCGATGATGGCCATACCTGCCATTGCAAACAGCACCAGCAGGATATCCAATACCTTGCGCCCCGCCGACCGCTGTACAAACTCTCGCCAAAGCCTTTTCATCGCCTACGGCACGTCTATGCCCTCTACTCTATTTCAAGTTGGCCAAAGCGGGTATGCTCTCGAAGAGCGTTACATCCATCGCGATGAATACCAGCGCACCAGCCACATAGCCAGCCAATGCCAAGAGGGTGATTTTCTTCAGATACCAGATGAAATCAATCTTCTCCATACCCATCACGGCCACTCCAGCAGCCGACCCGATGATCAGCAGGCTACCGCCCGTCCCGGCGCAGTAGGCCAAAAACTCCCAGAAGGGGTGGTTCTGTGCAAATACTGCATCCACGCCCTCTATCGGGTACATCCCCATGGCAGCAGCCACCAGCGGCACATTGTCCACCACCGATGACAGTACACCGATAATCAAGTCGATGAAGAAGAATCCTGGAGCCACCGTGCCAAACGCCGAATTGAGTCCACCTGCCAACATCCCCAGTATTCCGCTCACCTTCAGGCAGCTGACGGCCATCAATATGCCGAGGAAGAAAAGGATGGTGGGCGTGTCGATATGCTCAAGTGTGCTGACCGCCGTGGGCAACTTGTGTCCCTCTTTCTCATATTTTCGGCTGATAATCTCCGTGGTCATCCACAGCACCGCCAGTGCAAACAGCATACCCAAATACGGGGGCAGATGGGTCGCCGACTTAAATATCGGGACAAATATCAAGCCACCAATACCCATAAATAGCACCAGCCTCCGCAGGTGCTTCGGCACCTCGATGCCGCTTCCCTCCTCCGCAGGCCTCTCTATGTCGCCCTTGAGCGTAGCCCCCACTATCAACACCGGCACCACCATGCACACCAGCGATGCCACAATCGTCTTCACCATAATGTTCACCGTCGTCACCTGCCCACCAATCCAGAGCATGATGGTCGTTACGTCGCCTATCGGACTCCACGCCCCACCAGCATTGGCCGCCAATATCACCATGCCCGCATAGAGCCACCGCTCCTTTTTGTCGGCTATCAGCTTACGCAACAGGGCCACCATGACAATAGCTGTGGTCATATTGTCGAGCAAGGCCGAGAGGAAGAAAGTCAGAATACTGATAATCCAAAGCAGCTTCTTCTTATCGGTCGTGGTAATCTTGTCGGTAATCACCCTGAAACCCTGATAATCTTCAATCAACGTAACGATAGTCATCGCCCCAAGCAGGAAGAAGACTATCTCTGCAGTCTCGCCAAGGTTCTCCACCAGGTTGTCGCTGATAAACCTGTGCCAAGCATCCACCGACATGCCTGGTGCTATCGTCTCATGGCAGAACACAAATATGGTCCACAAGAACGTCCCCAGCGTCAAAGCTGTGGCCGTCTTATTGATTTTGAAGGGATGCTCCATCGCGATGAAGAAGTAACCCACAATGAAGATACTGACAAGTGCAACTACCATAGTGCTTCTGTTTATTATTGGTTATTTGTTTCTTTTTGCCCTCAAGGAGGCGAAGTTTTTAACTTCGCCACTTTCCTCTATCCTTTGGCGAAGATGCAATCTTCGCCGCCTTGCTAACCTCACCATTTTCTTCTATCCCTGGGCGAAGATGCAAGCTTCGCCTCCTTGCTAACTTCGCCATTTTCTTCTATCCCTGGGCGAAGATGCAATCTTCGCCTCCTTGCTAACCTCACCATTTTCTTCTATCCCTTGGCGAAGATGCAATCTTCGCCTCCTTGCTAACTTCGCCACTTTCCTCTATCCTTTGGCGAAGATGCAATCTTCGCCTCCTGCTAACCTCACCATTTTCCTCTATTCTTTGGCGAAGATGCAATCTTCGCCTCCTTGCTCCTATCGTCTTTTCTGTTCGCGCTGCATGGCCTCTGCCTGTTTCTGCAGGGCTTCCAACCGCTGCTGGAAGCCGCTCTTCTTCCGCTTCGTGCCTTTCGCACCCCGATGCTTCTCGTCGTAGGCCGTCATGCGGGCACGCACCTTCTTCTCGCTGGTAAAACGGCGAATGAGCAGCATAGTGGTCATGGTGAAGGTCAGCGAGATGAGGTAGTAGAGGTTGAGCCCAGCACTTTGGCTGTTGAAGATAAACAGCATCATGAAGGGCATGAAGTACATCATGAACTTCATGCCAGGCATCTGCTGCGTGCCAGCCTGCTGCCGCATGGTGTACCAAGTGTAGAAGAACTGCATTCCGAACATCAGCAGGCAGAACAGCGAGACGTGGTCGCCGTAGAACGGGATGTTGAACCCGAAGTCGAGTATCGAGTCGTAATTGGAGAGGTCCTGACACCAAAGGAAAGGCTTCTGCCGCAGCTCAATGGCAATGGGGAAGAACATAAACATAGCCGTCAGGAAGGGCATCTGGATAAGCACTGGCAAGCATCCCGCCATAGGGCTGTAGCCCGCCCGCTTCTGCAGAGCCATCATCTCCTGCTGCTTCTGCATGGCTTGTTCGGGCTTGGGATATTTCTTGTTCAGTGCCTCCATCTCGGGCTTGAGAATGCGCATGATGGCACCACCCTGGTAGCTCTTATAGACCAGTGGTAGCAGCACCAAGCGGATGAGCAGCGTGAAGACGATGATGATGATGCCATAGTTCCATCCGAAGCGTTCCAAGAAGTTGAATACCGGAACGATAAGCCAGCGGCTGATGCTCTTCGAGATGACCGTCCAGCCCAGCGGCAGCATGCGGTCGTAGCCGCGATGCATCGCCCGCAGGTCGCGCAGGCGAGTGGGGCCGTAGTAGAAGCCCATGTGCATCTGCGGATGCTGCGCATCGTAGGGAAGCCCTATCAGTGCCCTCATATCGGTCAGGTAGTTGCGAGCCGTATCGGCCTTGTCGGTACTCACCGCGAGGTTGGCATTCTCAAACGGCACCCCTCCCTCGGCTGTGATAATCGTTGCGAAATACTGCTGCTTGAAGGCCACCCAGTCAAGCTTCACCTTCACCTGCTTCTCCTTGTCGCGACCCATATCAAGGTTGTCGGGCGACTTGTCGGAAGGCGACTTGTAGTAGATGCTTGAGTAGTAGCGCTCGCGGTCGCTATTACGATTGCTCTTCCCTCGGCTGCCACTGTTCACCTTCTCCTGCCGCAGCATTCGGTTCTGCCAGTGGAAGTCCATATACGGGGTGTTGCGTACCACAGCGCTGAGCCCTACAAAGCTGATATCGAAGTCCACCTCATAGCTCCCCCCGCGAAGCATATACTTGAACTCGAGATACCTATCCTCGCTGCTATCTATCGCCGCCCGGAAAGCCACTTCCAGCGAATCCCCCTCGGCCACCTTCCAGGCCGCTTCGCCCGCACCCTCTTCACCACCCCGTACCTGCCGACCGCCTACATAGGCTCGGAACGTCAAGTCGCGCGTATTGACCACGCGGTTGTCCTCGGTCGAGAAGACAAGGTTCATATTCTCCTCGCTGGGCGAGACCAGCACAAGTGCGTTGCTGTCGTAGGTCTGGTAACCATGCAGCACCACACTATTGACCCGCGCACCGAGCGTGCTGAACTCCACGCGCATACGCCCGTTGTCCACCCACAGTGGCACCACAGCGCCCTGCGTTGCAGCATTGAAGGCACCCATATCGTCGGTCTTGCGTGCGGACGGCAGCACCGTGTCGCCCGCTGCGGCCAAGCTGTCGAGCCTTGCCTTGTCGGCAGCCAAACTGTCGGCCACGCGCTGCGCCTCCCACTCGGCCTGCCGCATCGAATCGTACACCCGCTGCCGCTCGGCCATCTCCTCCTTCGACGGGGCCACCCAAAACATGTAGCCCACGAAGATTGCAAATATCAAGCCTATGCCTATCGTCGATTGCTTATTCATTCTTTTGTTGGATAGAAGTGAGTAATGTCAATGTTTTTATCTGGTTATCAAGTTCATTGCATGACATTCGCCTTGCCTGTAAAGTTGCAAAGATAGCAAATCCCCGCCACACTCGCAAATTTATTTTTCCCCCCGCCCATTTTCCGCTCCCCCGTCCAATTCACAACTCTCTATTTTCAATTTTCCCCTCCCATTTTTCCCAATTCTCAATTCCCAATTTTCAATTCTCCATTGCCACTTGGTCCGTGTCAACTCCGTGTCAACTCCGTGTCAGGTCCGTGTCACCTCCGACTCCATACGGACCTTACACGGACCAAACACGAACCAAGCACGGCCCAAACACGCTCCATCTGCCTACACCAAGTGGCGACTTTTGGAATCCCTTTACGCTGGGGAAACTGCCGATCGCCACCCCGCCGAGTCTCCGCTGCTGACGACCAAAAGGGGGAGATAAACAGGCGTTGTTGAAAACTCGGTTTGGTCAGCGAACAAAAAAGACGTAAATTTGCAGCCACGCTCAAACCACTTCCTATGGCCAAGAAAACCGACACCGATTCCCCCCTGATGAGGCAGCATGCCGAGCTGAAAAAGAAGTTCCCCGATGCCATACTGCTGTTTCGCGTGGGCGACTTCTACGAGACCTTCGGCGAGGATGCCCGCGAGACCTCGCAGATACTGGGCTTGACGCTGACGCGCAAGATGGCTGGTGGCGGCGAGTATACCGAGCTGGCTGGCGTTCCTTACCATGCCCTTGAGCAGTACCTGCCTCGGCTGGTCAGGGCAGGCAAGCGTGTGGCCATCTGCGAACAGCTGGAGGATCCGAAGACGGCCAAGGGCCTCGTCAAACGCGGCATCACCGAGTTGGTAACCCCAGGCGTCGCCTACAACGATATGGTGCTCGAGGTGAAGGAGAACAACTTCCTCTGCGGCCTCCACCTGACCGATGATATCCACGGGGTGAGCTTCCTCGATGTCTCCACGGGCGAGTTCTACGTGGCGCAAGGCGACGAAGCCTACATCGACAAGCTCCTCGGCACGTTCCACCCCTCGGAGGTGGTGCTGCAGCGCAAAAAGCTCCACTGGTTTCGTGAGCATTTCTCCGAACGCTACTACTGCAACACCTTCGACGACTGGGTGTTTGCCCCCGACTTTGCCAATGAGCTGCTGCTGAAGCAATTCGGCACAGCCTCGCTCAAAGGCTATGGCGTGGACGACCTGCAGGCGGGGGTGATTGCTGCCGGTGCGGTGCTCTACTACCTGCAGGACACACAGCACGACCGCACGGCCAACATCTGCCGCCTCAGCCGCTTGGAACGCGACAAATACGTGTGGCTCGACAAGTTCACCGTGCGCAACCTCGAGCTCGTTGGTTCACCCAATGAAAATGCCCGCACACTGCTCGATGTCATCGACCAGACGCTGACGCCTATGGGGTCGCGCTTGATGCGGAAGTGGATACTGATGCCGCTCAAGGAGGTGGCACCCATCGAGAAGCGCCTGCAGGCGGTCGATGCACTGCTGCAGCACACCGAGGCACGGCAGACTTTGAGCCAGCAAATCAAGGCCATTGGCGACCTCGAGCGGCTGATAACCAAGGCTGCCGTGGGGCGCATCAACCCGAGGGAGATGCTTCAGATGCAGCGGTCGCTCGAGGCGGTGGCCGAGGTGCGCCGCATCTGCCAGAGCATTCGGAGCGAGGTGCTGCAGGAGGTGGCCGAAAAGCTCAATCCCTGCACCTCGCTATCGGAGCGCATCAAACGCGAGCTGCAGGCCGACCCGCCAGCAAAGGTGGACAAAGGAGGGGTCATAGCCGCAGGAGTGAACGAAGAGCTCGACCAACTACGAGCCATGGCTGGGTCGGGGAAGGACTACCTGATGCACCTCCAGCAGAAAGAGAGCGAACTGACGGGCATCACCTCGCTCAAGATAGGGTTCAACAACGTGTTTGGCTACTACCTTGAAGTGTCCAACGCCCACAAAAACAAGGTGCCCGCTGAATGGACCCGTCGGCAGACCCTGACTGGGGCGGAGCGCTACATCACGCCCGAGCTGAAGGAATACGAGGAGCGCATCCTCGGTGCCGAGGGACGCATCTTGGCCATCGAAGCCCAGCTCTATGCCACGCTGGTGGCCACCGTGGCCGAATACATCCGCCCCATACAGACCAACGCCCAGACCCTTGCGCAACTCGATTGCTTGCAAAGCTTTGCCGAGGTGGCACTGGCGGGCAACTACTGTCGCCCCACGCTCAACGAGAGCGAGCGAATCGAGATAGTCGAGGGGCGCCACCCAGTGATAGAGACCCAGATGGCGGCTGGAACCCAGTACGTCAGCAACAGCGTAACGCTCGACTCCGCCAGCCAACAAATCATCATTATCACTGGGCCCAACATGTCGGGCAAATCGGCGCTGCTGCGGCAGACTGCCCTGATTGTCCTGCTGGCACAGATCGGGTGCTACTGCCCTGCCGCGCGTGCCTCGATAGGCTTAGTGGATAAAATATTCACGCGCGTGGGCGCGAGCGATAATATTAGCAGCGGCGAAAGCACCTTCATGGTGGAGATGAACGAGACGGCCAGCATCCTCAACAACGTCACAAGTCGGTCGCTGGTGTTGCTGGACGAGATTGGCCGCGGCACCTCCACCTACGACGGCATCTCCATCGCTTGGGCCATCACCGAATACCTCCACGAGAGCCCCAAGGCACACCCGAAGGTGATGTTCGCCACCCACTACCACGAGTTGATCGAGATGGAGCAGCACTACGAGCGCATCCGCAACTACCACGTCAGCGTGAAGGAAATCGATGGGCGGGTGATATTCCTGCGCAAACTCGAAGCGGGTGGCAGCGAGCACAGCTTCGGCATCCACGTGGCCAAACTCTCGGGCATGCCCCCACAGGTAATCAACCGTGCCGATGCCATGCTGCAGCAGCTCGAGGCCAACAACCGTCGAGGCAACAACGAAGGCACCGAAAGCAGCCAAAAAGCCAAAAAAAGGGGAAAAAACGCCATAGAAAACGGCTATCAGCTCAGTTTTATCCAGCTCGACGACCCGACATTGCTTGAAATAAAGGATAAAATATTAGACATTGATATTGACTCACTTACACCGCTTGAAGCACTTTTGAAGCTCAACGAGATAAAAAAAATTGTGTCGGGAAAGTGAAAAATATTTTGTCGGAAAAGAAAAAGTGCGTATCTTTGCACTCGCTTTCGAGAGAGAAAGTGTGCCTCAAGAAGTGCGACGAGAGGCGGAAATAGCTCAGTTGGTAGAGCACGACCTTGCCAAGGTCGGGGTCGCGAGTTCGAGTCTCGTTTTCCGCTCAAGGAAGGCTCCAAATCAGAGGGGAAAGCTCTGGTGGTGGAATGGTAGACACGAGGGACTTAAAATCCCTTGCCCGCAAGGGCGTGTGGGTTCAAGTCCCACCCGGAGTACAAAGGAAGAGGCAGGTCGCACAGGCGGAAATAGCTCAGTTGGTAGAGCACGACCTTGCCAAGGTCGGGGTCGCGAGTTCGAGTCTCGTTTTCCGCTCAAAGGAAGCAAAAGAAGAGTAGCTTGAAATCATAGGGTGCAACATCAAAGTCCATGTCAAAACGCCTCAACAGGAAAGCCGCATAGTGCGGCGAGAGAAAGGAGGCCGATGAATGTTGCCGAAACACAAGCGAGAGGAAGCAAAGGAAATGTCTTGGTAGCTCAGCTGGTAGAGCAATTGACTCTTAATCAATGGGTCCAGGGTTCGAATCCCTGCCAGGACACTAATCGCGGGGTGTAGCGCAGTTGGCTAGCGCGCCACGTTCGGGACGTGGAGGCCGGAAGTTCGAGTCTTCTCACCCCGAC